>NZ_JBRATK010000010.1:0-106906 GCF_052712855.1 Acinetobacter sp. F16
GCTAAAGTGTAGCTATGAGGGTGCAGTTGCATTAGCTTGTGTATTTATTTGGCTACCTTTATCGGGTAAATTCTATACTTGAAATGTCAACAGACCCTAATCAAAACTGCAAAAAAGAAACAGCGAGATCAGCTGTTTCTTTTTATCTCAATCAATCGATTTTTCTTTAGCTTTGGCAATCATACAAACTGAATTTTATAAAAATGATTTAATTTATTGATCAAGTATTAATCATGCATTGAATCATGAACATTTTTATTTTATCGTGTTAAATTAAGAGAATAAGTCTTAAAATATTTAACGAGAATTTTAATTATTAGTATAAGAGTCATCAAATTACTTGGTTTTAGGGATATTTTTTAATGGTTTTTCCCTTAAATTGGGCCAATAAAAAAAAGGGGTAGTGTGTGTCGGGAATAGAAACGATTTTACCTGTACCAGTCTTGATTGTTGAAGATGAAGATCTCATTTGTGAGCGATTAAAAAATATATTGACCGAATTGGGCTATGACAATGATGTGCTTATTTTTGCCAAGAATCTAAAACAAGCTTTCCTGCAAATAGAACAACAACCTATTTCCCTGGCATTGGTCGATCTTGGACTTCCGGATGGAAACGGGATAGAACTGATAGAAAAGCTGCGTAATCTCGATAGCAGTGTCTTAATTCTGGTGATTTCCGCATGGAGTACGCAAGCAAGTTTATTCTCAGCGATTAAAGCGGGTGCGACAGGTTATGTCTTGAAAGAACGTGATGATGCGGAAGTGCGGTTATCCATCCGCAGCATTCTGCGCGGTGGCGCACCCATTGACCCTTTTATCGCACAAGAAATTTTAAAGCAAATCTCATCTTCCGTGATTACGGACTCAAATGAGGATAAATCATTAGAATCTGAAGCGGCACTTTTGACCAATCGTGAAACAGAAATTTTAGACTTGGTCGCCCAAGGGATGAGCAATAAAGAAATAGCAGAACAATTATTTGTCTCTAAATATACGGTTGAAAGTCATATTAAACATATTTACCGAAAATTGGCGGTGACGAAAAGAACTAAAGCGGTCAGTGCAGCACGATCCTTAGGGATTTTATGAAGCACTCCATACTGTATTTATTTTGCATATTTTTGTTGGGTTTATTCAGCCGCATGGCTTATGCAGAAATAAATCAAAGTATTAATGAACAATGTTCTGTATATATCAATTCTGTTTCTGCGGTGAAAACACCTTCACAGACTGTTTTACCCAAGCAAGGCTGGCAACCGGTACAATTGCCAGATAAATGGACCAATTACTGGAAAAATTATAATGGTGGAGTCTGGTATAAGATTGAATGGAACTGGTCATGTGAAAATAATGCCAGGTTAGCAGAGCCGATTGCTTTTTCAATTGATTATATTAATTCAGCGGGTGCAGTTTTTTTAAATGGAGATTTACTTTGGCGAGATCAAAATTTACAGGAACCTTTGTCTAAAAGTTGGAATATGCCACGTTACTGGATTTTACCCGTATCGGGATTAAGATCTGACCAAAATGAAATTTTGATTTATGTGAATGGTTTTGCTTTTCAATCTCCTGGGCTTGGTAATATCTTCTTTAATAATGTGCAAAGCAATTATGAAATCCATCAAAGCAAAATTTGGAACCGTAGAACTTTATTTCAAATAAACCTCATTTTATCGATCACTTTTGGCATCATTTGTCTTGTGATCTGGTCATTAAGACGCAAAGAAACTGCCTTTGGATGGTTCGCATTAAGTTTATTGTTGTGGGTGCTATTTATTTCCAATGTACTGGCAACAGAAACATTTCCATATCCAACCAGTTTAATGGCAACCCAAGCAAATTTGGCTTTCTTTGTCCTGTATATCCTGAGTTTCTGTATATATTTACTTCGATTTATTGAAACCCATTTAGCCAAAATTGAGGCTTCGATTTATTTTGTGACTGGACTTGTCATCACGGGTATTTTCTTTACGCCTCAACACTCTATTTATTGGGTCTTTCCACTGATATTTTTAATCTATGTGGGATTGTTTTTCCTTACCTATTTATATATTAGCTATCGGGCCATTAAATCTCGACGATCAGATTATATTTTTTTAGCGATTTGCCTAAGCGGAATTTTCAGCTTTGCTGTACTCGATATTTTATTGTTATTGTCGGAATCCATATCTGATGCACGGCCATTATCTCCTTATACCGGACCGGTTATTACCTTTTTTGTGGTGGTCATATTGGGCACGAGATTGGCAAGAAATGTAAAAAAAGTAGAAACATTTAATGCAGCATTAGAAGTTAAAGTTAAACAAGCGGGTGAAGACTTAAGCTCAAGCTTGAATGAAAAACATCAGTTAGAGCTTGAAAATGTCCGCTTGCAGGAAAGAATACATCTATCCCACGATTTACATGATGGTTTAGGTGCATCACTGGTGCGTTCCATGATTTTAGTGGATCAAAGTGCACATGATATTCCGAATCAGCAATTTCTATCGATGCTCAAATTATTAAGGGATGATTTAAGGCAAATTATAGATAGCGGTTCATCTGCAGATAATAAAATTCCCGTCAGTCCTGTTATGTGGGTGGCACCGGTCAGACACCGTTTTAGCCAGCTGATGGATGAATTAGATATTCATTCTAAATGGGCTTTTCCGCGAGAATGGCAGGCCGTACCCACAGCGCTACAGTGTTTGACCTTGATTCGCATGTTAGAGGAAAGCTTGACCAATGTGATTAAACACAGTCAGGCAAAAAATGTGAAAGTGTCGATGACTTATCTTTCGGAAAATCAGTTAATTTTAACCATACAAGATGACGGTGTGGGTTTTAATACGGATTGCGTGGCACAACAGGGATTAAGTATTGGGATGCGCAGCATGAAAATGCGCTTAGAACGCATAGGGGCGGAACTTAACTTATCTTCTGAACAGGGCTGTACGATAATCCAGGCGATTGTTCAGCTTAAATGATTGAACAAGAGTCTTCTTGTCGCTAGGTATCCTTAAATAGGCCATAAGCTACTATTAAATGATTTTAAATTTTTAAAAATAAATAACATAAATCAGTTAAGAACGAAATTATGAATTTTAATATCCAGGAACTCGATGATTTAAAAACCTTAAATCTACAAGCGTTGAATCAACTATTTAAAACAGGTCGCTGTCCCAAGATTGCATCTTTAAATGGCAGTGCAAAAGGGATGGTAATTAAACCCGCTTGGTTTCAGCGTTTAAATCTTTGGCGAGGTAAGGTATTTAATCTTGCTTCTACAGGAGAATTAACAGGATTTAACCGAATAGGGATAGGTAAACTCGAAACGCAAAGATATCAATTTAATGCCCGTGTCGGAAAATCATTATTTAGTGACCAACAGGTTTTGATTATTAATCATGATTTATCTGCTAATCCCAATTGGGTCAGACGTTATCATGATGAAATGGTACAGATAGATCCGCATATTTATCTGGCAACTTCATATTATCGAATGGGTAAAAAGTTAAAATTTGTCAGTTATTTTGCTTTTGATTTTTCTGAAACTTAAATAAAAGTAGGGAATATTAGAAATTATTATTTATCATTAAATTTGGAATTTTATATGCATGTATCAAGTTGATATTAAAAAAAGGGGAAATGATGATTTCCCCCTTTTTGCTTTATTTATTCTTCATCTGCAGCAGGTAACAACATCAGAATCGATTCATTTAACAAGTTCACGATATCTTCCAGCATATCCGGATCATAAAGATTTTCATCGAGTAATACAGGCTTGCCATCAGCCAGCTGTTTTAAAATCGGTGCAAATGCATCTGAAATACAGATCCCTTCGCCATTGGCCCAGAACAGCAACTCATCTTCATCTTCGGTATAAAGCAGGCGTGATGCTGGCTCAAGAATCAGTGAATAACCTTGATCCAAAGCTTCTTCTAAATCACCTATACCCAGTGCTTCAGCCTCTGGAATGTTTTCCGGATATTTCGGTTCTGACATCAGGCTCATGAGCGCATCTTCAAGCACGGTTGGATTTTGCAATTGTGCTAGAAGTTCTGCCTTTAAATACTCAAGTTCAGCTTGACTGATTTGACCAATCGGGCTGATTTTGTCGCGAATAATGTCAGTCAGTGGATTTTTAAGCAATTGATCATCAGCGAATTTATCACTTACGCGATCCATCATTTCAGCCACATTTGGCATACGGAAACCAAACGAGTAAGTCAGACAGTCATCTTCCGCTACGCCGTAATGAGACAAGCCTGGTGGTACATAAAGCAAGTCACCCGGTGCTAGAACTTCATCAAAATGAACTTTTATCTCTGGCAGTAATTTTAAGGGTTGGCCTGCAATAAATTCGCTTTCGGCGTCACACATTTGGCCTAACTGCCAACGGCGCTGCCCATGACCTTGAACCAAGAATACATCGTAAAAATCGAAATGCTTGCCAACTGAACCGCCTTTTGGGGCATATGACACCATGATGTCATCACGACGCCACTGTGGAATAAACGGAAATTTTTTCCAAAGTTCAGCCAGATCAAAAGAGTAATGATCCACCGCTTGAACCAGCAGTGTCCAGAGTTTTGGCATCTTCTGGAAATCCGCTTTCGCCAAAGGGGATGATTTCACCGACCACTGGTTTGGATCTCTGTCTTTTTGTTTGATTAAACGCGCACTGATATTTTCATCCAGTGCGAGTTCCATCACGTCGCTAGGTTCTAACAGGTTTGCAATTTCAGGCAGCGCATTACGGACCAGTAATGGTTTTTTTTGCCAATATTCAGCAAGAAATTGTTCAGCGGTAATTCCGCCTAGGACATCTAAAGGTTGAGACATAAATACAGCCTAAAATTAAGGAACTAAAATATTCAATTGACGCAGGATATGGCAAAGCTGAATCATCGGCATGCCCATGAGCGTAGTTTGGTCTTGTCCAATCATTTGATCAAACAGGCTAATGCCCAGGCTTTCGCATTTGAAACTGCCGGCACACATTAAAGGTTGTTCAACTTCAATATAACGCTCAATTTCAGCAAGACCGAGTTTACGGAATTTGACCTTATAGTGTTCAACCAGCGTGCGTTCAAAGCCGGTTGACTGCTGTTGCACACTTAATGCGGTACTGAAATAGACAATTTTATCGGAATTGGCTTGTAACTGTTTAATGGCTTTCTCAACAGTCAGCGGTTTGCCAATAAAAATATCCGGTGCGCCTTCACGCCAGGCCACCTGGTCTGATCCAATCACAATCGCGTCTGGATACTGTTCCGAAATGGCTTTGGCTTTTTCAAAAGCCAGTCTTTTGGCTAAATCATCGGCATGGTTTTCACCACGGGGAGACTCATCAATATCAGGCACGATGCTTTGATAATCGATGCGAAGGCGGTTCATTAAGTCTTTGCGGGTTTGGCTGCTTGAAGCCAAAATAATTTGGGGAGTACTCATTACACTGCATATTCCATAAGCACATCAAGCGGAACGTAGGAGAGCACAGCTTGATGGCAAGCTTGAATTTTAATGGGAGGGGCGATACCGGCTTGATACGCTTCAACCCAACGGGTCACACAAATGCACCAAAAATCACCCGGCTCTAAACCCGGGAAATCAACTTCTGGTAACGGTGTGATCAAGTCATTACCTACTTTTTGCGAAAAATTAAGAAACTCAGCGGTCATCTGTGCACACATTGTATGCTGACCTAGATCTGTTGTAGCAGTATGACAAAAGCCGTTACGAAAATATCCGGTAATAGGAGCATAGCAACAGCTAGCCATGGGTTCGCCTAAAACATTTAAACGATTGATATTTGGATCTGGGTGAATAGACATAAGCTCTAAATCATGGAGTGGCTTTTGACTATGATAATCAAAACTTTGCCTTTCGACAGCTTTTATGCAAAAGAAGCTAACCTTTTTCTGCATAATCATTTAAAATCGGGCGGTTTTTATATCTATAAAGAGAGCTATACATGAATTTTCAGCGTATGACTGACCTCGATTTAACAGGTAAACGTGTTCTAATCCGTGAAGATTTAAACGTACCTGTAAAAAATGGTGAAATTACAAGCGATGCACGTTTACGCGCGGCGCTTCCTACAATTAAAGCAGCGGTAGAAAAAGGCGCTGCGGTAATGGTTTGTTCTCACCTAGGTCGTCCCGTTGAAGGTGAACCTAAACCAGAACAGTCTTTAGCTCCTGTTGCTGCTTATTTGACTCAAGCTTTGGGTCAAGACGTTAAATTATTGACTGACTATTTAGATGGCGTTGAAGTTGCCGCTGGTCAGGTGGTATTGCTTGAAAACGTGCGTTTCAATCCGGGTGAAAAGAAAAACAAGCCTGAACTTGCACAAAAATATGCAGCACTTTGCGATGTCTTTGTGATGGATGCCTTTGGTACGGCGCACCGTGCAGAAGCATCAACTGAAGGTGTAGCTCGTTTTGCCGCAGTTGCAGCAGCAGGGCCGTTACTTGCAGCTGAACTGGATGCTTTAGGTCGTGCGCTTAAAACCCCTGAAACCCCAATGGTTGCTATTGTTGCCGGTTCTAAAGTTTCAACTAAACTTGACGTGTTAACTTCGCTTTCTGGTATTTGTGACCAAATTATTGTGGGTGGTGGTATTGCCAATACGTTCCTGGCTGCTGCTGGCTACAATGTGGGTAAATCATTGTGTGAAAATGATTTGATCGACACAGCCAAAGCCATTGCTGCAAAAGTTTCGGTGCCATTACCAACTGACGTTGTGGTTGCAGATGCTTCTGAAATCGACTTTGCTGATTTCTTGGGTTCATTGGCTAAAGCAAAAGCAGTGGTCAAAAACGTTGCTGATGTAAACGACAACGACATGATTTTAGACGTTGGTCCAGAAACGGCTAAAGCATTTGCTGAAATTATCAAAACTTCAAAAACCATCCTTTGGAATGGTCCAGTGGGTGTATTTGAAGTCGATCAGTTCGGTGAAGGCACTAAAGCATTATCGATTGCAATCGCTGAATCAGCTGGTTTCTCTATCGCGGGTGGCGGTGATACTTTAGCTGCAATCGACAAGTATGAAGTGGCTGACAAAATTGGTTATATCTCTACGGGTGGTGGTGCTTTCCTTGAATTTGTAGAAGGCAAAACACTTCCTGCAGTTGCTGTATTGCTTGAACGTGCTTAATCTTTAGATCAGAATCTTTAAATAAGATTACGCATACATTAAATACAACAAAAGGTTGGCTACGGTCAGCCTTTTGTCATTTTGGAATACATATTCCAGTCATTAAAATGAAATATAACTGCAATAAGATGAGCTTCATTCAATCTCCTGTGCCAGGACAATCTGATGAACTTGAAATTAACCCTTGCAGCACTTCTTATTGCACCTTTAGCTTTAACTGCTTGTGCCAAGAAAGATGAAGCTCCGAAAAATGACGCAGCGACAACAGCAACAGTTGAAGAAAAAATTAGCCCTGAGCAACAAGCAGCAATAGATTCAATTGATCAACCAATTCTGGATGAAAAAAATACAGATGTACCGGCAGAAATAGCGAATGCAAATGCAGATGAAGCCACAGCGGCAGCTTCCGAGTCGGCTTCTGAAGCCACTGCACCTTAAGTTTTTCGTGTTTTATTTAAAAGTCCCTGCATAAGCAGGGATTTTTTTTGAAATAGTGTTTTTTATTACTGAATTGAAAGCAATCAGCATGTAGAATATGGGGCATCAACTGGGAGGACATTATGGCACTTATCTCATTGCGCCAGCTCTTGGATCACGCCGGCGAACACAACTACGGCGTACCAGCGTTTAACGTAAACAACTTAGAACAAATGCGCGCAATTATGTTAGCCGCAGACGAAACGAATTCACCTGTTATTGTTCAGGCATCTGCGGGTGCTCGTAAATATGCAGGCGCTCCGTTCTTACGTCATTTAATTTTGGCAGCAATTGAAGAGTGGCCACATATTCCAGTGGTTATGCATCAAGATCATGGTACTGACCCTGATGTATGCCAACGCTCGATCCAGTTGGGCTTTTCATCAGTAATGATGGATGGTTCATTGGGTGCGGACGGTAAAACGCCTACAAGTTACGAATACAATGTTGATGTAACTCGTCGTACAGTTCAAATGGCGCACGCTTGCGGTGTTTCAGTTGAAGGTGAAATTGGTTGCCTGGGTAGCCTTGAAACCGGTATGGCGGGTGAAGAAGATGGCGTAGGCGCTGAAGGCGTTCTTGACCATTCTCAGCTTTTAACTTCAGTTGAAGAAGCGACTCAATTTGTAGCAGATACAAATGTAGATGCTTTGGCAATTGCAGTGGGTACTTCACACGGTGCGTACAAATTCACACGTCCACCCACAGGTGATATTTTAGCGATTGACCGTATTAAAGAAATTCATGCGGCATTGCCAAATACCCATCTTGTTATGCACGGTTCAAGCTCTGTGCCACAAGAATGGTTGGCTGTGATCAATGAATTCGGCGGCGACATCAAAGAAACGTATGGTGTACCTGTTGAGCAACTGGTTGAAGCAATCAAACACGGTGTTCGTAAAATCAATATCGACACTGACTTGCGTTTGGCATCTACTGGTGCAATGCGTCGTATGATGGCGGAAAAACCAAGCGAATTCGATCCACGTAAATTCTTCTCTGCAACTGTAGATGCAATGAAACAAATCTGTGTAGATCGTTACACAGCATTTGGTACTGCCGGTCATGCAGATCAGATTCGTCCAATTTCTTTAGAGAAAATGGTGAATCGTTATAAATAATCGTTAAAGATTATCTATAATCAAAAGCCCACATCTGTTGTGGGCTTTTTTTGTATCTCACCCTAAATCATTATAAATCAGGAAAATAAGACAAAAGATGGAACTTATATTTGCTGCGGCATGCTGTAGTGTGGTCATTTCAATTCTTTTAAAGCTGGCTAAAGCCAAAGGTTTTGATGCATTGCAAATGATTGTCTGGAACTATGCTTCTGCCAGTGTGCTGTGCTTTCTATGGTTTAAGCCGGATTTGCAGCATATTTCCATACCAAATACGCCGTGGTGGTTAATTGTTGCCTTAGGTGTTTTGCTGCCGAGTATCTTTTTATGCTTAGCCAAATCATTGCAATATGCCGGCATTATTAAAACCGAAATTGCCCAGCGTTTATCTGTGGTTTTATCGCTATTGTCGGCATTTTTCATTTTTCAGGAACAGTTTAATAGCCTGAAAATCATCGGGATTGCTTTAGGTATTGCGGCAGTCATCAGTATTTTATTTTCACATCAAAAAGCCGAAACAGGGCAGTCCTCTTCAAAGCAGGCGATGTTATATCTTGCATTGGTATGGTTTGGCTATGCCATGATTGATGTGCTGCTCAAGTACACCACCGGATTAGGTGTACAGTTTGCTGTTGCGCTGAATTTAATGTTTATTTGTGCCTTTATATTGTCATTGGCTTATATTGTGATTACAACGAAAACCGTGGGGAACAAAAACAATATTCTGGCTGGACTGGGCTTGGGGGTGCTGAATTTTGCCAATATCGCACTGTATGTCAAAGCGCATATTTTATTGAAAGACACACCTGCAATTGTGTTTGCAGGTATGAATATTCTGGTGGTGCTATTTGGTGCATTAAGTGGCTTAATCATCTTTAAGGAAAAATTAAAACCCGCTACCGCTGCCGGTTTGATATTAGGTTTGGTTAGTGTGATTTGCCTAGCTTATGCGATATCTGCTTGAAAAGTGTTTTTGCAAAAGTCTTTGGGTACTTCACGATGTCTATACTGTCGGCTGTACCGAGCAGCAAGCCAGCCTGCTTGCAGTCTGGACAGGTCGGGTAAAAGGAAATCGCATTTATGGAATATTGATGCATATAAATTTTATTGCAGTGTGTGCATTCAAATTTCATTGGCATTTTAGTTATAGCAGGAATCATGATGTGAACCACCTTTTATTTTTTGCGCAAATATACCTCAATATTGTTGCAAGAATAAGACCTCAAATGACAATAAAAGGGCACAGTGGCCCCTTTTATTGTAATGAATCGTTAATTAAAGCTGAGTGAAAATCTGTTCTTTGTCTAGGCGTGATTTTGGCAGTTGGGCATTGAAATCATTTTCACTGCGATAACCGAGTGTCAGCAGGACCGAAGGAACCAAGCCTTTTTCGGTTAACTGCAATTCATCATTGATAATTTGTTCATCAAATCCACCAATTGGCGTTGCATCAATGCCTTCAATACCGGCAGCGAGCAAAATTTGGCCCAAAGCAATAAAGGTTTGATTTTCCGCCCAGCGCTGGATATCACCTTTTTCATTTCGGTAATAATCGACATAACCAGAGCGGCTGTCTTTTTGGCCCTGTTTGGCTTTTTCATCTTTAAAACGACCACTGATGTCATCTTGAGTAAGCAAGTTATCTAAATGCTGTTCGCTAATGTCTGCTTTGGTACAGAACAAAATAGTATGGGAAGAATCTAGCACTTTAGGCGCGTTATAAGCATATTTCCCAACCAAGGCTTTGGCAATCCGTTCTTTAGCCGCTTGATGGTCAGCAATAAAAAAATGCCAAGGTTGAATGTTGATGGAAGATGGAGTCAAACGTAAGATTTCTAATAAACGTGCCACCTGTTCCTTGGGTATTTTTCGAATAGGATCATAGGCTTTGGTGGTATAACGGGTTTTCGAGACGTTTAAAAGATCCATGAATGATTACTCCACTTATAAATTATGTTTGTCATTTTAGCTGAAGCGCTATCCAAATAGTTTATAACAAATCGATCCTGCTTTAGACTTTGGCATGATAAAAAGTATTGATTGTGAATACCATTCTTCACTCAATTTATTACACTTTATATAAAGCAGTATTTGTCTCCTGTTTCGCCTGCATTTCAAATGTCGTCAATAATTTTATAAAATGAGGAATGGGCATCTTGCAATAAATTAAGAGTTTTAGCAGATCAAGAAATACCTTTTCGATATTGGTACTTTTAGAAAAATGGCGTTTAATCAATATTAATTAAAATGTATGACCATTCCGAGAGCAGGCGTATGGACTTTAGCAATCACTTTAAAAGAAAACTAAAAACCCAACAGCAAATTGGGCTATGGGTCGGTTTGGCAGATGCCTACGCTACAGAAATTGCAGCCAATGCCGGATACGACTGGTTACTGATTGATGGTGAACATGCGCCCAGTGATTTAAGAACTACGCTTTCGCAACTGCAAAGTATCGCAGCATATCCCTCGCAAGCCGTGGTGCGTCCGCCCATTGGCAGTGTGCAGCTAATTAAACAACTGCTAGATATTGGCGCACAAACCTTATTGATTCCGATGGTGGAAACAGTAGAACAAGCAGAACTCATGGTCAAAGCCGTGCGTTATCCACCAGAAGGCATCCGTGGCGTAGGTGCGGCTCTGGCACGTGCAACCCGCTGGAACAGTATTCCGGATTACTACCAAACCGCCCATGAAAATATTTGTCTGTTGATTCAGATTGAATCGGTCAAAGGCCTAGAAAACCTGGATGATATTTTAAAAGTTAATGGCATTGATGGGGTGTTTATTGGTGCGGTTGATTTGTCCGCAACCATGGGTTATCAAGGCAATCCCAATCATCCGGAAGTGCAAAAAGCTGTGGTGGATGCGATTCAACGTATTCGTGCAGCGGGTAAGGCAGCCGGGATTTTATCCACACAGCATCAAGCCACTCAGCAATATTTGGAACTGGGTACAGAGTTTGTGGCAGTGGGTGTCGATACCAGTGTCTTGATGAATTCGCTTCGTGAACTTCTAGCCAAATATAAAGGGGGTGAAGTGATGAAATCTGAGGGCGGGTATTAGTTTTAAACAGTGTGGAGCCATTGCTTAAACTGACAAAAGCCCCTTACTTTTTATTGAGAAGGGGCTTTTTTTATTAATAAGCGTATTTTAAATCGGTATATTCATTCAATGACATTGCAACATGCTTGTCAATGAATTCACGGATATCTTCGCTGGTCATAGGTTGGCCTTGCTTGGTAATCACATTTTCCATAGGTGCTTGACCGGCAGCAGTAATCTTATAAACGAAGTTACACACCACTTTATAATTAGAATCCGCTTTAACCATGCAAGTTACGTAGCTATACGCATGTTCAAAATTCAAGTCGCTATGAGAAAAGATAAACTGATCGAATAATTTCAGTGCCTTACCATCTTCTAGTGCTTTTAGTTCATCGACAATATTGCTTTCGAATTGCACAGCGTAGCGCTCGGAAATAGGCTTTCCATCGACTAAAAGTGAAACTTTGTCGTCATCATGATGGGTCACTGCGATATTGCTAAAATCAGACATGGAGATCTCTAAAGTTAAATAAAATGATATATGCTGATTATGTTTGAATTGTTTTACAAATCAAGAAACGATTGGATCAGTTGATGATATTCAGTATAAATAAACAACGATTGTAAGGATTGATACGCCGTACAGAATTTCGGTTTGATTCGATCAAAATCGCTTGAGCCATTAAAATTAACTTAAGCAATTAAAATTAATATGTCCAGGTCTTCAATTCTAAGGTTTGATCAACCTGTTCCGGATCAATTTCTAAAATTTGCGCTTCATGCTCACGCCAGTCGCCTAATACAATTCGTGATTTTCCATTTTCATTATGGATATTCGGGCGGTGGGTATGTCCATGAATCAGTAAATCCATAGATTGCAGGGATTGTTCAACTGCCTGTTGATTCACATCCATAATCTTATACGACTTCACTTGCTTGGTTTCGGCGCTTTTTTTACGGAAACCATTCGCCAGTTTTTGGCGGAAGCTTAAAGGCATGCTTTTAAGAAAGCCTAAAAGCAGGGGATTGCGAATAATTTTACGGAATTTCTGGTAGGACACATCATCGGTGCAAAGCAGGTCGCCATGTTCAAGACGGATCTGCAGGTTGCCAATCTTTAAGGTATCTACCTCAGGTAATATAGAACCATTAAACTGCGTTAAAAAGCGTTGACCCAGTGCAAAGTCACGGTTGCCCACTTGAAAATAAACATGATTGCCAGCTTGAGTAAACTCTTGTAGAGCACTAACAATTTCATCTAACCATGTAGCAGAGTAGTCATCACCAATCCATGCGTTAAACCAGTCACCCAGAATATACAGCTGGGTAGCTTTATTTTTATAGTGTTCTAATAAATCCAAAAACCCCCGAACGAGTCGAGGGTGTTCAGGTGACAAATGTAAATCAGCGATAAACAGATAGGTCACTTATTTTCCTTATTTTTAAATCTCCCTTGCGGAGCATTGCTCCTCACCCATCTTTGATAAAGAGGGACTTTCTCCCATTAAAAGGTGGGAATTCCTCCCTTTCTTAAAGGGAGGTTAGGAGGGATTCTTACTCAGAAATAATTTTAGCAGATTCAATCACAACGTTCTCAAGAGGAACGTCAGCGTGGTAACCACGGTTGCCTGTACGAACGCCTTTAATTGCGTCAACAACGTCCATGCCTTCAACGACTTTACCAAATACTGCATAACCCCAACCTTGTGCTGTTTTACCAGTATGGTTAAGGAAAGAGTTGTTTTTTACGTTAATGAAGAACTGAGCAGAAGCAGAGTGAGGTGCTTGTGTACGCGCCATCGCGATCGTACCTTCGTCATTGCTTAAACCGTTGTCAGCTTCATTTTCAATAGAATCGCGAGTTGCTTTTTCTTTGAAGTTTTCATCCATGCCGCCGCCCTGGATCATGAAGTTTTCAATTACACGGTGAAAAATCACGCCATCATAAAAACCGTCACGTACATATTCTAAAAAGTTAGCAACAGTCTTAGGTGCTTTTTCAGAGTTTAATTCAAGAACAATACGTCCTTTATTGGTGTTTAATTCGACTTGAGGAAAACTCATTCTATAATCTCCTAATCATGGACAAAAAAAGCCATGGGTTTTTGGTTGAGAGAAGCATAAGCAAACTGTAAACTACAAGGCAAGCAAAAACGTTATTTTCTTTGTTAAAAACTGAGAAAAGCGTTTTAATTATCCTATTTTATCTTATAGAAGTGATTTATCAACTATGAAGCCGAATGATGTTGTTTCATCCCTGCCAAATAACCCGACAACTCAAAATCAATCTGTCGATGCTGCGCAGCAAGAACAACAGCCTGGCTTAGACTTTGTACGCCAAGTGATTACTGACGATCTAGCAGCAGGCCGTACACAACAAGTGGTGACACGTTTCCCGCCAGAACCCAATGGTTATTTACATATTGGTCACGTAAAAGCCATTTGTCTGAATTTTGGAATTGCCCAAGAATTTGATGGCGTATGTAACCTGCGTTTTGACGATACCAATCCAGATGCAGAAGAACAAGAATATGTAGATGGTATTGCCAACGACGTAAAATGGTTAGGTTTTAACTGGAATGGCGAACCTCGCTATGCATCAAGCTATTTTGATCAATTGCATGCTTGGGCAATTCAATTGATTCAACAAGGCGATGCTTATGTCGATTTGCAAACGCCGGAAGAAATTAAGTTAAACCGTGGTAATTTCAAAGAGCCGGGTAAAAACTCTCCTTACCGTGAAGCATCTATTGAAGACAACCTGGCGAACTTTGAAAAGATGAATAATGGCGGTTTGGGTGAAGGACAAGCTGTGCTTCGTGCCAAAATTGATATGGCGTCTCCAAACGTGCATATGCGTGATCCTATTTTGTACCGTGTACTCCATTCTGAACATCACCAAACCGGTGATAAATGGAAAATGTACCCAATGTACGATTATGCGCATCCATTGTCAGATGCGATTGAAGGTATTACACACTCATTGTGTACTTTGGAATTCCAGGATCACCGTCCGTTCTACGACTGGGTGGTTGAGAAAGTTAAATCACCATCTGTTCCGCATCAGTACGAATCAAGCCGTTTAAACGTGGATTACACCATTACCTCGAAACGTAAATTGCGTAAGTTGGTTGAAGGTAATCATGTCAATGGTTGGGATGACCCGCGTATGCCAACCGTAGTCGGTATGCGCCGTCGTGGTTTTACACCTGAAGGTTTGCGCGATTTCTGTAAGCGTGTGGGTGTCTCTAAAGTTGATGGCAGTATTGTTGATGTTGCAATGCTTGAATACTGTATCCGTCAGTCTCTGGAAAATACCGCTGCGCGTGGTATGGCAGTGTTAAATCCACTGAAAGTGACCTTGACCAATTTGCCTGAAGATATGGATTTACCCCATGCACGTCATCCGAACGTAGATATGGGTGATCGTATTATTCCTTTATCTAAAGAAATTTATATCGATCGTAAAGACTTTGAAGAAGTGCCGCCTAAAGGCTTTAAACGTTTAATTCCCCAAGGTGAAGTACGTTTACGTCATGCCTATGTGATTAAATGCGACGAAGTGATTAAAGATGCCAATGGTGAAGTGGTTGAACTGAAATGTTCAATTGACCCTGAAACTTTAGGTAAAAATCCTGAAGGCCGTAAGGTGAAAGGTGTGGTGCATTGGGTATCTGCAACCAAAGGTGTACCGGCTGAAGTCCGTGTTTATGATCGTCTGTTTAATGAAGCGGCTCCTGATGCAGATGACGATTTCTTGGCACACTTAAACCCAGAATCTTTAACTGTGCTTCAAGCGATGATTGAACCTGCTTTGGCAGAAGCTCAACCTGAAGATCGTTTCCAGTTTGAACGTGAAGGTTACTTCGTGGCAGATCAGTATGATCACAGCAGCGATAAACCGGTGTTTAACCGTATTTTGGACTTAAAAGACAGCTTTAAGCCTAAGCAAGGATAAGCAAAACCACTTCGTCTTGCGCCATATATGGCTCATTTGCCTGAACGCAAGAGATGAAGCTGTACTTCGTCTGTGATACAGGTAAAAGGTAATCACAATAAATGTTCTAAAAAGCTCAACTTCGGTTGAGCTTTTTTATTGGATTAAGCCAGTTTTGAGCAAGTCATCTTTATTGTGTGATTTTATTTATATTTATGGATTTACATCTATTAGCATAAAAATAATATTCAACAAGAAAGCAATTATGCTATCACTATAAGAAAAAGCTGAAGGTAATAAAAATGAGCGTCGTTATAGAAACCCAGATGTTAATTCGAAAACCGGTTGCAGAAGTATTTAATGCCTTTATTGATCCTGAAATCACCAGCAAGTTTTGGTTTACTTCATCGACCGGACAGTTAATTGAAAACAAAAGCGTAGACTGGTATTGGGAAAAATATGATGTCACTACATCAGTTCTAGTGGAACAGATGATTAACAATGAATTGATACAGATCATCTGGGGAGAACCCAAGACGACGGTAGATTTTATTTTTGAGAAAATAACCGAACAAGAAACCTACCTTCGCATCCGAAATTACGATATTCCCTTGGAAGGATCGGCCTTAATTGCTTTTATTATTGATCATACCGCAGGTTTCACCACAGTTTTGGATGGTTGTAAGGCTTATTTGGAGTATGGCGCGCTATTAAATTTAGTCGATGATAAATTTCCGCCTTTTGTTTAGATCGTTTTTCTAAAAACGTTGTAGGCTCTATTCATCCAATAAAATAACCAACATCAAAAATTGAAGTGTGCCTATTTCATTTGGAAATAAAATTTTGCTTAACAGCGGGTGAGCAAGCGGTTGCGCAGAAACTTTTTTATACCCTATTTAAATGGGGCTTTTATCTTTAAATTGTGAAACGGCAGAACTCAGAATTAAGGATTTTTCTGTTCAGGTTCTTTTAATAATAAAGAGGGTGGCAGACGTTTTTTTGCTTTATCCCGTAATTTTTTCTTGATATACAACACCAAAGCAAAACAGGTGGTGGTGATTGTCAGCAACATGCTGTTCATATAACTCATGATTGAGCTGACATAGCCAATCGTGGTCAGGCGGTTCATCATGCGAATAACTTGTGGGCTGCTTTCAACACCGGTAATGGCCCAAGTACATAAATGTTCACAGTTATTAATAATCAGATGGTAGTTGTTTTCATTCATTCGGGAACGCATCCGCCGTATGACTTTACGCCCAGTAAACTTGGGGTTACTGTATTTTTGAACAATAATAGTTTTGCCGAAACTGAACTTTTCTATTGATGTGATCTCAATCGGGCGTTTTTTGAATAGATGAGCAAAACCCGAATAATGAATGACCCGGCCACGCCCTGCATAAATGCCATGATGGGAATAGCCTAAGTGTTTAACAATAAGATGTGTTCCTAAAGGAAATCGGATTTTCTGCTGTTGCATCCCAAGTTTAATCAATAAAATTACAAGTGTATTTTGTTGACGTAGTTTACTGCTTCTTTGCGAAAGAATCGACTATTTCACTGGGCTTAATGGCTATTTTATAAAGACTACAGCATGGAATAAAATTTTCAGCTTAGGCCTAAGTCGTTTGAGGAAGATAAAAATGAAGAATCAATTTTTATTAAAATCTGCAGTAATTTTTGCTTTAAATCTGGTTTCAATCAGCTATGCAGAAGTTTACTCGGAGCATTGGAAAAGAGGTGCTTTTGATATCGATGTGGTCAAGATAGAACGGCCTCAAAACTTACGTTTATTTTTAAATAATACCAAAACCAATCAACCGCTGCATAAATTTGATGCCATTCAGAAGCAGTTAAAGTCTTGTGAAAAGTTGCTATTTGCGATGAATGCCGGGATGTATCATTCAGATTATTCTGCAGTCGGTTTATATATAGAGGCATCCCGACAAAAGCAGAAATTAAACACCATCAAACAGGGTTTTGGTAATTTTCATATTCAGCCGAATGGTGTGCTGGCCTGGAATCAACATAAAAGCCTGATTAGCACCACAGATGACTACGCTATGATAAAGTTTAATCCGGATTATGCGACGCAATCTGGGCCAATGCTGGTGATTAATGGAAAAATTAATTCAAACTTTTTGGAACATTCAGACTCATTTAAAATTCGTAATGGCGTGGGGATTAAAGATCAAACCCTCTATTTTGTGATGAGCAATACTGCGCTAAGTTTTTATCAATTTGCACAATTTTTCCAACAGGAATTGAAAGTATCGAATGCGCTGTATCTGGATGGCTCAATTTCAAGCGCCTATATTCCGCAATTAAAACGTGCAGATTCATTTTTTAAGCTTGGTCCAATGGTTGCGTATGTTGATGAGCAAAACTGTCAAAAAGACTAAAATTTCAAGTCTTAAAATGATGTATCCAGCTACATTATTATTTTAAATGTTTTCAGCATGATTTATTTATTTGGATATTTATCTGAAATAATTTTAAGTATGACTTTTAATGGGTAAATTTTTACTTAGAGTGAGGAGTGGAAGAATTTTGTACTTTTAACTGAATAAAATCATTCATAAGTTAAAAATGATATCCAATTTTCAAACCATAGCCTATCGCGTGATTATCATCGAATTCTCCCACTTTTGAAGCTTCTGAAACACCTGGAAGTGGCAGATTATAAGTTCCATCCTGCGCCGTGACATCTCCCAACCAAAAGTATTTAGCTCCCCCTGAAATAAAATAATCGGGTTCGGGACTGTACTGGATTGCTAACCCCATTCCCCAATAGCCTTTGGTTGGATTAAAGATGGATGCCGGATCACCTGTACCGGAATCCCAGCTGAGATCAAAAGCACTAGACCATTGTTGAGTCCATTTTTTTGCCACACCGACAGATGCACTCCACTGATCTTTTTGATAATCATCCAGGTTGAATCCACCCGTATACGTTCCGCCACTCATTGTCGTTGTTGTCCGTTCTGATAAGGCACCGAATTGGGTGGGACGAATCACAAAATCTTTCCAGTTGACCCAGCGGATATTGGAGTAAAGCAAAGTACTGACCGTAAGACTGGTTTGAAAATCTAGGTTAACCGACTGTGGTGTGGAAATGTTAGTTTCAGTTTCATCAAGCAGAAGCAGCGGTGCACCCAATATATTTTCAGAGACATTAATGTTGTGCTCAATTTTGGAGTGATAGGTCAACGCGGCCTTTAGTGCAATATCAGGCAACTGGTAAGCGAAACCCGCCAGCCAGCCAATGGCAGCATCTTCCTTGAAAGTAGCGTTATAGCCATTCAAGTCTGCATAAACCAATCCGCGAAGTGAAACATCACCTTTAATGTTTTGAAAGGCAGGTCCGGCATAAAGATTAAAGTTTTTGAAGGGCTGATAGCCTAAAACCAGACTGAGATTCTGGGTATCCACATTAATCTGTGTACCTTGTTTGCTGAGCGCCGGATCAGAAAAGCTGCCATTGTCTTTGAGCGGATATTGCAGGTCTGAGCCAAATGGTTGATCGTAAAGGATACCGAAAGAGAGTTCTGGTTTTAATTGAAGTTTAAGAGCTGCACTGTAGTATTGGAAATTCTGGCGAATATTGTCAGTTGAATAGTCATCACTTTCTGAACTGACCAGGTCTGGTCGTGTGCCTAAAGTGTGTCCTGACACTTCGGGATCAGCCGCGCTAATCGAGGCTTCGAAATAATGCCCGGCTTCCAAGAAAGGCAACACGGATTGTCCTGATTGATCCATCGCTGCGGCCATGCCATGACTTGAAATCAGGCTGCATAATATGGCCAGTTTAGGATAATACCGCTGCATATATTTTCCTTTTTATTCGACTCATTTTTTATTCTGAAGTCATGCTTTTTTTATTTATTAAAATATGACAAAGATCAGTAAAGCACTTTTGAATAGAGGGGAACAGAGATTTCCGGATGAATTGAGAAAAGTGTGTTTCGAAGTATTAAAAACTAAACATCAACATTTTGGACAGGCAAATAAAAAAGGCATTTAGTGAACTAAATGCCTTTTGGTCGGACTCTACTATTGGAGGGGTAGGTGCTGTAATTCGTTTAACTCTTTACGGCTATAACCTCGTGAAGCTAGAACCTTTTTAATTCCAATGATCACATCTTCATCTGTTGCTTTTGCTAAAGCCTGAATCAGTTGTTCATTCGATTTACAAGAGTAATCATTTTCGACACAAGAGATTTGATTCTTGTGTTCGTTTTGCTGATGATTAGCAGAAAACAGCTTTTGCCAAAAACTCATAGAGCCTTCATACACAACTTAACATAGTTCGAAATATATCCAATCCACTAAATATTACAAGCCTGTATCAGTGATAAAAGCAGCGTTTGAACTTTAAATTTTCCGATGACAGTTGGTAAGTTTAACGATATTATGAGATTTACTATTCATAATTTTTTATATCTTATTGATTTTAAAACAAATAAAAATGAAGCTCAACTGAGCTTCATTTAAATAACAACAGATACAAACTTAACAATGAAATAAATTGTTTAAATCTTTTCCAGTAACACACCTGATTCTACATGGTGGGTATAGGGGAACTGGTCAAACATCGCAAATTTGGTCACTTTATGCGTGGTTGATAAGGTCTTTAAGTTGTCCTGTAAAGTGTCTGGATTACATGAAATATAAATGATTCGTTCAAAGCGTTGAATCAGTTTTAAAGTTTCATCATCAATACCCGCGCGCGGTGGATCAACAAATACAGTATCAAAATCATAGCTGGAGATATCAATCTCGGCTTCCTGTAGACGGCGGAATTCACGTTCGCCATTGTAGGCTTGGGTGAAATCTTCAGCCGAAAGGCGAGCTACCTGAATATTGTCAATCCGGTTCTGTTCAATATTCCACTGCGCAGCATAAACAGATGACTTGGCCAGTTCAGTAGCCAGTACGCGATTAAACTTGGTTGAAAGCGGCAGGGTGAAGTTACCATTACCACAGTACAATTCCAGTAAGTCTTTATCGGACTGTTCAGCAGCATGACATGCCCATTCCAGCATCTTCTGGCAGACTTGCGCATTGGGCTGGGTAAAGCTGCTTTCGATTTGTTTGTATTGATAAGTACGATCGAATACTTGCAGTTCTTCAACCACAAATTCATCGCTTAAGACCACTTTTTGACCGCGGCTACGACCAATCAGTTTGATATTCAGTTTTTCAGCCAATTGTTTAGCTAATGTTTCCCATTCGGCATCCAGCGGACAACGGTAAATCATTGATACCAGCATTTCGCCTTTTAAAGTCGCCAGAAAGTGGACTTCAAACAGGCGTTTAGATAATACCGGATTACTTTTGAGTTCTTGTAGCAAAATCGGCATCAGTTGATTAATGCTGGCATCTGCAATTGGAAATTCGTCAATGCGAATGACCTGTTTTTGGTTATCTTCGCTGCGTTCAAACATGGCATAGAACATATCATCGTCAGTATGCCAAATCCGGAATTCTGCGCGCATACGGAAGTTTTGTTCAGGCGACTGAAATACGTCTAAAGAAGGGGGATTAAACTCGGCAAATTGAGCAGAAATACGTGCAATCTTGGCATCAAGTTGTAACTGATAAGCTGAAGTCATATGCAGTAAAAATCACAAACACATTGAAAACAGGGATGGTAACAAAGTTTGAATCAGATAACTAAACTTATTGCCCATTTAGCAGCAGAAATATCGTTTCAAGCGAGATTTTGGCTCGATCTTTAGATCACTTATTTATGGCTATTTTTAGATTGCATCATAAATAAATACGATGAGTGGAATTGGGGTGACTAGATCTAGATATAAAAAAGAAACCAAGCCAACCTGACCAGGGAGTGTTTGACTTGGTAAAGAGGAAAAACATCCAGTTATAGGATTAAGCGCTGTAGTGCTCTAGTTAAATTTTTTAGCTTAATGTCATCAGGCTGGCATTCCCTCCTGCAGCTGCGGTGTTAATACTAATCGCGCGTTCAATCACTAGGCGCTCTAAAGGAATCTCGTGGTCAAGCGGTTTTAAATGCGTGATGCCAATAATCGCACCTTGGCGCGAGGCAATGAGAGTTTGCAACTTTTGCAGTTGAGCTTTGCTTCCATGATGGAGAACAGCATCAAAATTATCTGTTTCAATCTTTTGGATAATCGCAAAACTGTCTGCAATTTCTTTCGGCATCTTAGGCAGATATTTGAGTACAAAAGTATTTTCAGCAAGTACGGTAGGTTGACTACCGACCGCAAAAATTGCAGCCAATTGCTGAATCTGATCCTGCTCTTGATCGGCTAAAGACAGCACACGTTTTCTTGGCAACACGACATATTGATTACTTTCACCGGTCGGGCCTTGCAATTCATACTGATGACCAGAGCAAAAAGCAGGGCACGGTTTTAATTGATAGTGAGGAAAGTGCCTTTCTGTCCAGCGATAAAACAATGCATATAACGGGTGATGTTCTGGCTGTGTTGCATTCGACTGAGTTGCAAAAGGCTGAGCCAGTTTTTTGGCAGAGCAGTGTTGCATCAAACGGTACAGATAAATTGGGCCGCCTGCTTTGGGGCCGGTACCTGAAAGGCCTTCACCGCCAAAAGGCTGTACCCCGACCACAGCACCCACAATATTGCGGTTAATATATAAGTTGCCGACTTCTGCATGTGCAATCACGGTCTGAATGGTTTCATCAATACGGGTATGCAGTCCCATAGTGAGGCCATAACTTTTGGTGTTGATCTGTTCAAGTAACTGTTCCAATTGACCGTATTTATAACGAATCACATGCAAGACCGGACCGAAAACTTCACGCTGCAAATCATTTAAATTCGGCAATTCAATCAGGGTCGGCGGAATGAAAGTCCCTTGGTTTAAGGATGGATCTTGTGCCGCATTCAACATCAGCTGATGAACGTGATGACCTTTACTGCGCATTTGATCAATATGTTTTTGAATATTGCTTTGTGCCTCAAGATCAATCACCGGACCAATATCAGTTTTTAACAGGAACGGATTACCCACCCGCAGTTGTTGCATCGCGCCTTTGAGCATATTGATGACACTATCGGCATTGTCTTCTTGGACGCAGAGTACACGTAAAGCTGAACAGCGCTGACCGGCACTGTCATAAGCCGAGCTCACCACATCCAGAATGACCTGTTCGGTTAATGCAGATGAATCCACAATCATGGCATTTTGACCACCGGTTTCCGCAATCAGTGGAATAGGCTGGCCAGATTTACCCAGTCGTTGTGCCAGAGTCTTTTGCAGAATTTTGGCCACATCGGTTGAACCGGTAAACATGATGCCTTGAATACGGGCATCAGCACTTAATTGCGCGCCGACAGTTTCACCTTGTCCTGGAAGAAGTTGCACAACCTCTTGAGGAATACCGGCTTGCCATAAGATTTGAATCGCTTCGGCGGCAATGAGTGGGGTTTGCTCAGCAGGTTTGGCAATGACAGTATTTCCAGCAACCAGGGCAGCTGAAATTTGTCCAGTGAAAATAGCCAAAGGGAAATTCCAGGGGCTAATACATAACACGGTGCCCAGTGGCTGAATCACTGTATTTTGATCCAGATCGATCATTTGAGCAGCGTAATAACGCAGGAAGTCGATTGCTTCACGGACTTCTGCGATGGCATTGGCATAGGTTTTACCGCTTTCACGGCACAGTAAAATCATCAGTTCTTGCAAGCGTGATTGCATGATATCCGCAGCGCGTTGCAAACAAGCGGCACGTATATTTTTTGGTGTATTGCTCCATTCAGCTTGGGCATTGACGGCATTCTCTAATGCCAGATTCACTTGCTCTACGCTTGCTTCCTGTACATGACCGATAAGATCGGAATGATGGGCAGGATTTAAAATTGCAATAGGCTGCGAATGAACATCAACACCCGAAGTTGCATAACTGAGGTTTTTACCCAAAGCCTGGGCTTGCCATTGCTGCTGACTGAAATCTTGTGCAGTTTGATTGAGCTGCATTAACTCATGATCATTGGCTAGGTCTAAACCGGCAGAGTTTGGACGAATATCGCCGTATAAGTCGGGTGCTAAAGGAATGGCTGGATGCTTCTGACCTATTTGTGATTCTTTGGCGGCATTTTTTAAAATTTCTGAATGTGGATTTTCAATCAGGTCATCAATCTTTAAGGTTTTATCTGCAATACGGTTCACAAAAGAGGTATTGGCACCGTTTTCCAATAAGCGTCGCACCAGATAAGCCAGCAAGGTTTCATGATTTCCGACTGGCGCATAAATACGGCACGGTACACCCAATTTATTGTCTATTTTATGGCCCACCACCTGTTCATATAGCGGTTCGCCCATGCCATGCAGACACTGGAACTCATATTGACCGACGTAGTATTGCTCTGGATTAGCCAGATGGTAAATGGTGGAAAGTGTTTGGGCATTATGCGTCGCGAATTGCGGATAAATCTGCTCTGGGGCAGCCAGCAGTTTTTTGGCACAGGCAATATAAGAAAGATCCGTATGTACTTTACGGGTAAATACCGGATAATCCGTCATGCCATCAATCTGGGCTTTCTTGATTTCGCTATCCCAGTACGCACCTTTGACCAGACGAATCATCAAACGTTTTTGACTGCGTTTTGCCAGATCTACCACATAATCGACCACGTTGAAGCAACGCTTTTGATAAGCCTGAATTACAAAGCCAATGCCTTTCCAGTCGGCAAGGCTAGGCTCAAAACACAGACGCTCCAACAATTCTAAAGATATTTCCAGACGTTCAGATTCTTCGGCATCAATATTTAAACCAATATTGTAGCGTTTTGACAGTTCCGCTAATTGCAGCACTTTTGGATATAACTCCTCATGCACACGATCAATCTGCGCACGCTGATAGCGCGGATGCAGGGCAGAAAGCTTGATTGAAATCCCCGGGCCTTCATAGACATCTTTGTCTTTGGATGCCTGACCAATGGCATGGATGGCATCGCTATAATCCTGATAATAACGTTCAGCATCATGTTCGGTGAGTGCCGCTTCACCCAGCATATCGTAAGAGTAACGGAAACCTTTATCTTCCAAAGGTTCTGCATGTTCGAGCGCTTCTTGAATGGTTTCGCCCGTGACAAACTGTTCGCCCATCATTCGCATTGCCACATCTACCGCTTTACGAATAATACCGCGACCACTACGTGCCAAAAGCCCGGTCAGTACGCTGGATAAACTTTTTTGTTTTGGCGTTTCCATCAATTTGCCGGTCAGCATGAGGCCCCAAGCCGCGGCATTGACAAACATCAGGCTGCTTTGCCCGACATGTTCTTTCCAGTTACCCTGATTGATTTTGTCACGAATCAGCAGGTCACGTGTCGCGCTGTCTGGAATACGAAGCAGGGCTTCTGCCAGACACATCAGAGCAATGCCTTCTTGAGAAGACAATGAAAATTCTTGCAATAAACCTTGCACAATTCCAGCTTTACCGTTCGAGCTTTTACGTTCACGCAGGCTATGCGCAAGATTGAAAGCCAGATCATAAATGCGCTGATTCAGCTGTTCAGAAATTTGGCTATGTTCAAGTAAATGTTCAACACAATCGGGTTCAGCACGACGCCAGGCAGTGTTTATTTCAACTTCATAATCATTCTTTTCTTTGAATTCAGTAATATATTCAAAGTGAGGTTTTGCCGTATTGAGGCGAGTGTCTGTATCCATCATATTCATGCCAACATCCTGTGACTGCCAATATTTTTGTTGAGTGAAATACCTGATATAATTTATGATTACAGAAAGAACGCCGAATAACTCACTATAGTTTTTATTCATTTTAGAGAATAATTCAGATGACCAGCCCGATTTTTACGTTGGACCGAACAGATATCAAAATTTTAGATATTCTGCAAAATGATGGACGAATTTCAAATATAAAATTGGCGGAAGCTGTGAATTTATCCGCGACTGCAGCGTTGGCCCGGGTACAGAAATTAGTCAAAGATGGTTTTATTTTAGGCTATGAAGCCAAGCTGAATCCTGACATGTTAAATGCCAGTTTTGTGGTATTTGTGGAAATTTTACTGGATAAAACCACACCGAATGTCTTGGATGAATTTTCAGATGCGGTGATGCAATATCCTGAAATTGTGGAATGTCATATGATTAGTGGCGGTTTTGATTTTGTGGTGAAAATCCGCTGCGCCAGCATGGAAGAATTCCGCAAGATTTCAGGGCAGGTGCTGTGGCAACTTCCGGGCGTCAAAGAAACCCGAAGCTATCCGGTGATGGAAGTGATTAAAGAAAGCTCCAAGATTTATCTGAAAACCAAAGTGCAAAAATGACATCAATAAAAGGGGCATCAGCCCCTTATATCTCAGTCAAATTTTGGTATAACTTATTCGAAATTTATCATAAATTTTCAGGTTGAGCTGGTATTCCATTTTTTAATTCAGCCATTTCTTTTTTATACAATTCATCTGCCTGTTCAAAACGTTGCATCACTTCTTGAGACGGTGCTTTTTCGAGCAAGCTCACTACGACAATGCTGAAGAATGACAGAATGAAACCGGGAATAATTTCATATAGTCCGGTACTCGCCATAGTGTTCTTCCATAAAATGACCGTCACAGCACCGACGATAATGCCCATGATTGCGCCGTTTAAGGTCATGCGTTTCCAGAACAAGGACAAGATAATCAGCGGGCCAAAGGCAGCACCAAAACCAGCCCATGCATAGGCCACCAGACCTAAAACTTTACTGCCTGGATTACTTGCAAGCGCAATAGCGAGAATGGCAATCGCCACCACCATAAAGCGGCCAACCCAGACCAATTCCTTTTGCGAGGCATTTTTGCGCAGGAAAGATTTATATAAATCTTCAGTCAAGGTGCTTGAACAGACCAAAAGCTGACAGCTGAGGGTACTCATCACAGCCGCTAAAATAGCTGCCAAAATAATTCCTGCAATCCATGGATTAAACAGGATTTTGGTCAGTTCCATAAAAATGGTTTCAGGGTTCTGGGATACTACTGTTGCCAGTTCCGGGTGATGCTGGAAGTAGGCAATGCCAATGAAGCCCGCACCAACTGCGCCACCTAAACATAGAATCATCCAGCTCATGCCAATACGACGTGCAGCAGGAATAGTTTTCACCGAATCTGCAGCCATAAAGCGCACCAGAATATGCGGCTGACCAAAATAGCCTAAGCCCCATGCAAGGGAGGATAAAATCGCGACCATGCTTAAACCTGAAAGCATATTGCTGGCATGGGGACGAGCAGTTTCAATCAGGGTTGCCAGATGTTGACTATGATCACCAAGTGCGAGGTAAGCCATAATAGGCGTAAGAATCAAGGCAAAAATCATCAATCCCGCCTGGAAAGTATCGGTCCAGCTAATCGCCAGAAAGCCGCCAATACACACATAACTGATGGTTGCAATTGCGCTGATCCAGAGGGCAGTGGTGTAAGACATACCAAAAATACTTTCAAATAATCGGGCGCCAGCAACCATGCCAGAGGCACAATAAATCGAGAAAAACACCAGAATCACTAAAGCTGAAATAATCCGTAGCACACGTTTTCGGTCACCAAAGCGACTGGTAAAATAATCAGGCAGTGTTAATGCATTATTTTGGACTTCGGTATGTACACGCAGTCGTCCTGCGACCAATAGCCAATTCAGCCAAGCACCCACAATCAGTCCAATGGCAATCCACGCTTCTGATAAGCCTGACAGATAAATTGCGCCGGGCAGACCCATCAACAACCAGCCACTCATATCCGATGCACCTGCCGAAAGTGCGGTGACCACACTGCCTAGACTTCGCCCACCAAGTATATAATCTGAAAAATCGGTCGTCGCCTTATAGGCATATAGTCCAATACCGACCATGGCGAGAATATAAAAAATAAATGTGATTAATGTCGGGTTCAGTTGACTCATGTGCTCATCCTTCTGTCCTTATGGATACATCTGTCCAAGATGAATTTTTATACATATTCAGTAAGGCGCTGATTCAAACATAAAATTCAAATTACGTTCTGTTACATTTCTAAGGGATTTATTAGCAGGTTATGTAGCGCAATGTATTTTTAGATACAATTGATAAAAACTGAATAAAATTAATTAATTATAACTATGGTGCTTAATGTCATTTATAAAGCCAGTGCAAAGATTTAATGTGAATTAAAAATCTGTCTCAATATTTTTAAGTTTTATTCTTTGAATAGAGAAATTGAAAGCAGAAGAGGCAGAAAAAGGAATTTACAAGTACTTACAATAGCTACAAAGCTGGGGTAATTGGTTATAGAGCATTGCCAAATAAATATCTTTTTACAATATTTAAAATACAGCATAGGTTTAATATTTTTTCCATTGCACAATTCTAGTGCATAAATGTGAGTATATTTAAAGTGTCTATGGTTCAACTCGATAATACAAGAATAGAACGTGATTTGCTGGGAGCAAAGGAAGTGCCGGCAACATGTTATTACGGCATTCATACTGTACGGGCTTTAGAGAATTTTCAAATCTCTAATCAGAAAGTCGGAAATCATCATCATTTTATTCGTGCCTTGGCTCAAGTCAAAAAAGCTTCAGCACAGACCAATTTAAAATTTAGCAAAATTTCTGAACAAGTCAGTCAGGCGATTCAACTGGCTTGTAACAAGTTAATCGAATCTCCAGAAAAATGGAGTGAGGCTTTTCCTTTAGATGTTTATCAAGGCGGAGCAGGTACGTCTATTAATATGAATACCAACGAGGTATTGGCCAATATTGCCTTAGAGCATTTGGGTTTTCATAAGGGGCAATATGATCATATTCACCCGAATGATCATGTCAACAAATCCCAGTCGACCAATGACGTGTATCCAACTGCATTACGCCTGGCAACCTATTATAGTCTGGACGATTTACTGCTTCAGATTCAAAAATTGATTGATACTCTGCATATCAAGGTTGCAGAGTTTCAGTTTGTATTAAAAATGGGACGTACCCAATTACAAGATGCTGTTCCGATGACCTTGGGACAAGAGTTTCGTGCTTTTGCAACCTTATTAAAAGAAGATATTCGGCTGATTCAGCGCACACGTGAACTTTTACTGGAAGTGAATCTAGGTGCCACCGCGATTGGTACGGGAATAAACACTCCGCAAGGCTATGCGCACGAAGCCATTCAGTCTTTAAGCAAAATTACCGGACTGAATTTAATCGGTGCGGAAGATTATGTGGAAGCCACCAGTGATTGTGGCGTATTTATTATTTTATCCAGTACGCTGAAACGACTTGCGGTTAAACTTTCAAAAATCTGTAATGACTTGCGCTTGTTGAGTTCAGGTCCGCGTACCGGTCTGGCCGAAATTCGCTTACCGGAATTACAAGCCGGCTCATCGATTATGCCTGCCAAAATTAACCCGGTGATTCCTGAAGTGGTGAATCAAATTGCTTATAGGGTGATCGGGAATGATTTAACCGTGACCATGGCTGCAGAAGCGGGACAATTACAGTTAAATGTAATGGAACCGGTCATCGCGATTTCAATTAATGAATCGATTGAATTGTTAACCCAGGCCATTTGGAGTTTGGATCATAAATGCATTCAGGGCATTCAGGCCAATGAGCAGGTGTGTTATGACGCTGTGATGCGCAGTGTCGGCATTGTAACTTTGCTCGATCCAATTCTGGGTCATGCCAAATGTGATGAAATTGGCAAGCAATGTATTGCGGAAAACAAAACCATTCAACAGATTGTCTTGGAGCAGGAATTACTGACCCAAGAACAGCTAGATGAAATATTTGCCTTTAGCAATCTGGTTTCAGAAGTGACCGCACAACATCAGCTATTGGCACAAGTGAGTTAATTCGCGCTGTGCAAAAAATTAATCATTGTCGTACCGAAAAGGCAGCAGTTTAAGCTGCTGCCTTTTTATGAAAAATAATGCTGAAGATAAAGCCGCTCAGAGTTAAAATAGTCAGGATTTTTAATAAATGTAATGCTTATGTTGAATAAACTTACTGGACTATTTACCAGTTCAAGACTGTTTAAAAGTTCCAAGCCATCTACTGAACAACTTTTTCTAGAAGAAAATAATATCCAATTCACTAAAGAACAGGGTTATATCGTCGATGGTATTGTGCTGAATGAATGGTCAGAGCGTTTGTCGTATTTCTCGAATCGAAAATTAACCCAGTTTGATGATTTAAAAGAATTGTATTTTACTGCCATGATTATCAATGAAAAAATTGATCTGGAAATTGCCAGTCAACGCTTTGTAGCGCGTTTAGGCAACACTGAAGAAAATTTGTTGCAGTTGAAGCAAATTATTAAAAAGCTGAATGACTATTATCGTAACTTCTTACGCGAAAAATAATGGGGAAACAGGCCTTGAAGATTCAGCATCTAAAAGGATTTAGATGGAAAAATAGGTCGCATAGAAAAATAACTCAACCAAGAAAAAACCCATGCTAATATACTGCTCATGTCATTTAGACCAAAAGCTATATACATGTTCCAACAACAAATTTCCCAATTAAATCTGCAGCAATTAAAAGCAGGCGAAAAACGCTGGGTCGGTAATTTACAAGGCTCATCTGCATCTTTATTGTTCAAAGAAATAGCGACGCAAAATAAGCAGTTATTCATTGTGATTGCCAGAAACAATCAGCATTTGGGACAGTTGGAAAGTGAACTGGAATTTTACGGGATAAAACCGACCGTTTTCCCGGATTGGGAAATTCTACCGTATGACCGGTTATCGCCTCATCAAGATATCGTATCAGAACGTCTTTCAATTTTATCGAATATGCCGAAGCAGGGCGTGTTGCTTTTATCTGCCTCAACGCTCGTACAGCGTGTCGCACCGACGTCGTGGGTATTGGGTGAACATTTCGATATTAAAGTTGGCCAAAAATTTGAATTAGAACAACAAAAAATGCGTTTGATCCAGGCGGGCTATCATTTGGTCGATACCGTTTATGATCATGGTGAGTTTGCGGTACGCGGCAGCATCATGGATATCTATGCATCCGGACAAAATTCGCCGATCCGCATTGATTTGTTTGACGACGAAATTGAAAGCTTGAAGTTCTTTGATGCTGAAACCCAAAGAACCACTCAAAATCTGCAACAGTTTTCAGTATTGCCTGCCAAAGAATTTCCCCTTAAAGAGGGGCGTGCGACTTTCCGTGACCGTTATGCAGAAAGTTTTCCGAATGCCAATCCGAAGAAAAATCCAGTTTATCAGGATGTTTTAGAAGGCATTGCTTCTCCAGGCTTGGAGTTTTACTTCCCTTTATTCTTTAGCAAAGAAGCAATGCAAACTCAAAGTACCTTGATGGCGTACTTACCACGGAATGGCATTGTCATTACAGATAAGCATCTTGATGAAGGTTTAATCAGTTTTTGGAAAGATGTGGTTCGACGCTATGAAGACCGTCGCCATAACGTTGATCATCCTATTTTGTCGCCAGAAGAGATATTTCTGCAACCGAATCAGGTCTTGGAACAGCTGAATCACTTTGCCAGAATCATTGTCTCCCCCGAAGAGTTTGTAGAGAAAACCGGTATCCTGAATCTTAATACCGAATTGCCACCCCGTTTACCCGTTGACCCGAAACAGGAAAAGCCTTTTTCAGCGGTTAAAAAGTATATTGATGCCGCAAATCATCCGGTACTGTTGGTTGCTGAAAGTGCCGGTCGGCGTGAAACCTTAAAGGATGCTCTGCGTCCTGCTTTGGGGGATATTCCGAGTGTCGAAAATTTTGCAGAGTTTAGAAAATCCTTACATGCCATAGCCATTACCAGTGCACCTCTTGATCGTGGTTTGGTGATTCCGAATCACCTGACCGTGATTTCTGAAAATCAGCTTTATGAACATCGTGTAGTTCAGCGCCGCCGTAAACGTCAGCAGGAAGTGTCGGAAGAATTTTTAATCCGCAGTTTAACCGAGCTTAGTATTGGCGCCCCGGTAGTGCATATTGATTATGGCGTGGGGCGTTATGCCGGTTTAGTCACTTTAAGTATTGATGATCAGGATCATGAATTTTTACAGCTGGATTATGCCGATGCTGCCAAAGTGTATGTTCCGGTCACCAACTTACATTTGATCAGCCGTTATAGCGGCGGTGATCCTGATTTAGCACCATTACATAAATTAGGTACTGATGCTTGGAACAAGGCCAAGCGTAAAGCCCTGGAACAGATTCACGATGTTGCTGCCGAACTGTTGCATATACAGGCACGTCGTCAGGCAAAACCCGGGTTTAGTTTTGAGCTTGAGCAAAGTTCATATATGCAGTTTGCCAGTGGCTTTGCTTATGAAGAAACACTGGATCAAGCCAACGCGATTGAAGCGACCTTGCATGACATGCAGCTTGCCAAACCGATGGATCGTCTGGTCTGTGGTGATGTTGGCTTTGGCAAGACTGAAGTCGCGATGCGTGCAGCATTTTTGGCAGTGCAAAATAACAAGCAAGTCGCGGTTTTAGTGCCGACAACCTTGCTGGCACAGCAGCATTATGAATCTTTTAAAGACCGTTTTGCCGATTGGCCGATTCGGATTGAAGTGCTTTCGCGCTTTGGTTCCAATAAAACCCATCTGAAAACGACCGAAGACTTGGCGGATGGTAAAGTCGATATTGTCATCGGGACGCATAAAATTCTGCAGGAAAGTATTCAGTTTAAAAACCTGGGTTTGATGATTGTCGATGAAGAACATCGCTTTGGGGTACGCGATAAAGAACGGATTAAAGCCATGCGTGCCGATGTCGATATGTTGACCCTGACGGCAACCCCAATTCCGCGTACCTTGAATATGGCTTTTAGCGGGATGCGTGATTTATCCATTATTGCCACGCCACCAGCGCGTCGTCTGGCCGTCAAAACCTTTGTGCAAGAACACACCAGTGAATCGATTAAAGAAGCCATTCTGCGTGAATTGCTGCGTGGTGGTCAGGTTTACTTTCTGCATAATGAAGTCGATAGCATTGAACGTGCCGCAGCTAGTATTCGCGAGCTGGTTCCTGAAGCACGTGTCGCAGTTGCACATGGACAAATGCGCGAACGTGAACTTGAGCAGGTGATGCAGCAGTTCTATCATAAGGAATATAATGTTCTGGTCTGTTCAACCATCATTGAAACCGGAATTGACGTTCCAAATGCCAATACCATTTTGATTGAACGTGCAGACAAGCTGGGTCTCGCGCAGTTACATCAATTGCGTGGTCGTGTCGGGCGTTCGCATCATCAAGCCTATGCCTACTTGCTTGTACCTTCAATTAAGGGCTTAAAAGGTGATGCAGAAAAACGGCTGGATGCCATCCAGCGTGCATCCAATCTAGGTGCCGGCTTCATGCTTGCCACAGAGGATCTGGAAATTCGTGGTGCAGGTGAACTCTTGGGTGAACAACAAAGTGGTTCAATGCATGCGATCGGTTATAGCCTGTATATGGAAATGCTTGAGAAAGCGACCAAAGCCATTCAAAAAGGCAAAACACCGAATTTCGATGCGCCATTGTCGTTAACCGCTGAAATTAATCTGCATATGCCGGCTTTGATTCCGGATGACTATTTAGGTGATGTACATCAACGCCTGATGTTCTATAAACGGATCAGTAATACCGACACTCAGGAAAAACTAGATAATATCCGTATGGAATTGATAGACCGTTTTGGTGTGCCACCACAACCTGTGAAGCAATTATTTGCAGTGCATCAACTTCGTTTAAAAGCAGAGCAGTTAGGCATTACCAAGGTTGATATCAGCTCACATGGCGGTCATATTGAGTTTTCACCCGATACACCGGTTCAAGCCATGAGCATTATTCAAATGATGCAAAAACATCCGACTTTCTTCCGTATGGATGGGGGACAACGTTTAAAAATCATGGTGATGCTGGAAGATTATCAAAAAAGAATTCAATTTATTTCCGATTTACTGGCGAGTTTGCTAAAAGAAATTCACTGATCAGAAAGCGGGTGCATAAATAATATGCACTCACTGCTTCATCTGTGCATAATTTATGATTTTCTAAAAAGAAATACTTGATTTTTTAAGGGAATTTATTAAATTTATCTGTGCTTGAGTGTTCAATGCAAATAGTGGTTTATTTGTAATGAAACACATTGCATAGAATATTCACGTCCCATTGGATGTGATAGTATTAGCCATCATTCTAATTTTGCATAATTTATAAAGATATGTTTAGTTTGCATCCACAACTTGCTCAAGATACTTTTTTTGTAGGCGACTTTCCACTGTCAACATGTCGTTTAATGAATGATATGCAATTTCCGTGGCTCATATTAATTCCGCGTGTACCGGGTATTAGCGAATTATATGAATTAAGTCAGGCTGACCAAGAACAATTCCTCCGTGAATCTAGCTGGTTATCAAGCCAGTTGGCGCGTGTATTCCGTGCAGACAAAATGAATGTTGCTGCATTAGGAAATATGGTTCCACAATTACATTTTCATCATGTCGTGCGTTACCAAAATGACGTGGCTTGGCCAAAACCAGTTTGGGGAACATCTGCTGTTCCTTATAGCAATGAAGTCCTTGCACATATGCGTCAAACTTTAATGCTTGCATTACGTGGTCAAGGCGATATGCCATTTGACTGGCGTATGGATTAATTCCAAGCCATTTAAAAAGCCAGACAGGGAATGTTGGGTGTGAATACTGGGACCAGGAGCGATTGAGTGCCATTAGACGACTGGATTAGAAAAGAGCCGAGACAATTTGAATATTTTCATCGTTTGATGGGATATATCATGTTGTCTTTACTCGTCATCGTCTACCATTACACTTCTTCTGATACGCAATATCAGATCTATGTCCCTGTATTCTTGTTGTTTGTCCTGCTGATTACCCCGAAGTTATCGAATGGATTGCTGTATCGTTATAATTCCAAAATAAAACGTAGTCTGCTATTTCTTGTTGATGTTATTGCCATTTCAGTTATTTTATCTGCCATCCATTTAAACTTGGTGCTGACGTTTATTGCACTTTTTGCACTTCTGTATACTGCAATCAGTAATAAAATTTCATTTCTCATGGTGTCATTGGCAAGTTTGCTTGGAATAGCAATTTTTTATCTGTGCAATATTTTTATTTTTGGATTTGGTGAATATTTTGAACAAACCACAGGCGAATTAACCGTTCTGGGTTTTATTTGCCTCATCACTTATTTGGGTGTAGGTAGTTTTTACCAGCGCAGTCAAATCCAGCATATTGCCGATCGTAAAGCTTATTATTATGAGCAGATGAATCGTTATATGGAGTTTGCCAACCAGCTCAGCCGTTATGCACCGGTACAATTGTGGCAATCGATTATGAAGGGTGAGTCTGAAGCCAAAATTGAATATAAACGAAAAAAAATGACCATTTTCTTTTCGGATATTCAAGGTTTTACCGAGCTCTCCGAAACCCTGATCCCGGATGACTTGGCATTCTTGCTGAATGACTACTTAAGTCATATGACAGAAATTGCGAAACAGTATGAAGCAACTGTCGACAAGTTTATGGGCGATGCAATCTTAATTTTCTTTGGTGATCCTATTTCGCAAGGTGTTGAACAAGATGCAAAAACTTGTTTGGACATGGCGATTGATATGCGTCAGCAAATGAAATTATTAAGAGAGCGCTGGATTAAAATGGGCTATCCCGCTTTACATATTCGTATGGGAATCAGTACCGGATATTGTCACGTTGGGAATTATGGTGCGGCTCATCGTATGGCCTATACCATTGTCGGACGTGATGCAAATTTGGCTGCACGCTTACAAAGTGCGGCAGAAGTGGATGAAATCTTAATTTCTGATGATACTTATAATTTAATTAAAAATGATTATTTGTGTGCACCTAAAGCACCGATTAAGCTGAAAGGTATTCAGGGGCCAGTGAACACCTGGCAAGTCATGGAAAAATATACTTCGCGTAAATCGGATTATCAGCGCTGGTTTGATTATGAATATAAAGGCTTCCATTTATTGCTGAATCTGGATGAAGTTCAAAACTATGAATATCCAGAGCTGATCAATGTTCTGGAAAAAATGATCAAGCGCATACAAAAACAGCAAAAAATGACCAATTCTCAAGGCATTGTAAAACTGAATTTAGAAGATGAAATCATCGAAGATCAGAAAGATGAGCAATTTCACTAAGCATCCTGGCTATTAAATTCAATATTAAAAAACCACGCTAAGCGTGGTTTTTTAATTCTGACTCAATCAGTGATTTTCAGATGCATGATTAATGGTGTATTTGGGAATTTCAACTTCCAAATCTTCATCCACAATTTTAACTTGGCATGAAAGACGTGAGTCAGGTTCAAGGCCCCAGGCGCGATCAAGTAAATCGGCTTCGACATCCGTCATTTCTTCCAAGCTGTCAAAACCTCTGCGAACTACAACATGACAAGTGGTACATGCACAAGACATGTCACATGCATGCTCAATCTTGATGCCATTTTTCAATAAGCTTTCACAAAGATTGGCATTCTGTTCAACTTCAAACTCAGCACCAGTTGGGCAAATTTGCGCATGTGGAAGAACTTTAATACGTGGCATAATTTTTACCTATTTATTCGGGTGAGTTTGACCAGTCATCAAGTTGAGTGCCTTTAAGCGCAGCATCAATATGTTGATTCATACGGGCTGCAGCAAAAGCATCACTATGTATTTTAAGCTGTTGTACAGCTTCTTCAATCGCCTTGATATCAGCCGTTGATAATTGGCTTTCAAGTTGAACTTTGGCTTGTTCTAAAGCAGCAAGCTGTTCAGCGCCAAGCAGGCTTGAATCCACCTTTAATGCTTGGGTCAGTGCTTCAAGTTCGCGTTGTGCTTCAACTTTGGTTTCTTGCAAGTGGCGAAGATTTTTATCTTCTTCAGCAAATTTAAAACCGTCAACCAATAAGCGTTCTGTATCGGAATCGGACAAACCATAAGAAGGTTTAATATCAATTTGAGCATGCACGCCAGAAGTTGTTTCTTTGGCTGCAACGGTCAGTAAGCCATCTGCATCGACCTGGAAGGTCACTTCAATACGTGCCTGACCTGCAGTCATCGGTGGAATGCCATGCAAGACAAAACGGCCTAGACTACGGCAGTGTTCAACCAGATCACGTTCACCTTGTACCACGTGAATCAGCATCGCAGTTTGGCCATCTTGATAGGTGGTGAACTCTTGGCGACGTGCGACAGGAATTGCGGTATTCCGTGAGATCAGACGCTCAACCAGACCACCCATGGTTTCTAAACCTAAAGAGAGCGGGGTAACGTCAAGTAGTAGCGAGCCATCTTTGCTGTTGCCAATTAACTGGTCTGCAGTAATGGCTGCACCAATGGCAACCACTTCATCTGGATTGATGGTGCATAAAGGCTCTTGATTGAACACCTCGCGAACAGCTTTTTGTACAGCATATGAACGGGTTGAGCCACCGACAAGAACCACGTTTTGAATATCATCCAGTTCAAGTTTGGCATCACGCATCACGCGTTTGCATACGCTAATGGTTTTATCTAAAGCTATTTTAATGATGGCTTCAAAGGTTGCACGATCTAAAGTCAAAACCTGATCTAGCGCTTGAAGTTGAACCGATTCTAAATCTGTTAATGCTTCTTTGGCGGTACGTGCAGCAACCACCAGATGTGCATGTTCTGCATCATCCAGGGTTTCAATATTCAGTTGTTTCTTGGCCCATTTTACAATTAAGCGGTCTAAGTCATCACCACCGAGTGCAGTATGACCACCCGTTGCTAAAACTTCGAATACACCTTGGGTAAAACGCAAAATAGAAACGTCAAAAGTACCACCGCCCAAATCATAAATTACATAGTTGCGATCTGAAGCTAAATTGCTTTCTTGATCCAGGCCATAAGCAACCGCAGCAGCAGTCGGTTCATTGAGTAAACGTAAGACATTTAAACCGGCCAGTTGGGCTGCATCACGGGTGGCTTGGCGCTGCGCTTCATCGAAATAGGCAGGAACAGTAATCACTGCACCGTTAATTGGATTTTGTAAGCTGGATTCAGCACGTTCTTTGAGTTGTTTTAAAATTTCAGCAGAAATTTCAACTGGGGTTTTTCGGCCCTGATTGGTTTCAAAAGCTGGCATTTGGTGATCTTCACCCACCAGTGTATACGGGTGCTGGAATTTAATATCCGCTTTTGAACGACCCATAAAGCGCTTAACAGAAACAATGGTATTTTTAGGATCGCTGGTCATGAAGGCTTTTGCTTCATCACCATATTGGGTTGCGTCATCTGCATAATGCACAATCGACGGAAGTAACACGCGACCTTGTTCATCGTTAAGAACTTTGGCTTTGCCTGATAAAACCGTAGCCACTAAAGAGTGTGTTGTACCTAAATCGATACCAATGGCAATACGGTGTTCGTGGGGCGCACTTGATTGACCAGGTTCTGCAATTTGCAAGAGAGCCATTGTGTTACATCCTTTGAACGTCTAAAAGTAAAAATAAATTAAAAATCATCGTCAAGATCGAAAGAATCATCGTCCAAAAAGCGATCTTCAGCTTTGTCGATATCCGCCATGACTTTTTGGAAGAAGCGTAACTTACGCACTGTGTCGCGCGCTTCAGCCCAATCTTCTTCAGTATAGTCAATTTTGAATTCACGAACCAAGCTGTCAATCCATTGCTGGACTTCTTGTTTAAGTGAAATCAAGTCTTCGGCAGCATGGGCTTCATCCAGCTGTTCACGAATTTCTAGCGCAGATTGTAAAAACTCAAAATCGCTGATGGACTGATCTAGAAGGTGATCTTGTTTTTTTAACGAAAGCAAATATCCCGCACGACTATCAACTTGAGATAAAACTTTAAACGCTTGATTGATTTCACTTGACTTGATCAATGCCTGATCTTTGTCTTCAGCTTTATCGGGATGATATTGTTGCTGCAATTTTAAAAATTCATTTTTTAAAGCTGCTAAATCAATATCGAGTGCCGCAGGAAGATTGAACAACTCAAAATGATTCATGGGAGATTTGGTCCGCGAAAGTTCTATAAAAATAACTGCAAATATAAATGTAATTAAAACAGTGTACTGTACACTGTTTTAATTTTTAAAAGGATGGAGCAGGTGGGTTAAACTGTGAAAGATTCACCGCAACCACATTCACCTTTTTTATTCGGATTGTTAAATTCGAAGCCTTCATTTAAGCCATTTTTCACATAGTCCATTTCCAAACCTTCTAAATAGACACCGCTTTTAGGATCAACGAAAACTTTAACACCAAACTGTTCAAATACTTGGTCATGTGTATCAACTTCATCAACGAATTCGAGTACATATGCCAAGCCAGAACAGCCTGAAGTTTTCACGCCAACGCGAATGCCTTCACCCTTACCGCGATTTTTCAAGTAATTGCTGATATGAGTTGCAGCATTTTCAGTTAAATGAATCATGAAAACTCCATTATTCCTTATTCAAAACTTAAAGCCATTAAGCTTTAGCTTTTTTGCTGCGGTAGTCTTCAACAGCAGCTTTAATTGCATCTTCAGCAAGTACAGAACAGTGTACTTTTACTGGTGGAAGCGCGAGTTCAGTTGCAATATCGATGTTCTTGATTGCTTGTGCTTGGTCTAAAGTTTTGCCTTTAAGCCATTCAGTAACAAGCGAGCTTGAAGCAATAGCCGATCCGCAACCATAAGTTTTGAAACGTGCCTGTTCAATAACACCGTTGTCATCCACTTGAATTTGAAGACGCATAACGTCACCACAAGCGGGTGCACCGACCATACCTGTACCAACATTTTCAGCGTTTTTATCTAAAACACCAACATTACGGGGGTTTTCGTAATGATCAATTACTTTTTCACTATAAGCCATGATGCGTCTCCAAACCTCGGGGTCAGCCTTGATAAGAATTAATATGGGGGCATCTTAATGAAATTCTATAAGATGCCAAGAATAAATTAGTGTTCAGCCCATTCGACTGTAGACAAATCTACGCCATCTTTGTACATATCCCAAAGAGGAGAAAGATCACGTAATTTTTGTACAGCAGCTTTAGTCACTTCGAGTACATGGTCAATATCTTCTTCAGTGGTATATTTACCAAAGCTGAAACGAATCGAACTGTGAGCAAGTTCATCAGACAGACCTAATGCACGAAGCACATAAGAAGGCTCAAGTGTTGCAGAAGTACATGCAGAACCAGATGATACAGCAGCATCTTTCAATGCCATCATCAATGATTCGCCTTCAACAAAGTTGAAGCTCACATTCAGGTAGTTTGCAACATTGTATTCAGGGTGACCATTTAAGAACACCTGTTCCAAACCTTGTAAACCATTCCAAAGTTTGTCACGTAATACACGAATGCGTTTTTGTTCAGATTCCAGGTTTTTGCCTGCAAGTTCAAATGCTTCACCCATACCTACGATTTGGTGAGTTGCAAGGGTACCAGAGCGCATACCGCGTTCATGACCACCACCATGCATTTGAGCTTTAAGACGAATACGTGGGCTACGACGTACGAACAGTGCGCCAATACCTTTAGGACCATAAATTTTATGAGCAGAGAAACTCATTAAATCAATTTTCATGGTTGAAAGGTCAATTTCAACTTTACCTGCAGCTTGGGCAGCATCAACGTGGAAATAAGTTTTATTTGCACGTGTGATTTCACCAATTGCAGCAACGTCAGTCACGGTACCAATTTCGTTATTCACCATCATCAGGGAAACAAGAATGGTGTCTGGACGAATCGCAGCTTTAACCATTTCAGCAGTGATTAAACCGGTTTTTGGCTCTGGCTCAAGATAGGTGATTTCAAAACCTTCTTCTTCGAGTTCACGGCAAGTATCTAAAATTGCTTTATGTTCAATTTTAGAGGTAATGATGTGCTTACCTTTAGAGGCATAGAATTGTGCAACACCTTTTAATGCAAGGTTGTCAGATTCAGTTGCGCCAGAGGTCCACACGATTTCACGTGGATCCGCTTTAATTAAATTAGCAACTTGTTCACGTGCATATTCTACTTTTTCTTCCGCTTGCCACCCGTAAGCATGAGAACGAGATGCAGCATTACCGAAAGTACCATCGAATGTTAAGCACTCCATCATACGTTCTGCAACTTGAGGATCTACAGGAGTGGTTGCTGCATAATCAAGATAAATCGGACGTTTCATGTCAAATACCTGTAACCGATAAAAGGGCTGAATCAAAACTTGGTGAATTTTGGCGAATTGCAACGGTTTGTACGTTGTCACGTGCTACAAGATCAGCAAGCGTAATTTTTGCTAAATAATCGGCAATGTGGTGGGAGAGTTCTTGCCATAAATCATGAGTCAAACACATCGCACCATTTTGGCAGTTGCCTTTATGATCACAACGCGTTGCATCGACTGTTTCGTTTACAGCTTCAATAATTTCTAACACAGTGATTTCATCAGCGCGACGAGCAAGATGGTAGCCACCGTTGGCACCACGTACACTAGAGACTAAGCCGTGACGCTTTAATTTTGCAAATAACTGCTCAAGATAAGCAACAGAAATAGTTTGACGAGCTGCAATTTCAGCAAGCGTGATCGTTTGTTCAGTTGGCTGCAAAGCTAAATCAAGTAGAGCAGTCACTGCGTAGCGACCGCGAGTAGTAAGACGCATGATTCGATACACATGTTAAGACTAGATGTGTCGATTTTAAGAATCCTGACTAAAATAGTCAAGTTTTTTATGAGGCTTTAAATTGTTTCGTTTTATAAGAAAAATTATATATTTATGCGAGCCATAAATTATACACTAATAACGCAACCAAAAGCACGGTTGTTATACTAAAGGCAATATTCATTCTCTTCTGTTTTTGTTTAATACGACGAATACGATTTTGATATTGTTTGACTTCAACTTCCAAACTGTTGATTTTTGAGCGTTGCAGGTCAATTTTTTCCAAAAGAGGGACAATACGTTTTTTTGAGGCAATAATCTCTTGCTCGTCAGTGGGTTCACTCAGCCATTGTTTCCAGTCCGATAAAACTTTTGGAAAACTAAAAAGTAAAGCTAAATCACGAAATTCATCTTTTAAAGTCAGATCGCCATCAATACGCATTTTTTTGATACTTGGACGACTTGCAAACACAAAGACTTTAATTAAATCCATGAAGGTGGTGCGGATATCCAGATCGACGGCATGTTCTGGCGCCTTGGTATCAAATAAAACACCATTCTCGGTAAATTGAATGTAAAAATCAAAATAAGGCAAATAACTGTTAATTTTAATCGCAACTTTTCGATCTATAAATTTTTTAGCCTGTAAACCAATAACGCGATCATGCTTCAAGATGAGTGTAAAAACTGTTTCCAGAACAATCATCGCCATTGTGAGCAACAAGTGCTTTTGATTTTGACTTTGTTGCGATTCACTCATAAAAATCAATCCTTACCTGAAATAGAGCATCCTAGCTCGTTAAATATGCTTCAGGACTTTAAACCAAATACATAATAATCTTGCTTTGTAGAACAGTTTAGCAAATCGATCAAGTATTTAATTTGCTATTATCAGTGTATTTTATGGATAAATTTGTTTAGCAGTACATAAAACAACCAGGAGAAGGAAGGGATGGATAAGCAATTAAAAGATCAAGATGATGCACTGCAACTACAGAAAAATACTGATAAAACAAAGGATAAATTACGTGTAGGGCGTAAGTCCGGGCTGGATTTCCGTAAATACACTCAGCAAATCTGGCTTGCGGGTTTAGGTGCTTTTTCACGTGCAGAAGAAGAAGGAAATAAATTATTTGACTCTTTAGTCAAGGTTGGTGAGGAACTGGAGTCTAAAACTACTGAAATTGCTGATCAAACTGTAGAAAAAGTCTCAGAGAAAGCCAGAGAGTCAGTTAGCGACACCAAAGATAAAGTTGAGAAGCTGATTGATCATAGTGTGAACCATTCTTTAAACCGGATTGGTTTGGTGACAGTAAAAGATATTCAGCATTTAGAAAGTCTCATATTACAACTACATAGCAAGGTCGATTTTTTAGTTGAAGAAAATAAGCTTTTAAAAGCGCAAATTGTAAAAAAATGAAACAATTTTGCTTTTTCTTCATTTTTCAACAATTTTTTTCGCATTTATTTTGCAGAAATTGATATCCGGAGTATTGCGTTTTGCCCTGAACCATTGCTATAAAGGTGTTATGGAATCCTTAGACCTTAAATAAACGATATTAAGAGGACGTAATCTTCATGAATAAATCAGAATTAATCGATGCAATTGCAGAGAAAGGGGGATTGTCTAAGACTGATGCAGGTAAAGCCTTAGATGCGACAATTGCTTCAATTACTGAAGCACTTAAATCTGGTGATACTGTAACACTTGTTGGTTTTGGTACATTCAACGTAAAAGAACGTGCAGCACGTACTGGTCGTAATCCACAGACTGGTGCAGCTTTAGAAATTAAAGCAAGCAAGGTTCCTAGCTTTAAAGCTGGTAAAGGTTTAAAAGATTCTGTTGCTTAATCTTTTTTAAAGCCGATAAACGCGCCGACTTAGGCGCGTTTTTTTATTAATAATGGCGATTTACAAGTTGAACGCATTCATTCATTGTGGGTTTTCGGGTAAAATCCCTCACAAATAAAATATTGGAATACTTATGGAATCTTTTCGTAAAGTTATTAAGGGTTGGTTAGGCAAAGTTTTGCTTATATTGTTTTTGACCCCTTTAGCACTTGTAGGTATTGAAGGATATTTTAGTGGCGGGAAGTCAGAAGACACAGCAAAATTAGTCAATGGCCAAGAAATTTCTAAAAAAGAACTAGAAACACTGACCAAAACATTTAAAGAACAGTATCTGGCTTATGCCAATGGTGACGAAACTTTATTGAATCAATCTTTTATTCAAAATAAAGCGATGGATACCTTGGTGGCTCGTACCCTTTTGTTGCAACAGGCAGAAGAGTTGGGCATTTCCTTAAGTGATGCACAGATTGAGCAGATGGTGGCCCAACAGCCTACCTTCCAAGAAAACGGTAAATTTTCTGAAAGCTTGTATTCAAATTATTTGCGTTCAGTGGGGATGACCAGTCAAGCCTTAATTGCCAATTTGCGTAAAGATCATGCCTTGAAAATGTTGACTTCAACATTTATGGATTATGCTTTGGTCAGCAAGCTTGATATTGAACAGATTGCGAATTTGCAAACTGAACAACGTACTTTGCATCTTGCAAGCATTAAACTGGATGACTATAAGAAAAATGTAAAAGTAACTCCTCAAGAAATTGCGGCTTATTACAACAAGCATCAAAATTCATTTAAACAAGTTGCCAGTGTTGATGTGGATTATGTGGTGTTGACCCCTGCGAATGTTGTGCCTGCCAATACGCAAGTGACCGAGGCAGAATTACAGCAAGCCTATGCAACATTTGTAGAGGCACAAAAGAAAGATGCTAAACCCTTGGTGAAGCATATTTTAATTGCAGCAGATACGCGTTCAGATGCAGAGGCGAAGAAATTGGCCAATGATGTGGCTGCCAAAATTAAAGCAGGGATGAGCTTTGCTCAAGCAGCTGCACAATATTCAGATGATACCGAATCTAAAGCCAAAGGCGGTGTGGTAGACGCATATGCCAAAGGTGTATTTGGTGACGCATTTGACCAGGCTGTGGCTTCTTTGAAATCAGCGCAAGTATCCGCTCCGGTTAAAACCCAATATGGTTATCATTTAATTGAAACAGAAACGCCTTCTATTAAGCTTCCTTCATTTGAAACTGAAAAACCACGTTTGCTGGCGGAATTGCAAAAGAACAAATCTGCAAATGCCTTCTCAGATACGGTAAATGGTCTGAATGAAATGGTGGTTGGCAGTGATGCACTGGATGTTGTTGCACAAGAAGTGAAGGGTGTAACTGTTCAATCGATCAAGGGTATGACTTTAGCGACTCAACATCCTGTACTGAGTGATGCAAATGTAAAAGTTAAACTATTTAATGATGATGTGAAGAATGGGGATCGTAATGCCTCAAGCAGTATCCAGTTAGCGAATGGTGATACCGTTTGGGTGAAAGTACGTAATTACCATGCTGCCGGCGTACAAACCTTGGCAGAAGCAACGCCTCGTGTAAAAGCTAAACTGATTGAGCAAAAAGCAATTGATGCTGCGAAAGCAAAAATTCAAGCTGCATTAAATGGCTTTAAATCACAACCGGCTGCAACTGTAGTTGCGCAAAGTAAAATTGCATTTGAAAGTGCCGGTGTATTTACGCGTTCACAAGGTCTGAAACGTGAGATTGAACGTGCAGCATTCAGTGTTGCAGCACCGAAAGCAGGCATGTGGTCAGTTACTACAGCTTCATTGCCAAATGAGCTGGTGGTTGTGGCCGTATCGAATGTGAACAAGACAACATCGAATGCTTTAACGGATGAGCAGTTGAATGAATTATCCAAGTTGTACCAGCAGCTTCGTGGTCAACAAGAGCTGGATGATTACACTGAATATCTAAAAGCGCATGCGAAAATTAAATAATTCTCTATGAAATAAAAAAACCTGCATTGATGCAGGTTTTTTTATGGGCTAAATAAAGTTTTATTCGGCGCGTAGCTTTAGTTCATAACCTGAGTATTTACGAATATTAATCACGCCGGTATCCAAGATCAGGTATTGACCTTTAATCCCGAACAGTTTTCCACGAATAATCGGAGTTTTGTCCAGATTATGCGATTTGATTTTCTCAGGATATTCATCCACTGGGTAAACAAACTCACGTGGAAGCTCCTCTTCCATCACTTCAATGGTTTCATTGAATTCTAGGTTTTGACTGAATTCATCACGAATGGTTTGAATTTTCGGTGCAAATTCTTCAATCAGTAGCTCGCGAACTTCAATCAAATTGAGTGGTTCAGCTTCACCTTTGAGCAGTTTGCGCCAATCGGTTTTATCAGCGACCTGGGTTCCAAACATGATTTCCAGTTGGCCCGACAGACGGCGTGAACCGACTTTCATAATCGGAAGGGCTTGGGTTGCACCTTGATCAAGCCAGCGTGTCGGCATTTGTCCCTGACGGGTAATGCCTACTTTTAATGCACTGGAATTGGCCAGATAAACAATATGGGGCTGAAAACAAACTTCACGGGCAAAACTATCTTGACGGCAAGTGCCTAGATGATAGTGGCAGGTTTCAGGCTTCATAATGCACATATCACATGAGGCTTGGGTTTTAAAACATTTAAAACAGTGACCTTGCGCATAGGATTTCGGCGTTTTATTGCCGCATGAAACACAATAAATATTGCCCGTCCATTCGATTTCGATTTCCTGTCCCAAAGTAAACGGAAGATCAATTTCAGCACGATCCAGCACAAATTTATATTCTACATTTGCCTTACAGGTCTGTTGATCAGTTACAATAGGGTCCTTTAGACCTGCATGCATTTTATGGCAAATGCCTTGTAGTTCCATGAAATACTCTCTCAAATAATAAGGATGCAGTTATGGCTGAACAAAATGTCATTGCTTCAATGCTAGACGATTTATCTAAGGAACAGCCTATTCAAACTGCATTGTGTATTGGCCAGAATCTTGCACAATACGACAGTAATCAATCAATTCAATGGCACTATTTTACCGTAACTGAGTTTTTAAGTCTGCCTTTTACACAGCGATATGACTTGGGTTTGGTATTACTTAATTCACCAGAATTACTCGAGATTTCAAATGTGCAAAAATCGCAATTGCTGGTCAAGTTGCGTGACTTGATGGCGAAACGCATTGTGGTGGTCAGTCAGTTGCAGGATGAGAAATTATTACGTGCTTTAGGGTTTACCCAACTGATTGATAAAACCCAGCATGAGAGCGATTTTGCTTTGTGGCAATTTAACATTCTGACCTATAAGCATGTGCCGGACTGGTTTAATTCCAAGTTTTGGGCCAACCCCGAAAACTGGAATAAATTCCGCTGGTAGATCTCAACTATTTATTTCTTTTCTAAATTTTGCAAAACTTAACAATTTGTCCTCATTGCAGGTTTTGAAAGCATCGTATGCTTTTCTTAAGCCAATAAAAGGACGATACGATGACAAACCTGAGTAATATTGTAGAAATACTGGCTAAGCAGGCTTTAGGTGGCAACCAGCAAAATCAATCCCAATCGCAACACCAACCCCAACAAGGCGGTTTGGGTGGGATACTAGCTTCGGTATTGGGGCAGTTGAGTGGCAACAATACGCAGCAACAATCTCAAACCAATCAGCAATCTCAACCTAACCAGCAATCCCAGCAACATCAACAAGGCGGTTTAGGCGGAATTTTAGGATCCGTATTAGGGCATTTGAGTGGCACACAACAAAATCAGCCAAGGCAGCAAACTGGCGGTTTAGGCGGTGGAAGCACAAAAACTTTACTCATTGCTGTATTGCCATTGGTTTTGGCATGGATTCAAAAGCAAGGCGGTATACAAGGTGCTTTGGATAAGTTAAAAGGCATGGGCTTAAATAAACAGGTCGATGACTGGGTGTCTACAGGTCCAGGTGAAAATGCCAGTGTGGATCAGCAACAGGTTCAAAGCCTGTTTGATGAGCACGAAGTGGAACAGGTTGCTCAGGAAACCCAAGTGCCTAAGCAAGATATTTATGGTGCAATTTCAACGGTTTTACCGCAAATTATCGATTCACTCACTCCACAAGGTGAACAAACCAATAAACAAGAAGCCAATGCAGATATTCAACAAATCATGAACTTGATTTCTGGCTTCCTTAAACGTTAATACTGTTGCTTTTAAGACCGGTTGAGTTGCTGATTTGACTGGTCTTTTTATATCTGACATTAATTTTGATGGTTATTAACCTAAATAACTTATAACCAAAAGACTTAAATGTCACTGATGATTTTCCATGCTAAAGAGCGAATTGGATTTGGATATTTTTTTAGCAATATAGTGTGATTTTTTTAAGCGAATTAAAATAATCTGTGACTGAAACTCGAGTTCACCAAATTCTGGCTCAACTTGAACATAATGTAATTGACCGAAGCTATCTCTCACCCGGGCCTGAGCAGAAAAGCCTGGACGGGCATTACCACTTGATATTGTTGCCAGACGTCCAAGCAAACTCACCTGTTGTCTGGTGAGCTTAGGTTTAATGACTTGATCAAGACAATGAATCATAAATACAGTGAAAAAAATTGCAATAATGAGTGCAGGAATCACCAAATAAAACGCGGGCAGAAATTCCTGTTGCTGGGTATAAACACAAAGCTGAAGAAAGTAGCCAGAAAAGCTGAAGTTCATCAGTAAAAACACCACAATCAGCGTTTTAGAAAACTTAACATTCAGCAAAGGTGATTCAGAGATTTTCTTTGGAGACAGTTTTTTTAGATATTGCGTAGGTCGAATATTAAAGTAATAGCCGATGGTTTCTGCCATGCTGAGCAAAACTAAAGCCAATAAACTTAAATGAAATGGGATTAAGTCATAGTTCTGTAAAAACTCAAGCATGGCAAGATTCCAGTAGGGTGTATTCTATTTATTCTTCGTTGAGGTAGATTCCACCATCAGAATGTACATCAATTGCTACTTTTTCAAGCGATTGTCCCTGGCAAGGCCCAGAAATACATTCACCGGTTTCAACCAGAAAAAGTGCTCCGTGTGTAGAGCATTCGATGTATTCCTGATCGCGGTCCAGAAACTGATTTTCTAGAAACTCCAGTTCAACCTGCAAGTGCGGACAGAGATTCTGATAGGCATAAAATGCCCCATCACGCTGGGTAATAAAAATAGTATCACCATCCGGTGTTTCATATGAACGCGCTTCACGTTCAGGAATTTCTTCCGTCATCGCAATTTTAATCATTATGCACATTCCTTTTGGAAGTTGTTTAATAATTCGGCGTAATTTTCTACACTCAGGCGTGGGCCAAATTGTGAAACGACTTCACTTGAAATCAAAATCGCCAATTCAGCAGCAGTTTTAAGGCTTAATCCAGCATTTAATGCATAGAGGAAGGCACCCGCAAAGGCATCACCGGCACCATTGGCATCGACTGCTGTGACTGCACGACCTGGAACTTTAAAAGTTTGCTCAGAATCGGAAATTAAAGCGCCTTCTGCAGACAATGTAATGACAGTGTATTTGCTTTTCAATTGCAATTTAGCCAATGCTGCTTCAATTGAGTCAGTTTCTGTATACATTAAGGCTTCATGTTGGTTACAAAGCAATAGGTCTACGCCATCATCAAGCAGTTCATCCAAACCTTGACGTGCATATTGCACCATCGCTGGATCAGATAGAGTTAATGCAATTTTTACGCCATTGGCTTTGGCAATTTTACGTGCCTGTTTAACTGCTTTACGTGCAGAATCGCTGGTGGATAAATAGCCTTCAATATACAGCCATTTTGCAGTTTTTAAAGGTTCAAAATTGATTTGCGCTTCACTGAGTTCTGCAGTAATGCCCAAGAAAGTATGCATGGTACGTTCAGAATCAGGGCTGACCAGAACCATACAGGTACCGGTTACACCTTCACTGACTGATTTTTCAGTGGTTTGAATGCCGGCTTCATTTAAGCCTTTGAGGTAAATGCGACCGAGTTCATCATTACCGACACGGCATCCATAAAATGCTTTACTGCCTAAAGCACTAAAAGCAACAGTGGTATTTGCAGCAGATCCACCGGATGCTTGACCTTTGTATACTTGCGTTTCTTTTAAATTATTATATAAATTTGCTTGTGTTTCACCATCAGTCAACTGCATAGTGCCTTTTTGCAAATTTTGTTGAATCAGGAAATCGTCAGAGACTTTAAATTCTTGGTCGATTAATGCGTTACCAATTGCAAAAAGATCAACAGTTGTCATGTCTTTCATTCACATTTCAAAATAAAACGCTAAGTTTACACCAATGCTCATGATTGCTGTAGATTGATGAATAAAATTCAATATATGACTGATGCTCGTACAAAATGCACTATAGGAAAGGATTAGGAAGGTTAGATGAATATCACGATTGCAAAAGCTGAACAATTACCTGCACAAATCACAGAATTAGCCAAGCAAGCTCAGAAAGAAGGATTCCAGCTTATTGATCAATTGATTGAAGAGTATGAAAGTGGCAAAAACAGGTTTGATCAACCCGGGGAATTTCTTCTTTTTGTTTATGATGATGAGAAACTGATCGCCTGTGGTGGCTTAAATCAGCAATGGAATGAAAACGAAATTGATGCCCGCATTGGTCGTGTACGTCGTTTTTATGTATTGCCGAAATATCGTAAGCATGGTGTCGGTAAACAGCTTTTGCAGCATCTGGAAAAAAATGCCCGCGCAAATTTTTCTGCGCTATGCCTAAGTACAGACACAAAATCTGCAGCAAATTTTTATCAGAAACAAAATTATGTGTTTGTTGAAAACCATCCGAATTATAGTTATTTCAAATATTTGCTCTAGTTTCTGCTCTGGTTAATGGTTGTATTTGGTCATGATGCTGTGGGGCGTATAGGCTCAGCAGCGTCATGAGCTACCTTTACTTTTAAATTCCACGGATGAGATTTTAATTGCTCAAGCCGATTCTATAAAATCGAAAACAGCTTTAAATTTTAATCTTGAGTTCAGTGCATCAGTTGAAGATATCAGCAAAGACCTTTTAATGAGTCAGGCTGATGAATCAACAACAAAATATTGGCGCCCACATTTCTAAAGTTCCTTAAATAATCCTACCTTTTATAGATTACTCAAATTTTTGCCACAACCTTGGGCGAAACAGCAAGTGATGCAGTATCAACGTCTTTAAATTTGGGATACCTGATCAGTACCTTTATTTTCGCGGCATTTCTTATTGCCCCACTAGTTTTTCAAATCAATTCTGAACCCTGCTGGTCTTATTTGTATTGGCGCCATTATCGCTATTACCACCGTAGGCACGACACTAGCAGATTTTGTCGATCAGTCACTAGGCATCGGATATATCAGTGGGATTGTCCTTTGCGTCAGTCTGACTTTATTGATTTTGGATTTTGGCGCTATACCTCTTTACCCATAAAAATATTTTTGGATCTGATTTAAAAAAATGGCAATCGATTGCTATTTTTTTTGCATTGAAAATTGTACCAATTTTGATTAAAAAAGAAAGGAATGGAAACTGGACTGAAATGCTAGGAAATTCGTAACTGTACGAATCCATATAGTTGAAGATTCAGGTATAATCACAACATCTGATAAATATGTATACATGAGGAGATCACATGACTGTAGATGTCACTGAAACCATTACTCAAACTGTTCATCCCGCGTTTCAGTTGATACGTCAACACCATGTTGAGGCCTTAGACGTTTTTGTGTCTGAATATAAACATAAAGTGACGGGCGCAACGCATTATCACCTTGCAAGCGATCTGGACGAAAATGTCTTTTTGGTGGCGTTTCGTACTCAACCGATGGATTCAAAAGGTGAGGCGCATATTTTAGAACATACCGCATTATGTGGTTCTGAAAAATTCCCTGTTCGTGACCCATTCTTCCTGATGATTCGTCGTTCACTGAATACTTTTATGAATGCGTTTACCTCAGCGGACTGGACAGCTTATCCATTTGCAACGCAAAACAAAAAAGACTTTCAAAACTTGCTGGAAGTGTATTTAGATGCTGCTTTTGCTGCGAATTTAAACGAGCTGGACTTTGCTCAAGAAGGTATTCGTATCGAGCTTGAAGATGGTCAGCCAGTCTACAAAGGCGTGGTGTTTAATGAAATGAAAGGGGCGATGAGTTCTCCTTCAGATCAGCTGTATCATCAATTGGCGCATCATTTATTCCCGAAAACTACCTATCATTACAATTCAGGTGGTGATCCTAAAGATATTCCAGATTTAACTTACCCAGAGTTAGTCAATTTCTATAAGTCGCATTACCATCCAAGTAATGCGGTGTTTATGACCTTTGGTAATGAATCTGCCTATCACTTGCAAGAACAATTTGAAACTTTGGCCTTGTCTAAATTTGAGAAAGGTCAAACGCTGCATTCAACGCCTGAAACCCGTTTAACAGCACCGGTTGAAGTCACAGAAACTTATGCAGTAGATGCTGAAGATTTAAAAGATAAAACTTATCACGTGATTTCATGGTTATTGCCTGAAGCGAGCGATATTAAACTGCGCTTAGGCATGCGTCTGGTTGAAGGGATTTTGCTTGAAGATTCTGCTTCGCCATTACGTCATTACCTGGAAACCTGTGATTATGCACAATCTACCGGTCCAATTATGGGCGTAGATGATTCCAACTTTGAAATCACCTTTTTCTGTGGCGTGCAAGGTTCAAATCCTGAAAATGCGCAAGAATTTAAAGAAGGTGTATTCAAAATTCTGCAAGAGGTTGCCTCTAAACCGGTTGATTCCGCAATGGTCGATGCCATTTTGCATCAGATTGAATTGCATCAACGTGAAATCAATGGCGACGGTATGCCATATGGTTTAAGCCTGATTTTAAATGGTTTAGGCAGTGTGATTCATCACAGTGACCCAATTCATGTTTGGGACGTGGATACCGCGATTGAGCAAGTTAAAGAAGAGCTCAAAGACCCAATGTGGCTGTCGAATCTGATTCAAGAACATTTGCTTGATAATCCACATCGTGTGCAAATGACCTTAGTACCCGATGCAACTAAATCTGCCAAGGAAGCTGAAGCAGAAAAAGCACGTTTGGCTGAAATTGGTGCCAAACTGACTGATGAGCAAAAAGCTGAAATTATCAAGCAAACTGAAGCCTTAAAAGTTCGTCAAGATACCCCAGACGACATGAACCTGTTGCCAAAAGTGGGCCTTGAAGATGTGCCTGCTGATCTGCATATTGTGCAAGGTCAATTGCGTGAAATTATCAGTAATAATCACGATACGCCTTTGAATTTGTACCATGCCGGTACCAACGGCATTTACTATCAACAAGTGACGGTTAAAATTCCGGATGAAGTGGTGCAATCGCCATATTTCAACTTGCTGTCTGTTTTGTTGGGCGAAGTCGGTGCGGGCGAGTACGATTATCTTGAGCTTCAGCAACTGCAAACAGCAGTCAGTGGTGGCGTTGGGATGGGCGCATCTTTACGTTCAAAAGTGGATGATAAAAATAAAATCAGCGCATGGTTGACCTTGACCACCAAATCGCTGGTGAATAATTTTGAAGCGATCCGCATATTGAAGTTGGCATTTGAGCAACTGCGTTTTGATGAAAAAGACCGCATTATTGAATTATTGCAACAGCGTAAAACACGTTGGCAATCACGTATTTCAGGTTCAGGTCATAGTTATGCGATGCAAATTGCATCACGTAATTGCAGTGCTTTGGCGCAGCGTGATTATCAAAATACCGGCTTGGGTGCACTGAACTGGTTAACTGAGCTGGTGGCTAAAATTGAAAATGATGAAGCTGCGTATGACGCGTTAATTGCGGAATTAAAAGCCATTCATCGTCTACTTTTACAAGCACCGAAACAATTCTTGCTGGTATGCGAAGAGCATCAGTCAGATCGCTTGATTGAAGAAATTCAAGACGTTTGGGATAAATTGGCCGTTGATAAAACCCCAGTGGAATTAACGACAATTTTCACAGAAAATAGCAATAAAGACGAAGCATGGCTAATTCAGGCCAATGTTCAGTTCTGCGCTTCAGCTTATGCTGCTGTAGAAGTCTCTCATCCGGATGCAGCACCTTTAATGGTCTTGGCTGCATATTTGCGTAATGGCTTCTTGCATAGTGCGATTCGTGAAAAAGGTGGAGCTTACGGTGGTGGTGCGAGTTATGACGGCAATGCATGTTCATTCCGTTTCTATAGCTACCGTGATCCACGCTTGGCAGAAACATTTAAAGACTTTGAAGCAAGTATTGACTGGTTGTTAAATACTGAACATCTAGAGCATCAGCTTGAAGAAGCAATCTTGGGCTTGGTTGCGAGCATGGATAAACCGGGTTCTCCTGCGGGTGAAGCGATTAGTGCTTGCTATGCTTTATTGCATGCACGTACGCCTGCAGTTCGAAAACAATTGCGTGCGCGTTTACTCGCAGTAACTTTGGATGATTTAAAACGAGTTGCAGAACAATATCTGGTTAATCAAAAACCAGTGAAAGCTGTGGTTGCACCCGTTGCAAAACGAGATGCCTTGCTTGAACTTGGCTTTGATATCAAACAAGTAAACTAAAAGCTAAGGGTGGTTGATATTTCATAAATGGTTTGCGCTGTAGGCTAAAATTGAGCATAAGACGTAAAGGTCTTAAAGCATCAAACCCAGAGAATAGTAAGACTATTTTTAGGTTTTATCGCGAAATATGAAAAAATTTTAGCCTGCAGTTTACAGCTTGAGTATAGTTTTTTTGCAGCTATTTCGCTACGAAGCAGTATTTAGAATGACTCAATATTCTGCTCTGTATCTGCTATGCGCTAAAAAAACATGCGTGGTCGCAAAGCATAGATGAAAGGTCAACAGCCCCTCATTTGAGGTAATGTTAAATGGCGTTCAAAAGCGTTGAACGTACTACTTTGCAACTGAGCATGATTATGCTCAGTTCGTTGTATGTGACGAATGTAAATGCAGTAAATCCGGAATCTTTAATTACACCCGCCAGTCCTGAAGCGTGTGTGGCATTAGAATCCAATGCAGATCGGCTGGCTTGTTACGATACTTTGTTTAAAGTTGCTGAGGCTGATAAAATACCGCTGCTTTCTGAACGCCAGGCAGCAAATGAAATTGCGCCTAAGTCGACTGAACCAGAAACAATCAAAGAAAAAATCAGCAATGGGGTCAGTAGCGTATTTGCTGCTGAAGGTCCGAAAATAGACCCGAATAGTTCTTTGCTGGATAAGCGCTGGGAATTGTCTTCTGACAGTAAACTCGGTACTTGGAATATTCGTGCGCATCAACCGGTTTATCTGATGCCAGGTTTCTGGACGTCTGATAAAAATGAACGTCCTTCCAGTCCGAATGAAAACAATACCGTGCTCGTGGGTGATGACCAAAATCTGAAATCGATGGAAGCGAAATTCCAGTTGTCATTAAAAACCAAAGCGGTCGAAAACCTGTTTGGTGATAATGGTGATATCTGGTTTGGTTATACGCAATCATCACGCTGGCAAGTTTACAATGCGGATGAATCACGTCCTTTTCGTGAAACCAACTATGAACCTGAAGCCAGTCTGATTTTTCGCACCAACTATGAAATATTGGGTTTAAATGCGCGCCTGCTTGGTTTGACTTTTAACCACCAGTCTAATGGCCGTGCAGATCCTTTATCGCGTAGCTGGAACCGCGTGATGCTGAATCTTGGTTTTGAGCGCGATAACTTTGCCTTGATGGTGCGTCCGTGGTATCGCATTGAAGAAGATGCCAAAGACGATAATAACCCCGATATTAAAAACTACATCGGTCGTGGTGATTTAACAGCATTCTACCGAAAAAATGATCACGAATTTTCACTGATGCTGCGTCACTCGCTTAAAGGCGGTGATGATGCCCATGGTGCAGCCCAGTTTGATTGGGCATTCCCGATTAGTGGGAAATTACGTGGACACTTCCAGTTGTTTGATGGTTATGGTGAAAGTCTGATTGACTATAACCACCGTGCCACCTATGTGGGTCTAGGGGTGTCATTGATGAATTGGTATTAAAATTTATCAGGGCATTATAAAAAAACCACTCGCTTGAGTGGTTTTTTTATATCGAAAATTAACAGCAATTAGCCAATTTGAATATCTGCCGGAGGATGTTTTAAACGGCTCTTTTTAGGTGTCGCAATCAGGTAGGCTAAGGTCAGTGGTCCTAAACGACCCGCAAACATCAGTAAAATTAACGCAATCAAGCTTGCCGGTTGCAGTTCACTGGTCACGCCACGGGACAAGCCTACAGTACAGGCGGCTGAAACCGCTTCAAAGAGCAAATCCAGAAAGTCTTTTTCTGGTTCTAAAATGAGCAGGGCGAAAAATCCAAGAAAGATTAATATGGCTGTAATTGAAACGACGGCTAAAGCTTTAAATGAGGTGGTCTTGGGAACGGAATGGTTAAAGATTCGCAATTCTTCGGAACGGCGTAAAAAAGTAATGACACTTAAAACCACAATAATAAAGGTACCGACTTTAATGCCACCTGCAGTACTTAAGGAACCTCCGCCAATAAACATCAAGATCATGGTGACTAGGGTAGAGGCATCGGTCATGCTGGACACATCTAGGCTGTTAAAACCCGCGGATCTTGGAACCGTGGCATGAAACCAGGCATTTAGAGCCTGATCGCCTACACTCATGCTGGAAAGTGTCAGCGGATTGTTGGCTTCCAATATCCAAATGACGATAAAGGCAGCCAGATTTAGCCCTGCAATGGTGGAGAGTATTAATTTGCTATTGGTACTTAATTTTTTCCAGCGATGGTTACGTTTAATATCCATCAGTACCACAAAGCCAATGCCACCAATAATGTAGAGCATGCTGATGGTAAAGGTAATCAAGTAATGGTCTGCAAAACTCATCAAACTATTCGGGAAAAGGGAAAACCCGCCGTTGTTAAAGGCAGAAACGCTATAAAAAGCGGCATAGAAAAATGCGTGGGCGAAATCGTATTCCTGCATCCAGGCAATGGTGAGAATAACCGTACCAACAGCTTCAAAGAATAAGGAATATAAAAGCACGCCTTTAATGGTGAAAGACACTTTGGCCAGACTGGTTTGACCAATGGTTTCCTGCGCCATCATTTGCTGTTTTAATCTGATGTTGGAAGACAGGCTAAGTGCAGCAAGAATAGCAAAGGTCATAAAACCCAAGCCACCCACCTGCAGCAGAAGCATAATCACCACTTGACCAAAGGTGGTAAAAGCTTCTCCGACATTGACCACAGAAAGTCCGGTAATGGTCACGGCAGAGGTTGCGGTAAACAGTGCATTAAGCCAGCTTAATTCCCCGTGATGTGAAATGGGGAGTTTAAGCAATAAGGTACCGGCACAGATAAAACTTAAGAACCCAAAGGCAAGTAAACTGGGAGGGCTTAAATTGACGTTTTGGGATTTACTGTTTTTTGGTTGATTCATATTTTATTTAAACCGGGCAGACAGTTTGCGTAAAGGTTCAAGTTCACCTTCCACTACTAAAATATCACCTTCTTGCAGAATTAAATTGGGATCAATGGTAAACAGAATTTGATTACCGCGTTTAAACAAGAGCGTTTTAATTTCTGTAACGTGCTCCATTAAATGATTGAAATGTTTACCGTGCAGACTTGCCTTAATTTCGATTTTAACGATGAAGTGATTGTCTTCCAGACCCATATAACGACTGACCATCGGGTAGCTTAAAGACTGAGCCACGCGGGTACCCATATCTTCTTCTGGATGAATGATTTTATCTACGCCAAGATGGGTGAGAATCATGTGATGGGCTTTGGATTTAGCCTTGGCCCAAATCTTGTTCATGCCCATATTCTTTAGATGTAGTACACATAAAATACTGGCCTCTATGTCTTCGCCAATCGCAACCACAACGGCTTCACAGTTTTGAATATTGAGTTCTTTGAGCACATGTTCATCGGTGGCATCGGCAATCACAGCATGGGTGATTTGATCAGAAATACTTTCAACATTTCTTTTGTTGTTATCCATCCCAATCACATCGTGATTTAAGCTCACCAGCTGGGTTGCAATGGTGGAACCAAAACTACCTAAACCGATCACTGCGAATAATGCCATGTTTTGCTTCATCCTTTCTTGCACGTGTTTTTCTATATTTCATATTGGATCAGCACGGCAATGAATTTTAAATTATTCCAGCCTTTATCTTAGCGTTAAAGCGAAACACAACCAACGACTAATCTAGGGCAAATGGTAAATTGAATGAATTGATTTTAAATTTTTTTACCTTGATAAAAGAAATAAATCGGCATAGCAACTGTGGTTCATATGATCATGACATACAAGCCACTATAACTGATGTGCGCAAGTGAGAATTTTGCGCTTAAAAGTCCCAACAAAAATCAAAAAATGCGATCTAACTCATCGTTGCCAAGTATTTTCTTTTGGTTGCATAGATCAGCATGGAATAAGCCATCGCTGTGAAAGTAGTCACGATAAGCATCGAAAAGACTGTTTATAGCGTTAAATTGCTGTTTGAAATGAAATTTTTAGCCCATAAAAATAAAGACAAAATTAACCAAACCAGCAAGGAAATATATAGAAATTACTTCCAGCTTTGAATTTCACATTCCTGTTTTATAGTTATTGATTTTAGTTAAAAATATATAGCGCTATGTTTTTATAAAGTTAAAAAAAATAGCCTGTAAAATGACAGGCTATTTCCAGGGATTTCAGGGCTTATTTTAGGAAACGCTGATAACCCAGATTATTGGTAATTTCTGCATATGGATAAGTGATACTTTCCAAAGTCTCAATTAAACCATCCGGATTCTGTTTTGCGTCGCTTGCTTCCAAGCCAACCAGTACACGACCTTCCGCAGCACCGTGGTTACGGTAGTGGAACAGGGTAATGTTGTGGGTTGGACCAAGGCGTTCTAGGAAAGTCAGTAATGCACCCGGACGTTCCGGGAACTCGACACGGAATAAACGCTCATTTTCGATGTCCGCATGACCACCGACCAAATAACGGATATGCAGTTTTGCAACTTCATCATCAGACAAATCATCTACATCATATTGAACTTTTAAAGTTTCATAAATGTCATGACGTTCTTTTTCGCCACCTTTGAGGCTAATACCGACAAACACTTGAGCGGCACTAGACGTGCTGGCACGGTAGTTAAACTCAGTGATATTACGTCCTTGAAGGGCGCGGCAGAAGTTCAGGAATGAACCTTTTTCTTCAGGAATGGTCACGGCAAAAATGGCTTCTTTACGTTCACCGAGTTCAGTACGTTCAGCAATATAACGTAAACGGTCAAAGTTCATGTTGGCACCGCAAACAATCGACACCATGTTTTTATTTTCTATGCCATGTTCAGCCACATATTTTTTGATCCCTGCAAGTGCCATGGCACCAGAAGGTTCAACAATACTGCGGCATTCATCATAAGTATCTTTAATTGCCGCACAGATCTCGTCTGTGTTGACCAAGACCACATCGCGTTCAACAATTGGACCTGAGTTATCTGATTTTTGCAGGCGAATCACGTCAAATGGTTTTGCACCAATTTGAGCAACCGCCGTACCATCCGCAAATAAACCCACAGATGGAAGAATCACACGTTCATTGGCTTCAAAGGCTGCTTTTAGGCAAGCAGATTCATCATATTCCACAGGAATAACTTTCACGTGTGGAGCAACATCGCCCAGGTAAGCAGCAACCCCGGCAATTAAACCGCCACCGCCCACTGCAACGAATACATATTCAACATCACGCCATTGACGTAAAATTTCATTGGCAATGGTGCCTTGACCGGCCATAACGAGTTCATCATCGTATGGCGGAATGAAAGTCATGCCTTCATCTTGCGCACACTGAATGGCATATTTATTGGCAACGTCAAAAGAATCGCCGTGTAATACCACTTCGCCACCCAGGCGTTTTACCGCTTGGACTTTAATATCCGGTGTGGTTTTCGGCATCACAATAATGGCGCGAATTCCCAGTTTTTTACCAGATAGAGCCACACCTTGCGCATGGTTACCTGCTGAAGCCGTAATAACGCCACGTTCCAACTGAGATTTCGGTAATTGACTAATACGGTTATAAGCACCGCGTAGTTTAAAGGAAAAGACAGGTTGTAAATCTTCGCGTTTAAAGCGAATGTTGTTGTTTAGCTTTTCACTAATTCGTGGCGCTGCTTCGAGTGGAGTTTCGATTGCAACGTCATACACCGTTGCTTGTAATATTTGTCGAACCAAACGAGACAGCATGTTAATTTTCCATCTAACAGTTTAAAATAGATCTTTATTGTAACAAACCCCTGTACATTTGGGCTGAATAATTCAGCAACAAATGTCAAAAAATAGTTGAGCCAAGTTATGAGTCTGTATGCTACCCAAGATGAAAAGAAACAAGCTGCTGCGAAAGCAGCTTTAAAGCACTTGCCTAAAGGCGGGATTTTGGGTGTAGGTACAGGAAGTACTGTGAACTTCCTCATTGAATTATTACCAGAATTGCAATTGGAAGCTGCGGTGGCAAGTTCTGAAGCAACAGCACAGCGCCTTAAAAAATTAGGTATTGAAGTGGTCGACATGAACTCTGTGGGCGGTTTGGATGCTTATGTAGATGGTGCAGATGAAATTGAACGTCATATGCACATGATTAAAGGTGGCGGTGCAGCATTAACACGTGAAAAAATTGTCGCTTCAATTGCGAAAAAATTTGTGTGTATCGTCGATGATTCCAAATGGGTTGAGCAATTGGGGCATGATTTCCCATTACCTGTAGAAGTCATTCCAATGGCACGTTCTGCTGTGGCGCGTAAAATTGTGTCTCTCGGCGGTGATCCGGTTTATCGTGAAGGTGTAGTGACCGATAACGGTAACGTGATTTTAGATGTGCATAACTTCAATATCTTGAATGCACTTGAACTTGAAAAAACCCTCAATAATATTCCGGGTGTAGTGTGTAACGGTATCTTCGCGATTAACAAAGCGGATATTGCGGTTGTTGCAACTGATAATGGTATTGAAGAACGTACTGCGGTTTAATCTATATGAAATTTCTATGTAAATTGAGTTTCGATTTATATTTTAATTTCTAATGAAAGTTCCCTCTCCTTTAAAAGGAGAGGGTTAGGGAGAAGATTTATATGAAGAATCCCCTCATCCTAACCTTCTCCCTCAGGGAGAAGGGACTTTTCAATATTAATTTCACTACCATTATTGAATATTTAGAATCCCTTTAAAACATTCTCTTAGAAAATGTGAGATGTGAACTTCCGTTAGGAAGGGGATTCAAATTATAAAATTATAGATAAATGACCACAAACTTACCAGAAATTCAAATCACTCGAAAATTACGCGCAACACGCTTGAGACTGCGCGTAGAGCCGATGCAAATTAAATTAACTGTGCCGCAGTTTTGCACACAGCGCCAAGTTCAAGACTTCTTAAAACAATCAGAACAATGGATGATTGAAACATGGCAGAAGCAGCAGGAAAAAACAGGGCAGATTGATAAAAGCTTACCGACCGAATTAAAGCTTTTCAATTTAGATCAACCTTTACAGATCATTTATCAAACCCAAAAGCAGTCATTTATTTTTGATGATCAAAATTTACAACTTTCAGTGAGTGATCGTCAGCCTGAACAGTATCTAAAAGCTTTTGTAATTGCTTATGCCAAACAGTATCTGCCTCTTTATTTAGATCAAATTAGTAATTTATGTAATCTGAAATTTGGAAAGTGTGCGGTTCGGCAGCCTAAAACCCGTTGGGGAAGTTGTACATCTAAGCATGATATTATGTTAAATAGCGGCTTGGTTCTATTTCCTGAAAAGCTTGCCCGTTATGTCTGTGTGCATGAATTAGCACATACCAAGCACTTTGATCATAGCCCGCATTTTTGGGCGGAAGTTCACAAGCATGATGCCAATTTTCAACAGCATCGGAAATTGTTAAAAACTACGCCAATGCCATATTGGTGGTATTAATTCTACCAATATTCAGTCGGGCTCAGACATTTTATTACGACAAGCCTGCTTTTTTACATGGAAAATTATTAAAAATAAAAAGTTTACATCCAAATCAGGAGGTGTTTGGTGGGAATCAAATAGCTGTAGCATTAGACCGAGTTATTAAAGTCGATGGTGCTGAGGGCTTGGTAAAAACAAAACTGATCCAATTGATTGATATGAATGAAAGTCGTTATTTCATAATGTTTAAGAATGAAGGAATACCTGTAGCTATTGCGTGTGAGGAACTATTTAGAGGACATACAGCACATCACACTACAAAAGTTTTATGTGTTGTGAAAGCGGTTCAGTTTAAGTAAAGATGTATTGGGATAAAGCAGTTGCTGCTTAGGTGCTTTAAGAAGAGTGAATCGTCTTTTAATTAGGAGATTTTTATTTTTAGGTTGTGTTATTTATTAGCGCTAAGAGTCAATATGCAGATAATAATAATCTTTCAGACAGTGAATTTAACAAGCAAACTCATTCAAAACAGTTCAGAAAACCAAAACTTCCTGTCATACTACGCAGTTACGAAATGAAAACTTTAGATTTGAGGTAGTGATCGTGATTACTGTTGGTATTGTCGGTGGTACAGGTTATACAGGCGTTGAATTGTTACGTCTTTTACTACGACACCCAAATGTGCAAGTCAATGTACTGACATCACGTACCGAAAAAGGTCGCCGTGTAGATGATATGTTCCCAAGCTTACGCGGTCATACCGATCTTGAATATTCAGATTTAAACATTGATGAACTCAAAAAATGCGATGTGGTTTTCTTTGCAACCCCTCATGGTGTGGCAATGAAACACGCGGCAGAACTGGTTGCAGCAAATACTAAAGTTATCGACTTGGCAGCGGATTTCCGTTTGCAAAACTTGGAACAGTTTGAAAAATGGTATGGTCTTGAACATGCCTGCCCAGATATTTTAAAAGATTCAGTGTACGGTTTATCAGAACTGAATCGTGACAGAATCAAACAAGCCAGCGTGATTGGTAACCCGGGTTGCTATCCAACTACGGTACAACTGGGTCTTGCGCCATTATTTAAACAGGCTGAAGCATTAGTAAAACCTGAAAGTATTATTATTGATGCAAAATCGGGGGTTTCTGGTGCAGGTCGTAAAGCAAGCCTCGGCATGATTTATTCTGAAAATGCTGACAACTTCAAAGCCTATGGCGTGGCAGGTCACCGTCATCATCCTGAAATTGTGGAAGCACTGGAAAATATTTCGGGACTTAAAGATGTGTTTAATCACATCTTATTTGTACCGCATTTGGTTCCGATGATTCGTGGCATGCTTAGCACCATTTATGTCGATTTAACCGATGCAGGTGATGCAGCAGATCTTCAAAGCGTATATGAACAGTTCTATGCGCATGAACAGTTTGTTGATGTAATGCCAGCAAACAGTTCACCTGAAACACGTTCTGTGCGTGGTGCAAACCAGCTTCGCATTGCCTTGTATAAACCACAGCCGAAAAAACTGGTTGTTTTATCCGTACAAGACAATTTGGTCAAAGGTGCTGCGGGTCAAGCTGTGCAAAATATGAACCTGATGTTCGGTTTTGCTGAAAATGCAGGTCTGGCAGGTATTGGTTTATTACCATAAAAAACGTTTTTCAGCTTCACACACATTTGGATTTGGATTTAAATGTGTGTTTTGAATGAATCAAAATAAGAGATGATGATGCCGAACACTGAATCAAATACTCCGTCACAACAGACTCCACTGAGTAAAAAGCTTTTTGCTAAGGGGAATTTACCTTTAGCCATTGGAGCTGCAATTCTGGTTGCGGGGAGTGGCTTGCTGGGCTATTCAGTTGGGCATCGGCAAGGTTTGACGGTTGTCGGCTATGAAGCGGATGCTGAACAGCTGGTTGAAGTTGTGCAAAAGCAAAAGACTAGCCTGGAAACAATGAATAAAAATTTGAATCTGGCTGTGCAAGAGCGTGATGTTGCCGTGAGTAATTCAAATGATTTGTTTACTGCGCTGAATCAAGCCCGTGAAGATAAAGTCCAGTCTGAAGGTTTGGGGGCAATTTATCGTGAAGTGTTACGCCAACGCGGTGGTCTGAGCCTAACGATCCAGAATATTGGAATTAAACCTTTACCTGACAATGCTTATGAATACGAACTGGATTTGGTACAAGTTAGCCCGAACAAACGTAGCACCTCTGGAACTGTGGAAATACGCTTGATTCAGGGTACAGAAGTTCTGGTTGTTCCCATGGAAGACAAGAACTTTAATTTTCAAGATTACGAGCGTTTAACAGGCCGCTGGACTATGCCTAAAGGTTTTACTCCACAATTCATTGAAGTTCGTTTAACCGGTGGAACAAGTACGCCAGTGATTAAACGTTTTAGTTGGGGCCGTGGTAAACCGATTGAGAGTCAATCTGCATTTATTTCTGAAATTCCTCAAGCAGAAGCAAATGCACAATAAATGTGAATTTTAAATCCTATGCGAATGAATAAGCGTCAAAATTGTTTAAATGCCATCAAAAGTTCCTTTCATCAATCAGGATATGTCGATTGGCATATTAGTCCACGCTTAAGCAATGACTCGCAAGATGAATCTGAGGGTGAGATCGCGGTGCAGACTGCGCCACCCGAATTAAAACGTCCACCCATGTATGCTGTTGTTTTGATGAACGATGATTACACCCCAATGGACTTTGTAATTGAAATTTTACAACAATACTTTGCTTTGAATCTTGACCAAGCGACCCAAGTAATGCTAACTGTACATTATGAAGGGAAAGGTGTTGCAGGCGTTTATCCACGAGACATTGCGGAAACGAAAGCGAACCAAGTCAATAATTATGCTCGGTCACAAGGTCATCCATTGCTTTGTCAGATTGAGCCAAAAGATTAAGGGGATTACATGCTCAGTCGTCAATTAGAAGTATCTTTACGTTTGGCTGTAAGCATGGCTCGTCAAAAGAGACATGAGTTTCTCACGGTTGAACATTTATTGTTGGCTTTACTTGATAATGACTCTGCTGTAAATGCGCTAAAAGCGTGTGGTGCGGACATTATCGTTCTTCGTAAAGAGCTAGAAGAATACGTTGAACAACACACCCCTAAATTAGGCGAACATAGCGATCAGGCGCCACATCCGACTGAAAGTTTCGATCGTATTCTGCAGCGTGCGATTTTCCATGTGCAATCCAGCGGTGGTGATCGGACTGTTGAAGGTGCAGACATTCTTGTTGCAATGTACTCTGAACGTGACTCTTTTGCGGTTTACTTGCTTAAACGTCATCAAATTAACCGTTTAACTTTAACTCAATATTTATCTCATGGTACGCGCAAAGAAGAAGTGCAAGCCGAAGAAGAAGTTGAAGAGTTAGATGGTGAAACATCGGGTTCTTCAAATGCAGGACCACTCGATTTATATACCACCAATTTGAATGTTGAAGCTCAAAAAGGAAAAACAGACCCTTTAATTGGGCGTGAAAAAGAAATTGAACGTGCAGCGCAAATTTTATGTCGCCGCCGTAAAAACAATCCTTTGCTGGTCGGTGACCCGGGCGTGGGTAAAACTTCAATCGCTGAAGGCTTGGCTTGGCTGATTGTGAACGGTAAAGCGCCTAAACCGCTGGCTCATGCAGAAGTGTACAGCTTGGATATTGGTGCGTTGGTTGCAGGTACAAAATATCGCGGTGACTTTGAAAAACGTCTGAAACAATTGTTGAATGCGTTGAAAAAGAAACCAGAAGCAATTTTGTTTATTGATGAAATTCACATGATTATTGGTGCAGGCTCAAGCATGGGCAGCACCATGGATGCATCAAACTTGATTAAACCTGCTTTATCGAATGGTTCTTTGCGTTGCATCGGTTCAACCACTTTCCAGGAATATCGCCAGGTTTTTGAAAAAGATCATGCTTTGTCTCGTCGTTTCCAGAAGATCGATGTCAATGAGCCGTCTATTCCTGAAACGATTGATATTTTACGTGGCTTAAAATCTAAGTTTGAAGATTTTCATCATGTTCAATATGACGATAAATCCTTGGTTGCAGCAGTGGAGTTGTCATCGAAATTTATTAATGATCGCTTCTTGCCGGATAAAGCCATTGATGTGATTGATGAGGCGGGTGCACAGCGCCGTTTGAAAGCAGAGGAAGATGATACTGTAATCACGGTTGAAAATATCGAAGATATCATCTCTAAAATTGCGCGTATTCCCCCGAAAACAGTATCCAAAGATGACAAGACTGTATTGAGTAATCTTGAGCGTGATCTTAAGCGTGTGGTGTTCGGTCAGGATGATGCAATTGAAGCACTCGGTTCTGCGATTAAATTGTCGCGTGCAGGCTTGAAATCACCAGATAAACCGGTGGGTAGCTTTGTGTTTGCTGGCCCAACTGGGGTGGGTAAAACCGAAGTCACCAAGCAGTTGGCTAAGCTGTTAGGTGTGGAACTGGTTCGTTTCGACATGTCTGAATATATGGAGCGTCATGCGGTTTCACGTTTAATTGGAGCCCCTCCAGGTTATGTTGGTTTTGACCAGGGTGGTTTGCTGACAGATGCGATTCATAAAAGTCCACATTGCGTATTGCTACTGGATGAAATTGAAAAAGCACATCCAGATGTGTTTAATTTGTTATTGCAAATTATGGATCATGGCGCATTGACTGATAATAATGGTCGCAAGTCAGACTTCCGTAACGTGATTCTTGTTTTAACCACCAATATTGGTGCGGAAAGTATTTCTCGCGCGAGTATCGGATTTATGGAACAAGACAATAGTAATGACAATAAAGATGCAATGAAGAAAGCATTCTCGCCTGAATTCCGTAACCGTCTCGACGGTGTGATTCAGTTCAATGCGTTGCCAACTACGGTTATTGAAAATGTAGTGGATAAATTCTTGACTGAGTTGCAAGCGCAACTTGATGACAAGAAAGTAATTCTTGAAGTCGATCAAAGTGCGCGTGAATGGATGGCTGAACATGGTTATGACCGTTTAATGGGTGCGCGTCCAATGCAGCGTTTGATTCAGGAACATTTGAAGAAACCGCTTGCTGAGATGATTCTGTTTGGTGAGCTAGCTGAACATGGCGGTAATGTTGCTGTTTCGGTGAAAAAAGAAGATGGCAAGGCAGTGGGCTTGAAACTTGAAGTATTTGAAGATCAAACTGCTGAACCTGCATAATCGTTTGAATTGTTGAAATAACCCGTGTTCGCACGGGTTATTTTGTTTTTATTCCGCTTCATTCGCACCTTCTTTCAAAGAGAGAAGTAGCGAATCAAATGATATAAGAATTCATGGATATTCAAATTACCAAGGTTATTACCACTTTTTGTCTCTTTTTTATTACTGCAATAGCAGAAATTTTGGGCTGTTATTTTCCATATTTAATTTTAAACCAGGGGAAATCACAGTGGTTGTGGTTTCCAGCAGCCTTAAGTCTGGCTGTGTTTGTATGGTTACTAACTTTGCATCCTGCTGCATCAGGTCGAATTTACGCCGCTTATGGCGGGATTTATATCTTTAGCGCTTTAATGTGGCTGCGCTATATCGATCAGGTGATCTTGACGCGCTGGGATATTTTGGGCGGATTGGTAGTTATATTGGGTGCGATGATCATTATTTTACAGCCTCAGGGTTTGATACGTTAGAGAACTAACGTATCAAATAGGCAGGTTAAAACTGACACTCATTATTTTTAATTTTCATATGATAATTTTTATTATCTGAACTGAGTTTGATGGCAACATGATATGGATTTACACGTTGGAATTCATGCTCAAAAAATAAATCACAATTTTGAATTAAATTTTGTTTAATCAGAAGTTTTACTTTTTTATCACCTATATCTTCAGCAAACTGGCTAAAGTCTGGTGTGGTAATGATGCCCTGAATATCAATATGATCGGCATATAAACGCAATTGCTCAATCAGCGTGTTTTGATCAGCTTGAAATGGCATAGTGCGAGAATCTTCATCACTGATGACATCTAAAATTTCATTCAATGCTTTGGTGTCTTTAATTTTATACGTTTGGTCGAGGATTTGCTTTTTAACTAGATATTGGTCGAGTTCCGTGGTTTTGGCTTGTACTGAATTGATGAGAAGCAAACTGCTTAAGCATAAAACGATTATTTTTAAAGGCATGGTTATAAACACTTATAAAAGTTATGGATTTATTATAGTCAGTTGAGCATAAAAAAAGCACCCGAAGGTGCTTAATTTTTTTAAGATTTTCTAATCAATTAGTCTTTTTTTAAATTTTCATTCAGTAAAAATTCAACCAAAGCTTTTTGAGCATGTAAACGGTTTTCTGCTTCATCCCAAACCACGGCATTTTTATGGTCAAGCATATTTTCAGAAATTTCTTCACCCCGGTGAGCAGGCAAGCAGTGCATGAACAGGCAATCTGGATGTGCTAAATCCATAAGTTTTTCATTTACCTGGAAATCGGCAAATGCTTTTTCACGAATTTTCTGCTCTTCTTCTTGCCCCATGCTTGCCCAAACGTCAGTCACGATCAGGTCGGCATTTACTGCAGCATCTTCAGCAGAATCAACAAGCTCTACGCAGTGAGCAAATTCAGACAAGAATTTCTCTTGTGGTTCATAGCCTTTAGGCGCAGCAACTTTTAATTTAAAGCCCCACATATGTGCCGCTTCAATATAAGAGTTACACATATTGTTGCCGTCACCAATCCATGCAACGGTTTTGCCTTCAATAGAACCACGCTGTTCTAAATAAGTTTGCATGTCGGCAAGCAGCTGGCAAGGGTGATGATCATCAGTCAAGGCATTGATGATGGGTACTTTTGAATAAGAAGCAAAGCGTTCTACGATGTCATGACCAAAAGTACGGATCATAATAATATCAAGCATGCTTGAAATCACACGTGCAGAATCTTCAATCGGCTCCCCACGACCCAGTTGAGTATCGCGAGAAGAGAGGAAAATTGCACTACCACCGAATTGACTCATACCTGCTTCGAACGAAACACGTGTGCGGGTACTCGATTTTTCAAAAATCATGCCCATAACTTTACCGACAAAAGGTTGGAACACCTCATTGCTATGTTGCTTGCGTTTAAGTTCAATCGCGCGCTGCAAAATTTGGTTAAGTTCTAAAGTCGATAAATCGCGTAAGGTCAGAAAGTGACGTAGAGCCATGGTTACTCCACAATAATTGCTGAATAGAAAACAAAACAACAATTAGTTGTTGGTTGGTTAAGTGAAAGGGAATCGATTAATATACTATAAGCGGGCAGAATTGCAAAAAAACTAGACTTTTTGATGGCCTTCCAGGAAGCGATCGACGCAATATTCGAAGTATTCGCGCGTTTCTTGATCATTTTCTTGAATTGGAATGCCCATTAAAATCCGCCATTCAATATTCCGGATAATTCCAAAATAGAGTTGAGCAGAGTAAATCGGTTGTTCACATTGGATAATGCCGAGTTCATCCGCTTTTGTTAGTGCGCAGGCTATTGCCATTTGAATGTGTTTTGGACCTTGTTCATTAATATAAAGGGCCAGTTTTGGACTGCGCTGCGTCTGCTCTATAATTAAACGAAAAAAAGCTGCATTCTCTGGAATCACCAAGTGATTTTTAAGATTTATAAGAGTCTGAATTAAATAGGAACGTAGATCATCTTTACTTTGTTCAAAAGGTACACAGATATCTTTAAAAAATTGCTCACGGCGATAATCACAAATTGCAGTAAACAAACCTTCCTTATTGCCGAAAAATTTATAGATCGATGCTTTGGAGCCACCCGCATGATTGACGATGTCATCTAAAGACACTGCATCATAACCACGCTCTAGAAATAGCTCATTTGCGCTAAGTAAAAGTGCCAGGCATCGTTCATGACCACGTTTGGTTTGTGGTATGTCGCGACCTAAGGGTTCTAACTGAGCGAGTTCTTGCATATGGGCTATAGCGTCAATAATCTAATAAATGAAAACATTTGTAATGATAGCAAAAATATGTACACATTTCTTAAAATAAAGGTTTTGTCTTGTTAAGTTACAATTATGAAAAATCGAAATATTATTATAGATTTGGTGAATATTTGACTAAAGTTTTAGAGCATAAGTTCTAAATAGTCATGGATATAAAGGTGTTTATGGATATACTCGGATTTCGATAAGTAAAGTGAAAACTGTGGAAAGGAATATGACACAACAAATGTCTGCAGGCTTAAGATTTAGACAAGCACTGGAAGTGGAAAAACCATTACAAATTATCGGCACAGTAAATGCCTACGCAGCCATGATGGCGAAGGAAGTAGGTTACAAAGCCATTTATGTATCTGGTGCAGGTGTTGCCAATTATTCTTATGGTTTACCTGATTTAGGAATGACCAGTTTAGACAATGTTCTTGAAGATGTTCGTCGTATTACTGAACGTGTAGATACGCCATTGTTGGTAGATATTGATACAGGTTGGGGCGGTGCATTTAATATCGCTCGTACTGTTAAACAAATGATTGCTGCAGGTGCAGCCGCAGTTCATATTGAAGATCAGGTTGCGCAAAAGCGTTGTGGTCACCGTCCAAATAAGGAAATTGTGACTCAACAGGAAATGGTCGACCGTATTAAAGCTGCGGTAGATGCTAAAACCGATTCAAACTTTGTGGTGATGGCACGTACTGATGCCTTGCAAAAAGAAGGCTTGCAAGCGGTTATTGACCGTGCCTGTGCCTGTGTAGAAGCGGGTGCTGATGCTATTTTTGCTGAGGCAATGACTGACATTACCATGTATCGTACAGTGTGTGATGCGGTCGGTGTTCCAGTATTGGCAAACATTACCGAATTTGGTGATACGCCTTATTACACTGTAGATGAGTTGGGTGAACAAGGGATCTCAATGGTGCTCTATCCACTTTCTGCAACGCGTGCAATGCAAAAAGCGGCATTGGAAGTGATGCGCTCTATTCGTGAAAATGGTACGCAAGTTAACGTGTTGGACCAAATGCAACAACGTAAAGAACTTTATGAGTTCCTTGATTATCATACCTTTGAAAACACTTTAGATAAATTGTTTAAATAATTGATTCAAAATGGAGAATTAAAAAAATGGCTGAAGGAAAAGTACTCACCGGCGCAGGATTACGCGGACAAGTAGCAGGTAAAACAGCACTATCAACAGTGGGTAAGAGTGGCGCAGGCTTAACTTATCGTGGTTATGATGTGCAAGATCTGGCTGAAAACTGTCAATTTGAAGAAGTGGCTTACCTGATCTTCTTTGGTGAATTGCCAACAGCAGAACAGCTTGCAGCTTATAAAGCCAAATTAAAATCTTTACGTGCGATTCCACAGGCATTGAAAGAAGTATTGGAACGTATTCCGGCAGATTCGCATCCAATGGATGTGATGCGTACTGGTGTTTCTATGCTCGGCAATCTGGAAACTGAAAAATCTTTCGATGAACAGCAAGATGTTGCAGACCGTATTTTAGCGACTTTACCTGCAATCATTTGCTATTGGTACCGTTTTAGCCACGATGGCGTGCGTATCGAAGAAAATACTGATGATGATTCAATCGGCGCGCAATTCCTGCATTTACTTCGTGGTGAAAAGCCGAATGAATTGCATGAACAGGTGATGAATGTATCGTTGATTCTTTATGCTGAGCATGAATTTAACGCTTCAACATTTACTGCACGTGTATGCGCTTCAACATTGTCTGATATGCATTCATGTATTACCGGCGCGATTGGTTCACTTCGTGGTCCGCTGCATGGTGGTGCCAATGAAGCTGCGATGGAAATGATCGAAAACTGGACATCAGCTGATGAAGCTGAACGTGAAATGCTAGGCAAGCTTGAGCGTAAAGAAAAGATCATGGGCTTTGGTCATGCAATCTATAAAGACAATGACCCGCGTAATGGCATCATTAAAATCTGGTCTGAGCGTTTAGCGAAAGATGTCGGCGATACGGTGCTTTACCCTGTATCTGTACGCTGTGAAGAGGTGATGTGGCGCGAGAAGAAATTGTTCTGTAATGCGGACTTCTTCCATGCATCTGCCTATCACTTTATGGGTATTGCAACCAAACTGTTCACACCTATCTTTGTGATGAGCCGTGTAACGGGTTGGGCAGCACACGTGATGGAACAGCGTGCGGACAACCGTATTATTCGCCCGAGTGCCGATTATACCGGTCCAGAATTACGTAAAGTTGTGCCAATTGCAGATCGTACAGCAGCATAAATTGTAAAAATTATCATAGAGCCTCTTCGGAGGCTTTATTTTTAGGTCCTTTTTTTAGATCTTTATTTTTTAAGTGTGAGTAAAACAGGATCTTCAATGCTATAGCCTGTTTCAAAAGGAATACCGAGGTATTTAACCGCGACAATGATTTTGTTGTGTTGTGGAATTTTGAAGGCTTGGGAAATATTTAAGTAGGGTTTATAGGCTACGGCTTTGTGTTGCAGGCTGCTTAATTGGGGCGTGGTGACTTTATAGCGATACTGATATTCACTGATTAAATCATCAAATCCGGGGTTTGCAGATTTTTGTACACGTGTTTTTTTCACGATTTGAATTTTAGCTGATGTTTTATTTATAGCAATTAAAGGGGTTAATCTTTTCTTGATTTTTAATATGTCTTTATTGAATTGAATACCGTCTTGATCATAATCAATCTTTTTGGTTTTGGGGTTAATATATAGCGAATTGACCTGTATAAGTTTTTCAGGCTGCTTGTTGTTTTTAAATTGATAATAATAGAGTTGGGGTAGGCGACCACGACCATCTTCATAATGTTTTAACAAATAGACTTTTTGATCTTTGCTGTCATAACCTAGAAATTCCAGCTTCTGAGGCCCTCCCACGGTTGCAAAACTGGTGCAGGGGAGCAGGATTAAACCGAATATAAAAGTTTTGAATTTCAACATAACTAAACTCCATCAATGAGTTTGATAATTTCTGCTGCAATATGCTGGGTTAAGACTGAAAGCCTGTGTAAAGGCGTTCCATCAATAAAGTAATGAAAGTTGTAAATTTTATTTAAATATAAAATTGAGATAAAAAATGTACCTTCAGGTTTTATTTTTGTTGCGCTCCCACCCGGTTTGAGTAAGCCGGTACAAGCGACAATAATGTCTGCCTGACTAAATAGCTTTTTCCCATGGATTGCCATGGTCTCTGTAACTTCGGCAGATTCGGCGGTATATTTTTCTATAAGTTCGGCATTAATATTCAGGAGATCCACCTTGATAGAGGGATCATAGCTGACCAGACCACCCAGCAAAATCTCTGCACCGCTGTTCTTGCAAATAGAAAATTGGCTCGAAAGATAGCCTGAGCTTGCGCTTTCAATAAACGCAATCTTTAAATTTTTCAACTCAAGTAAATCGCAGCACTTTTTTAGCATTTATTAAAAGCCCTAAAAATCATTTATATTTTAACTTAAAAATGATGAGTTTAATGGTCTACAGAACTCTTTATAATGGGAATGTTAGAGATAAATTCATTACATTATTTTAAAGGAAAAGATAGGGAGGGATGAGGTGGTTAGATATGCTCAATAACTTAATCTTCCTATTAAGAGAATTTAATCAGTTCTTTTGATTAATTAATATTCATGTATTTGGGTGTGTGTAATTATATATTACAAAATATTGTAAAATGTAACGAATGTAATCTTGGCAGTATGACGTTGTGGATATTATTAAATTTATTAAAAGTTTTAATACAGTAAATACTTATTTGTTGTTCTCAGTATTTATTTTAGCTTTTTTAGTGGTGTACTTTTATGTTATTAATCCTGCCTAATAAATTAATATAATCGTGATCAGTGTTTAATGATTCAATAAAAAACCCAGTGAAGTCACTGGGTTTTTTGCATTTAGACGAATACTCAACTTAGTTTTCAAGTGCAGGCGTTGCCGCAGCAATTGCCGCAGCAACCGCATCATCTTCAGACTGATTAGCAGAATTTGATTTTGATGGTGCTGTTTGAGTCGGTTTCTCTTCAGCTTTAGGTGCTTCGGTCTTTGGTGCTGCAGCTTTAGGCGTTTCGACTTTTGGAGCTGCGTCAGTAGCAGCTTGTTGAGGTGCTTCACGCACTTCACGACGAATTACAGTTGTTGTATTGGCAGTTTCCTGACGTTCTACTTCAACCTGTGCGGGAGCTTCAGCTGGTGTATTTTCGGGTGCATCCAATGGTTCTAATTGAACAGGTTCATTCACTTGTTCAATTTGTTGAGTGGTTTCAACTTTTTCTTGTTCATCTTCCTTCGGTGCTTCTTTTTTTACACACGCTGTCAATAATAAACCTGCTGCAATAGCGCCACAAATCAAAAAATTTTTATTCATAATTGCACAAAATAAAGCATTAATAGGATGCAAGCATTATAACAGCAAATGTGAATATAAAAATCCTCTCAAGTGCCCCTAATTTTTTATCGGAAATGCTGATAGAATAACCAATTGTTTATTGTTCTTTGAATTGATGCGGAATGACTTTGCTTTATAGGTACAGAGTAAAGTAAAATTGCGCAACATTGCAGGCCGATTTAGGCTCGATTGTACGAGAAACCCAATGACCCATTTTATTTTCGTGACTGGTGGTGTAGTTTCATCACTAGGTAAAGGTATTTCAGCTGCTTCAGTTGCTGCACTTTTAGAAGCCCGTGGTTTAAAAGTAACCATGGTCAAAATGGATCCATATATTAATGTCGATCCAGGGACAATGAGTCCTTTCCAACATGGTGAAGTTTTTGTCACAGAGGATGGTGCTGAAACTGACCTAGATTTGGGTTATTACGAACGTTTCTTGCGTCGTGCGAAAATGACCAAACTAAATAACTTTACTTCAGGTCGTGTTTATCAGGACGTACTGAATAAAGAACGTCGTGGTGATTACCTTGGTGGTACTGTTCAGGTTATTCCACACATTACGGATAATATTAAAGAACGTGTTCTTCGCGCAGGTGAAGGCTATGACGTTGCGATTGTTGAAATTGGCGGCACAGTAGGTGACATTGAATCTCTCCCATTCATGGAATCTGTTCGTCAATTAATGGTTGAGCTTGGTCATAAACGTACCATGCTGATGCATTTAACCTTATTGCCATATATCAAATCTGCCGCTGAACTTAAAACCAAGCCAACACAACACTCTGTAAAAGAGCTTTTGTCGATTGGTATTCAGCCAGATATCTTGATCTGCCGTACAGAACATGATGTTGATGCAGACACAACCCGTAAAATTGCGTTATTTACCAACGTCGAAGCACGTGCTGTTGTGGTGTGTAAAGATGCTCGCTCGATTTACGAAATTCCACGTACCTTCTATGAACAAAATGTTGATGATTTAATTTGTGAACGTTTTGGTTATAACGATTTGCCAGAAGCTGATCTTTCAGATTGGGATAATGTGGTTGAAGCATTATTTAATCCTGAATATACAGTTCGTGTAGCAATGGTCGGTAAATATGTTGAACTTCCAGATGCATATAAATCTGTAAATGAAGCGCTTTTACATGCTGGGGTTAAAAACCGCGTTAAAGTTCAAATTGATTATGTCAATGCGGAAGAACTTGAAAGCCAAGATGTCAATGAAGTATTGAAAGATGCTGATGCAATCTTGGTTCCAGGTGGTTTCGGTGAGCGTGGTACTGAAGGCAAAATGAAAGCAATTCAATTTGCTCGCGAAAATAAAGTGCCATTCTTGGGTATTTGCCTAGGTATGCAACTTGCAGTAATTGAATATGCACGTAACGTTGCCGGCATTGCTGATGCGACTTCTACCGAATTTAACCGTTCAACTAAATCACCACTCATTGGTTTAATTACTGAATGGCTAGATGAACGTGGTGAAGTTCAACAACGTAGTGTTGAATCTGATCTGGGTGGAACCATGCGTTTGGGTGCCCAAAAATCAGAATTGGTTGAAGGTACTAAAACTCGTGAAGTGTATGGCAGTGCGGACATTATTGAACGTCACCGTCACCGCTATGAAATGAACAACCGTTTCATTCCTGCTCTAGAAGAGAAAGGTATGAAAATTTCAGGTTATTCACCCGTGCAACACTTGGTCGAAACTGTTGAAATTCCTGAACATCCTTGGTTTATTGCTGTACAATTCCACCCGGAATTTACAAGTTCTCCACGTGATGGACATCCATTATTTGCTAGCTTTATTGACGCTGCTAAAAAACAGTATCAAAACACCAAATAATGTTGCTCTAGGAATAAACTAGGAAAGTTTAAATAATGTCGCAATTAAAACCACAAGAAATTGTACGTTTAGGCGATATACAAATGGCAAACCACTTGCCATTTGTATTATTCGGCGGAATGAATGTACTTGAATCTAAAGATTTAGCTTTTGAAATTGCTGAAACTTATGTTGATATCTGTACACGTTTGGATATCCCATATGTATTTAAGGCAAGTTTTGATAAAGCCAATCGCTCTAGCTTGAATTCTTTCCGTGGCCCAGGTCTGGAAAAAGGTCTTGAGTGGTTAGCAGACATTAAAAAACACTTCAATGTACCCATCATTACTGACGTACATGAGCCTTACCAAGCTGCACCTGTCGCTGAGGTGGCTGATATTATTCAGTTACCTGCGTTCTTGAGTCGTCAGACTGACCTGGTTGAAGCGATGGCAAAAACTGATGCCATCATCAACATCAAAAAAGCACAATTCCTTGCGCCACATGAAATGCGCCATATCTTGCATAAGTGTTTAGAAGCAGGAAACGACAAACTGATTATTTGTGAACGCGGTTCGGCATTTGGTTACAACAACCTGGTTGTAGACATGTTGGGCTTCGACATCATGAAAGAAATGGATGTCCCTGTGTTCTTTGATGTAACGCATGCGCTTCAAACCCCGGGTGGTCGTGCAGATTCTGCAGGTGGACGCCGTGCGCAAATTACCACGCTGGCGCGTGCAGGTATGGCAACAGGTTTGGCGGGTTTATTCCTGGAAGCACATCCAGATCCAGAACATGCAAAATGTGACGGTCCATGCGCGCTGCGTATGTCACAGCTTGAGCCGTTCTTGGCGCAATTAAAAGAATTGGATACTTTGGTTAAAGGATTCAAAAAGTTAGATACTCATTGATGCTTTAAATAGCATCTAGTTATTCAATCAACTGAGGAATTGTTCATGAGTCAAATCGTTGACATTCGTGCACGTGAAATTTTGGACTCTCGTGGTAACCCAACCATCGAAGCAGACGTAATCTTAGAATCTGGCGTAGTTGGCCGTGCATGTGCACCATCTGGTGCTTCAACTGGTTCTCGTGAAGCTTTAGAACTTCGTGACGGTGATAAAGCTCGTTACTTAGGTAAAGGTGTTCGCACTGCTGTTAATAACGTAAATACGTTAATTCGTGATGCTTTAGTTGGTAAATCAGTATTCGAACAAAAAGACATCGACAACACGATGATCGCGTTGGACGGTACTGAAAATAAAGAAAAATTAGGCGCAAACGCAACTTTAGCGGTATCTTTGGCTGCTGCTCGCGCTGCGGCGGATGAACAAAAGATTCCATTGTTCCAATACATTGCAAATCTTCGTAACAACAGCATTTTAACTATGCCTGTACCAATGATGAACATCATTAATGGTGGTTCACATGCAGACAACAACGTTGATATTCAAGAATTTATGATTGAGCCAGTGGGCTTCTCTTCATTCTCTGAAGCACTTCGTGCTGGTGCAGAAATTTTCCATTCTTTAAAATCAGTTTTAAACAAAAAAGGTTTAAACACTGCAGTTGGGGATGAAGGTGGTTTTGCACCTAACCTTCGTTCTAACGAAGAAGCAATTACAGTCATTCTTGAAGCGATCGGTCAAACGGGTTACAAAGCTGGTTCTGACATCATGCTTGCACTTGACTGTGCATCTTCAGAATTCTACAAAGATGGTCAATACATCCTTGCAGGTGAAGGCAATAAAGCATTTACAAGCAACCAATTCTCTGACTACCTTGCAGGTCTTGTAAACCAATACCCAATTATCTCAATTGAAGATGGTTTGGATGAGTCTGATTGGGAAGGTTGGTCTTACCTAACTTCTATTCTTGGCGACAAGATTCAATTGGTTGGTGATGACTTATTCGTGACTAATCCTAAGATTTTACAACGCGGTATTAATGAGAAAGTCGGTAACTCGATCTTAATCAAGTATAACCAGATTGGTACCTTGACTGAAACTTTAGATGCAATCTACCTTGCGAAAGCAAATGGTTACTCTACTGTGATTTCACACCGTTCAGGTGAAACTGAAGATTCGACTATTGCGGATCTTGCAGTAGGTACTGCAGCGGGCCAAATCAAGACAGGTTCGCTTTGCCGTTCTGACCGTGTTGCTAAATATAACCAATTGCTTCGTATTGAAGAATTGACTCATGCTGCATATCGCGGTAAAGCTGAATTCAAAGGTTTGAACTAAGCGACTAATGCGATTTATGTTAAGTATATTTAACTCCGCTGCGAGTAAAGTATTATTGGGCCTTGCGATCATTTTGATCGCAGGGTTTCAGTACTTATTCTGGTTTGGTGAAGGTGGTTACCATGACCATCAAAAATTAGCCCAAAAAATTCAACAACAAACAGAAATAAATGCGGAATTAAAAGAACGTAACCGTGTCTTGGCTGCTGAAGTCTATGACTTGAAAAATGGTATTGAAGCCATTGAAGAGCATGCACGTTTAGACCTGGGTTTGGTCAAACCGCGTGAAACTTTTGTGCAAATGAGTATGATTGGTACGCACTATAAACCGATTTATATCGACCCAAATGCTAAAGTCGATTTAAGAACAAATGAAGATGACACTGGAGCAGTACCTGCAAATGCGCCATAAAATTTGGGCGGTTATTCCTGCTGCGGGTTCTGGAAGTCGTTTTTCTAAAACTGAACTTAAACAGTATCAGATGATTCAGGGTCAAACTGTATTGGAACATACGGTAAGCCGTTTGAATGATTTGCCGCTGTCGGGTTATGTGCTAGCGATCAGTGAAGATGATTCTGTTGCGAAAACATTAAATTTGGCTCAGCCGGATAAAGCTCATTTTTGTGTCGGTGGGGCAGAACGGGTTCATTCAGTCCTGAATGCGCTGACTTATTTAAGCCAGTTTGCGTCACCTGATGATTTAGTCTTTGTGCATGATGCTGCACGTCCTTGCGTGACCCAAGATTGTTTGAATCATTTAGTGAATACTGCAATACAACAAAACTGTAGTGCGATTTTGGCAATTCCTGTACGTGATACTTTAAAACTGGTTGAACACAAAAATAATATTGAGAAAACCGTGAGCCGTGATTATTTATGGCAGGCCCAGACTCCGCAAATTTCAAAGTTGGGCATATTGAAGCACGCAATTGAAAAAGCGTTACAGGATGGCATCACAATTACCGATGAAGCAAGTGCTTTGGAATATGTGGGCGAAACTGTAAAAGTGGTTCAAGGTCGTTCAGATAATATTAAAATTACCTATTCAGATGATTTGGAACTCGCAAAATTAATTTTAACAGTACAAAAATAAAATAAAATTGATGTCAGATGTATTATCTGGCCGGCTTTAAATTTATACTTTGCCATCGCATTTAAACACTCAAATATTTCAAATGATACCATCATCCCAGTATCGTTTTTTACGTCACTCTTTACGTGATGGTAGAAGCATTAAACATGATTCATCCAGATGGGCTAGATTACACTTAGATCCATGGCTACTTTGTTTTCTTTTATTGAATTCAGTGCTGGGATTGATGGTGGTTTATAGTGCAACCATGCAAGATAACAGCATGGTCATCCGCCAAGCCACAAGCTTTGGTGTCGGCTTTATTATTATGTTTATCTGTGCCCAGATTCCACCAAAAGTCTATCAGGCAGCGAGTCCTTATTTTTATATACTGGGCGTAGTGTTGTTGGTACTGGTGCTGATTATTGGTGATACCCGTCTGGGTGCTAAGCGCTGGTTGACCATTCCTGGGATAGGCAGTATGCAACCCAGCGAGATTATGAAATTCGCCATGCCCTTAATGATGGCCTGGTTTTTTTCTCGTCGTGCTTTCCCGCCTACATTTGTTCAGATTGTGATTGGACTGATGTTAATGATGTTTCCTTTCGTGTTGGTGGCTTTGCAGCCCGACCTGAATATTGGACTCATTATTCCCGGTATTTTTGCCTTATTTCTGTGTGGAATGTCATGGCGCCTCATTTTGGGTGCATTGACGGCTTTGGCAGTAGCCGCACCATTAATCTGGATGTTCTTGTTACAGACCTACCAAAAGAAACGGGTTTTAACTTTATTTGATCCAGAGTCGGATGCGTTGGGGGCAGGCTGGAATATTATCCAGTCGAAAATTGCTATCGGTTCTGGCGGTTTAACCGGAAAAGGGTATTTGACCGGGACGCAGTCGCATTTGGGTTACTTACCAGAACATCATACTGACTTTATTATGTCGGCCTATGCTGAAGAATATGGCTTCATCGGGGTGTTTTTATTATTCAGTCTTTTTGCTGCCATTATTATTCGTTGCCTAATGATTGGGTTGAATAGTTTCCATAATTTTGGCCGTTTATTTGCGGGTACCATTGGTTTGACCTTCTTTTTCTTTGTATTTTTAAACTCGGGCATGGCGAGCGGGATTTTACCCGTGACGGGAGATCCATTGCCGCTGATGAGTTATGGTGGTTCAGCCGTTATTTCGTTATTGGCCAGCATGGGTATTGTGATGTCGATTCATACCCATCGATGAGAGTCAGGGTCATATATATTAAAAAACCAGAGCAATGCTCTGGTTTTTTAATATGTAATTAGGCTTGCGTCGCTTTACGCTTTTCACGTGCATGGCTGACTTTGGTTAAGAGTGGACCTTTTTGCTCTAAAACTTTATTGATAATCATCTCGCGTGGTAACACAAGGCGCACCGGTGTAGGCAAAAGTTCATAGACTTTACTAATTACATTGCGAATTTCCGTTTCATTAATCAGTTTATCTTCGGCGATATTGAGTAAACCATCGACCACAAGGCTTTCAATCTTGCTGCCGTGTTGCTTCCATAGTTCTGGACTGACATTCGAAACTTGTGCTTTGACTTTATTCAGGAGTTGATCAAACATTTTTGGCTACATTAAAAATATTGAAAACAATAGTTTAAAGGTTTTTACCGTATTCTGCTTTTCTAATCGATGCATTTCGAGTGATCTGTAGGAAAACTTATGTGGTTTATGATTGTTTATAAAAAAGCCCTCAATCGAGGGCTTTTTGAAATTCAATGTTTAGGTGAAGAGCCAGGTGTAGTAACCCCAAAGCATCAGTGGCCATGCCAGAAATGGGCTAAATAACCATTTCCATAACCAGAACTTTGGAATAAAACCCATGCCATGAATAAAGCCACCTGAAATACCAATCATGATATACATCATGGTGCTGTGACTATATTCACCATTTGCATCTAACATCATCGCTGGATGAATCAGTAAAACGCCTGCAAGCGGCAATGCCAACAAAAAGGAAATCGCCATTGCAAACTTGTTCGGCTTTATGGTCTCTGCTGTTATTGCTACTTCAGTCATTTTTTATTCCTCGTCCAAATCTTGATGGTGCTCGATGTAAAGGGCGCTGAGTACACCTGCAAAACACGCCATTAAAACGCCAAGAATCCAAGCGAAATACCACATATCTATTCTCCTTGCACACAAGCCTAGTAAAGGCTGTGTGAATTATCCTGAACGTGTTTATTGGTGATCACAGCCCACATTTTGTAGTAACACCAAGTGGTGTAACACAAGATCAGTGGGACGAAAATACAAGCGGCTACGGTCATTACAGTAAGGGTGTTTTTACTTGAAACCGCATCCCACATGGTCAAGCTAATCGCAGGATTAAGGCTAGACGGCATTAAGAATGGGAACAATGCAAAACCGGCAGTGAGGATTGAACCGATAACGGCAAGACTTGAACCTAAAAAGCTGAAACCCGCCTTATCTTTACCCGCAGCAAGCACCACGATGATACCGCCAAGAATACCCGCAACTGGTGCAAGCATAGTAATTGGGTAAGTTGAGTAGTTGTTCATCCAGCCATGGTTGCCATTGGTAAGCACTTCTTTGGCCAGTGGGTTTGCAACGCCATTAGTGTCATATGGAGTCACCAAGGTATAACCTTCAATTCCACCGAAGTATAACCATGCACCTGCACCCAGGAAACAAACCAAGAACAGCATACCCATAATTTGAGTGGCTTTGGCCGAGCGTGCACGTAAATCACCATCGGTACGAAGCATGAGCCATGCACCACCATGTGCGCAAAGCATAGACAAGCTGACCAGACCGCAAACGATTGCGAATGGATTCAGCAGGGCAAAGAAGCTACCTGTATAGGTTGAGCGTACAGTTTCATCTAAAGTGAAAGGAACACCCAAGAACATGTTGCCGAATGCTACACCAAATACCAGTGCTGGAACTGCACCACCAACAGCCAGACCCCAATCCCAAGATGAACGCCATTTAGTGTTTTCTAGTTTAGAGCGATAGTCGAAACCGACTGGTCGCAAGAATAAGGCGAACAAGACCAGAAGCAGCGCCCAGTACATGCCAGAGAAGGCAGTGGCATAAACCATTGGCCATGCAGCAAATAAAGCACCACCGGCAGTAATAAACCAGACCTGGTTACCGTCCCAGTGTGGGGCAATGGTATTGATTGCCGCACGACGTTCGTTATCATTTTTTCCTACGAATGGCATAATGGCCATTGAGCCCATGTCGAAACCATCGGTGAGGGCGAAGCCAATCAGCAATACGCCAACCAGTACCCACCAGATAATTTTGAGAAGTTCATATTCGATCATGATTGAGCCTCTCCAGATACGCCTTCAGGAAGAACAGTGTTGTTTTGCTCAGCTTCTACTTGAGCATTTGGTTTTTCGAAATGGTATTTACCAGTATGTAAAGAACTTGGACCTAAACGAGCAAACTTGATCATCAGGTACATCTCAATAATAAGAAGTACGGTATAGAACGCTGCAAGCGCGATGATTGAACCCCAAATATCACCAGTGCTTAGGCTTGAAGCAGAGAGATGTGTTGGTAAAACTTCACCAATGGTCCACGGTTGACGGCCACCTTCAGCGACATACCAGCCAGTTTGTGTAGCAATCCAAGGCAACGGAAGGCCGTAAAGTGCAAATCTAAGCAACCATGGTTTGTTTTCCGCATTGCGTTTTGCCACTGCATATGTTGCAAGGATGAATAGAAGCAACATTAAGAAACCAGAAGCAACCATCGCACGAAACGAGAAGAACAAGGCAGTTACGTTAGGAATGGTATCCTTGGTTGCGGCTTTGATGTGCTCTTCAGAAGCATCCACGACATTTGGTGTATATTTTTTAAGAAGTAAGCCATAACCCAAGTCTTTTTGGTTTTCCTTGAAAGAAGCCATAAGCGCTGGAGAACGGTCGCCTGCACGAAGTTTTTCAAGTTCGCCATATGCAGTCATACCATTACGGATACGGACTTCATGTTGAACCATCAGGTCTTTCAGGCCAGTTACTTCTTTATCTAAAGAACGTGTCGCAATGATACCCATTACATAAGGAATCTTGATGGCGTAGTCAGTGCGTTGTTCTTCCTGATTAGGAATACCAAACACTGTAAATGGAGCAGGTGCCGGATGAGTTTCCCATTCCGCTTCAATGGCAGCTAGTTTGGTTTTTTGCACATCACCAAGTTCATAACCTGATTCATCACCCAGTAAAATTACAGAAAGTGTAGAGGCTAAGCCAAAGATTGCAGCAATTGCGAAAGAACGGCGTGCAAAAGGAATATCCCGTTTTTTGAGCAAGTAGAAACTAGAAATCGCTAAAACGAAAACTGCACCAGTGACATAACCTGAAGATACGGTGTGAACAAATTTAACCTGTGCCACCGGGTTGAAAATCAGTGCACCGAAGTCAACCAGCTCCATACGCATGGTTTCAAAGTTGAACTCTGCACCGACCGGGTTTTGCATCCAGCCATTGGCAACTAAAATCCAAAGTGCCGACATGTTGGAACCGAGTGCAACCAGCCAGGTCACGCCTAAATGTTGAGCTTTGGAAAGTCGATCCCAGCCAAAGAAGAACAGACCAATAAAAGTTGATTCCAAGAAAAATGCCATTAATCCTTCAATAGCCAGTGGAGCGCCGAAAATGTCACCGACATAATGCGAATAGTACGCCCAGTTTGTACCGAACTGGAACTCCATGGTTAAACCAGTCGTTACTCCTAAAGCGAAGTTAATACCGAAGAGTTTGCCCCAGAATTTGGTCATGTCCTTATAAATTTCTTTACCGGAAATCACATAGGTGGTTTCCATGATGGCCAGGATAAAAGCCAGACCAAGAGTAAGAGGTACAAATATAAAGTGATACAACGCGGTCATTGCAAATTGGAACCGCGAAAGATCGACCACGCTTTCAGAAATCATCAACGTGTCTCCTTGATTGGGGAAGGACTGCCGGCAATACGCTCGGCAACTTGAGAGTCAAAATTTTTGGGAATAGTGGGGGCGTCGAACCAGATATGTTTAATTGTCAACAAGAGAGCAATCTTAATTATTAATATGATTGTGATCTCGCGAACTAATCGTTGATTAAAATCTTTGGGTATTAAGCTCATGTAAATAAGCCTACTTTTAAAACATAATGTATATTATTAAACAAAAATTAACTAAAAATAAATAGATTAAACAGTTAAAATAAAAATATATTATTAATTTGAATAAAAACAGTAATTTATATTGGTGCGGTATTAAAAAACAAACTAATTTTTATTATTTTAAAGTTGACTAAAATGCTTTGTATTAATATTTTTTAATCCCGACTAAAATGGTTATATATTATATTTAAAGTTGACTAAAATGGTTATGTTTAATATTCAAAGTAGACTGAAATAGTCTGAATTATTAAAATTGCTATTTTAACCCGAATCCTGCTTAAGCCGATGATTCCTTAATTTGAATTGTTGGCTTATTTCGATGGGTTAATTGATATGCACATAGTGAGGCGTAAATTCCACTCAGAAATCCATGAAGACTACGTGCTTTACTCGTCATTAAATTGTATTGCCCCTTCAATAAACTGAATGATGTTTCTATCTTATTGCGTTGTCTTAGGTGATATTCATCTGATGCACAGAGTTGAATAGCCTGCATATTCTTCCGATGATAAGTAATTAAATCAATACCTTGATCTTTCAATCTAATTTTTAATTCTTGACTGATGTAGCCCCTATCCCCGTAAAGTTTTCCGTTTAGGCCATCAACTAATTGCTTAACCATTTTTATGTCAGCAACATGCCCATTCGATAAAGCAGAACAGGCAATTTCACCAAATTGATTCATCGCAATATGTAATTTACAGCCATAAAACCAGCCCATTGAGCTTCTACCACGTGATGCAATTTGGACTAATGATTTATGACGCTGAATACGTTGATTTTTACAAACTGGCAGAGTTGTTGAATCAATCCATAAATATTGTGTTTCTTGACCTTTCATCAGAGCGACATGCAGGGCATGCAGTGCTAATTCATGCCTTTTGATCAGATGAATCATACGTTGATAACAAGGCAAGTACTTAAATAAATAGCTTTTATCTAGCTTTAGCCATGTGAAAAAGGCTTTGAAATTATTGAAATGAGAACATTTGTACCAAATGGCAATAAAGCAGATTTCTGAAATTGTGAGTTGAGCAGTTCTGATTCTTAGGGAATCACAGTTTTGTTTGAGAAACTCCCAATAAGTTGCTTCAAATTTAAGAAAAAAATCATCAATTACACAGAATAATTCGGTACTATTGAACATTAGGACTAGAGTTGTGAGTTTGGTGTGGTAACTCAACTGATGGCTCTAGTCCTCTTATTTTTCAAGTCAATTTCTTATCCGCGATTCGGGTTATTTTAAAATAATATTTATGAAGTGAGATTGATTCATATTTTAATTAAAGCGAGAAGCGTCTAAAAAAGACTAAGGATGAGTCAGAGATCAGGTATTCAGTATTTTATTCACGATGGCTGTGATGAGTATTCATTTAAATAAAAAAGACCGCCCTCAGGCAGTCTTCTTGTGCTTAATCATTTAATTTAGAATTTGATTTCCATACCTAGGCCATAAACACTTTCATCCGCATTTGGAATTGCGGTAGCAGTGCCCGTATTTGTGCGTTTATTATCCCATTCGCGTTGTACGGCACTGGCGAATAATTTGGTTTGGCTGTTTAATTTATAATCTGCGCCTATGCCCCATTGGTTTACGGAAGTATCGCCAGTTCCTGCAACTGCAGTCCAGTCGGTATCCGCCTTTTGATATTGAGCTTTAAAAGACCAGGGTGTATTTGCAAGCTTGTAAGTTGCCGAAATTAACCATGCATCTTCTTGGACATTGCGATAGTTATCCGTACTTAAATAATCAGAGATTTCTGCAGTTTGCCACATTGCACCCAGAGCCAAGCCAGTCGCGCCAATTTTACCCAAGTCGAGAGAACCACCAATACGGATTGCATCAGCAGGCGCATTTGAGATCCCGACAGCAGCGAAGTCGCCTATAGATTTGAAGTTTCCTGCAATTATGCCTTCGAAGCCTAAATCTTTATTGGCATAGGAAATTGAAGTGGAAAGACCATCACCAATGCTGTTACGCGCACCATCCGTATAAGCGACTGTGTCGCTGGTAGACTCACCTTGTTGAGCTTGAAGTGCAAAGACTACGCCACCCATCAGTTTAGCATCGGTTTCAATATGAATGACGTTTTCAACGCGTTCTTCGCCATACATCATTTCTTTGATGTCAGCGTGTGCGTAGTCATTAAATACATCACGGTATCCACCCGCAGCGTCTTTAAATGGGGTATCCATAATGCCGGCTTTTAAAGTACCTACATCCGTCCACTTTAAACCAGCGAAAATATTACGTTTTTTAAATACGTCATCGCCACCATCGACATCAATTTCCCATTCGGCCTGGTAAATGGCAGCAAGTTGATCGGTCAGTTTTTCTTCACCCTTGACCCCGATACGTGAAGCATTTGAATTCACTTCTGTTTTGTCATCTTTTCCATCATCATAGCTGTCAACACTAACATTCACTTTACCGTACAAAGTAGGTGCTGCCTGTGCTGCACTCATCCCCATAGTCGCTACAACAGCAGCGAGAAGCAATTTTTTCATTAAGATTTCTCCAAAACACGGTTCTAAATGGCATTCGCCTGACCTGACACTTCTTTTTAGTTTGCTTAAGTACAAAAGTTGCAGAAGCTCACCAACTTGCTTTGCAGTATCTGTAATGTTTGTGACAGCGAAGTGAACAATAAATGACAGTTTGGTGAAGTGTGAGGGAGGGATCTTTAAATTAATTTTTTCTTTTTTATTGTGTATTTATAAAAAAAATGGAGCCGAAGCTCCATTTCTTGAATTGATTTAAATCAAAGTGCGGCTTTAATTTTTTCAGCCAATACCTTAATTTTTTCTTGATCACCCATGTGCAAAGCATGTTTGCCCAACTCATGAACCGAACTTGGAATGAGGTGGAAATGCACATGCGGCACAGTCTGGCCCGCAGATGCCCCAGATAGCTGCATGAGTACAATGCCTTTGACATCAAGTGCTGTTTTCATCGCTTGTGCAATTTTTTGCACAATCTGAATGGTGTAGGCAGCAGCTTCAGGCGGCAGATCCAGCAATGTTATCGCAGGGGTTTTAGGGATCACCAGGGTGTGACCTTCAGCTTGCGGCATGATGTCCATAAAAGCGAGGACTTGATCGTCTTCATACACTTTAATTGCAGGAATTTCGTTGCGGATAATCCGTGCAAAAATATTTTGATCATCGTAAAGCATGCTTAATCCTTGAAGGTGATTTGAACTGTAATTATTTACAGTTCAATTCTTTCTGACGATCTTTGATCGCGTCAAGTCGTTGTTGCTCTTTTTCTGAAAATTTTGGTTTAGTTGTATAGCAATTATCATTGCCAAACTTCGCCTTGGCATCAGGGTCTTTAAAGCAAAAACCTTTAGATGCGTAAATAACATCATGGTCGTTCTTCAATTTTTGACATTCTTGCTCTGCAGTCGCTGCAAAAGCATTTGCCCCAATAAAAGTTGCAACACTAGCAAATACTGCAACACTCAACTTAGTCATGAGAGTTTCCTCTGTAAGAACATTGTGTATAACATATAATCACAATATTAGGTTTCGTTATCATTATTCAATGGCGAGTTATTACTCAAGTGTAATTTTACTCCATGATTCATACATTTTCACAGCGCTAGAAAAGTCACTGTCTTTTTCTGATAAATCACTGGAAGCCTGAATTAAACTTTGAGTCAGGGCAATGACTGGCGCAGAGAGTTTAGCTTCACGAACCAAGTCTAAAGCAATACCGGTATCCTTGGCCAATAATGGCAGGGCAAAGGTCAGCGGGAAACTACGGTTTAAGATACGCTGCGGTAAAACAGTTTCCGTAACGCCACTTTTGCCACTGGATGCATTAATACAATCCAGGGCTTCGTTCAGGTTTACACCATGCGCTTTAAGGGCAGTAAAGCCTTCAGCAACTGAACAAAGATTTACAGCCAATAACATATTGTTAACCGCTTTAACCGCAAATCCTGCACCCGGGCCACCGACATGCTTAATCAGTTTGCCAACGGCTTGAATGGCAGGCAGTGCTTTTTCGAAAGCACTGACTTCACCGCCAATCATCACGGTTAAAGTCGCATTTTCAGCACCAATGGTTTGACCGCTAACCGGTGCATCAAGAAAATCTACATGTTGTAATTTGAGTTGCTGTGCCAGATTTTTTGCAGATTCAGGAACACCACTGGTGCAATCGACCCATACAGCGCCAGACTTAATTTGAACCGATGCAATGAGATCTTCCACTTCTTTGCTGGTCGGCAGGCAAGAGAAAATAATGTCTGCTTGAACCGCCTGTTTTAATTCAACTGCCTGAGTGCCATATTCAGCAGCATGTTGCTTGGCTTTTTCGAAATTACGGTTCCATACATAGACCGTGTCGAAATGTTTAGGTAAATGTGCTGCCATACGGTAACCCATAGCACCTAAGCCGATGAATGCAACTGACTGAATCATGATGTTTCCTTTATATTCTGCTTGATCTGTGTTTTAGCCAGGTGGTCATAAATGGCCAGAACTCATTGGCACTGGCTCGGCTCGACATCAGCCCCAAATGACCACCCGGGATAAGAGTAAACGTGACATCCTGGCTATTTGTCAATTCAATTAAAGGCTTAACAGCATCTTCAGAAACGATCTGATCGCTACGACCCGCACCCACCAATAAAGAGCACTCAATATTCTTTAATTCGATATTCTTATCTTGTAATTGGATAACGCCGTTTTTTAGCGGATTTTGTAGCCAGACATTAAAAATCATGTCCTGATTGATTCCCCCGGGATAATCAATCATGCGGTTAAGGAAATGCCCCATAGTGGCGTGTTCATATAAAATTTCCGGATTATCCAGATTGAGCAGAAGCTGCTTTTGGCTTTGAATCCATCCCAGCGGGTCTATAATTTTAAACCCGAATGCATTCAGTAACCCGGGAGTGTGAATCAGTGATTTAGGTAAAGTTTCAGAATAGATTTTGTTTTGCAGCGCTTTATTTTTGGCAATCAGCTGATTGGCCTTTTGAAAAAGCTTACCGGTACGACCCGAGGCATGACTGTCTACCGGACTGCCCAATACAATTAAATTTTTAATTTGGTTCGGTTTATGCAATGCACAATACAACATGACAAATACACCGGACATGCTCCAGCCATGCAGTGAAATTTCATCGCTGCTTGAATGCTGACGAATCTGTTCAATGCAGTGTGGAATTGCATCATCAATAAATGACATGAAGTTGAGGAAACGATCTTTATAGTTATATTGACCCCATTCAACTAAATAGACATCAAAACCACTATTTTGAAAATGTTTTATCAATGAGCGATAAGGATATAAGTCATAAATCGCCATGTTGATGGCAAGGGGTGCAATAAAGACCAAGGGCTCTTTATATTGTCGGTCCGGTGAGGCGTAATAACGCACACGGGTTTGTTTGTATTCGGCAATGACTTCATAGGGCGTGGTTTGCGATAGAACCAGCGATTTTGAATTGAACAAACTGGTCGACAGGTTTTTGAGTTTACTTTTCTGTTTGGCAATTTTATTTTTAACTTGAATCATTGCTGCAGGTACTAACATATGAGTGGATTGATCGAAGTGTAAGCGATATTTATGCATTATACCTTGACCTTAAATGCCATAGGCGCTCAAAATGTTGGCAATTATTAGCAAACAGTAGTTCAGGACTGGGTAGGGAAAATGAGCCAACAAGACGACATTGAATACCAATTAGATACTTTAGCCATTCGTACAGGTCATACACGCAGTTTTGAAGGTGAGCATGGCGAGCCAATTTTTCTGACCTCTTCATTTGTTTATGAAAATGCAGCAGAGGCAGCCGCTAAATTTTCGGGTCAAGAGCCGGGAAATATTTATTCGCGTTTTACCAATCCGACTGTAGCCATGTTCGAAAAGCGTTTAGCTGCCCTAGAAGGTGCTGAACGTGCTGTGGCAACCAGTTCTGGTATGGCAGCCATTATGGCTGTGGCAATGTCATATTTGAAATTGGGCGATCATGTCATCTGTTCACGTGCCGTGTTTGGTTCGACTGTATCCTTGTTTGAAAAATACGTGGCTAAATTTGGCGTAACTGTCGATTTTGTTGACTTGACAGATTTGCAGGCATGGAAAAATGCCATCAAGCCTGAAACTAAACTATTGTTTGTAGAATCTCCATCCAATCCGCTTGCTGAAGTTGCCGATGTTCAAGCCTTGGCAGATCTTGCTCATGCCAATAGCGCATTACTGGCGATTGATAACAGCTTCTGTACCCCGGTGTTACAACAACCGATTAAATTTGGTGCTGACCTGGTGGTTTACTCAGCGACTAAATACTTAGATGGTCAAGGCCGTGCTTTAGGCGGCGCCGTGGTCGGTAATCACAAACTGCTTGAAGACGTGTTTGGTTATGTACGTACCACTGGTCCATCAATGAGCCCATTTAATGCATGGGTATTTTTAAAGGGTTTAGAGACTTTACGTTTACGTATGCGTGAACATTCAGCAAGCGCACAGAAACTGGCTGAATTCTTGAACAACCACGAAAAAGTTGAAAAAGTGTATTACGCCGGTTTAACTTCACATGTGGGCTATGAACTTGCGGCAAAACAGCAAACTGGTTTTGGCGGTATTGTTTCGTTTGAAGTGAAAGGTGGTCGTGAAGGAGCTTGGAAAGTCATCGACAATACCCAATTTATTTCTATTACCGGTAATTTAGGTGATGCGAAATCGACAATTACTCACCCAGCGACCACAACTCACGGTAAACTCTCACCGGAAGCCAAAGAAGCTGCAGGTATTCGTGAAGGTTTAATTCGTGTATCTGTTGGCTTAGAAGATATTGATGATATTATTCGCGACATTCGTCGTGGTTTAGATTTAATCTAATTTATAAACATTAATTTAGAAATTGATTGTTCGGAGAATTTTATGAACATTAATATGTTGATGCAGCAAGCGCAGCGCATGCAGAAAGATGTTGAAAACAACATGAAAAAAGCCAAAGAAGAGCTTGCTCAAACTGAAGTTCATGCTGAAGCAGGCGGCGGTTTGGTGAAAGTCACCATGACTTGCCGTAACGTGGTAAAACGTATCGAAATCAGTCCTGAACTTCTTCAAGACGATGCCGATATGATTGAAGACTTAATTGCTGCTGCAATGAATGATGCGGCGCGTCAGGCAGAAGCGATTTCTGAAGAACGCATGAAAGCGGCTAACTCTGGTATGGGCTTGCCACCAGGCCTTGCCGGTTTATTCTAAGGAATACGTTTAGTGTTTAGTGATCGATTTGATCAACTGGTACAAGCTTTACGTATTTTGCCAAGTGTTGGGCCGAAATCGGCTCAGCGCATGGCATTGCACCTGATCATGAAAAATAGAGAAGGTGCAGTCGGCTTGGCACATGCCTTAAATGAAGCAACCACCTATATCCATGAATGTAGCGTTTGTCATTCACTGACTGAAAATGAAGTGTGTGATATTTGCCTTTCACATGAACGTGATGATCAGCTGCTATGCGTAGTTGAATCACCTGCAGATGTGATGGCGATTGAACAAAGTGGCAGTTTTCGGGGTAAGTATCATGTCTTGGGTGGGCATTTATCGCCACTTGACGGGATTGGGCCGGAAGAGATTGGTATTCCGTATCTGATTCAGCGCTTGAGTCAGGGCAATGTTTCTGAAGTGATATTAGCGACCAATGCCACTGTAGAAGGTCAGGCAACTGCACATTACCTGGTTGAAGCCACCAAGCATTTACCGCTGCAAATGACCCGTATTGCTCAAGGTGTTCCTCAAGGGGGAGAACTTGAATATGTGGATAGTCATACTTTGAGTCAGGCCGTTCATAACCGGATGCGTATGAAATAAGTGCAATGGTACTTATTTCATCACTTTTGATGAGCTTGAATGTTGAGTTTTCCTCGTCTCAATTTAGCTTAAACTTATATAAAAAACATATAAAAGCGCTTTACATTTTGAATTAAATACTAAAAATAGAGTGAATAAGACCACTAGATGTAAAATTTGTTATATCTAAATGCTATATATCGGTTAATATACTTTGAAAGAGAATCTGATTTTAGACTCGGTAATATGTTTCAGTTCATTCAGCACCAAAAAGACTTAGAAAATATTTTGCATTTGATGGGTCAGACATCCATTTACGGATTAGACACAGAATTCATCAAAGTGGATACCCTTTGGCCTAAATTAGGTGTATTTCAAATTAATGTTGCAGGTCAGGTCTTTTTGCTTGATGGGACAAGTCTGGATTTGTCTGCATTTTGGAAAAAACTGTTTCATGCTCAACAAAATATATTCCATGCCTGTAGTGAAGATATCGATCTGATCTATCACTATGCACAGCAAAAAAGCTTAAGCAATGTTTTTGATACTCAGGTGGGCTTGTCTTTTCTGGGACATGGACTGCAAGTTAGCTATCAAAATGCATTAAAACAGATGCTTGATGTCGATATAGATAAAGATCAGACGCGATCTGACTGGTTGGCACGTCCGCTTAGCCCGGAACAGCTGAGCTATGCAGCCAATGATGTGCTGTATTTGATGAATTTATCCAATAAAATTCAGCATGAATTAAACGATAAGAATTTACTTGAGTTTACGCTTGAAGATTGCCGTCATCTGACCCATGAGATTGGTCAGGAAACCCCGTTGGAATTGCTCTACCATGATGTGGGGAATTACCGGCATTCGCGCCGTCAACTGATGCAGTTACAGCAACTGGCGGTGTGGCGTGAGCAGATGGTTAAGGCATTGAATTATCCGCGTAGCTTTATTCTGAAAAATTCCAGTATGATTGATTTGGTGGAAAAAAATCCGCGTAATCATTTCCAGTTATCCAGTATTAAAGATATCCGTCAAAATATCGTGCGTGATCACGGCAAGACCATTTTAGATCTATTAAAATTCTTGCCCGAGCAGGCAGAATGGCCACTGCGTATGGCACGGCCAATTCGTCATTCATCCAAAGATATTGGTGAAAAGGTCGATAAAGTCATTCAGGCGGTCGTAGACGAAACCACAGTGCCGAAAGAAGTGTTGATGCGTAAAAAATGGCTGAATGCACTGTATCAACATGTAGTCTTTCATAATGATGAGCAGGATTTGCCAGCTTATCTTTTGGGTTGGCGCTATGAGCTGTTAACCAAGCCACTGATTGATGTTCTGCATGCTGACGAGCAATATCTGTCTACCCAAATGAAGGTGATGGAATAATTTTTAAACAGATTGATTAAAGAATTATCGTTTATACAAAATCAAGACTGATGCGTTAATAATCACTAATGTATCCGTCTTTTTTTTGCTGTATGCTTAAGCCAAGTTTTATGAGTACTGTTTCAACTATGCATTGTTCAATTTTCAAATCTAGCAAAAAAGATGAAATGTATCTTTACATTGCCCGTCCTGAGCCAACTGAAAACGAAGCAGAAGCAGCAAGTCCGCTTGAAATTTTACCAGAACCGATGCGTGTTGCATTTGGGCGTGCGACTTTTGTGATGGATTTAGAACTGTCTGAAAACCGTAAATTGGCACGTGTAAATGTGCTGCATGTGATTGACTCAATTCAAACCAAAGGCTTCTTTATTCAAGTGCCGCCAGAAGGTTTAATCAATCCGAATGAACCTGCGCCAGAAGGGCTTCGCGGTGCTTAAAGTCGATTCAGGAGTTGCACGATGAATAGTTTTCTTTCACTACTAGATTCAATTCCTGAAGACAGCATCGCTGTCACGGTTTATGTATTGGGAAGCATAATTATTCTTTGGGCGTGGTATGCGATTGCAAAACGCTTGCCTCAACCTTTGGGCGGAATCACGTGGATCATTGGATTTGCGATTTTACTGACGCCTACAGTGTCTGAAGGAAATAATGCTTCCATCGCCCCGGCAATTTTTGGGCTGTTATTTGGCGTTTTAACCAAAGAAACTGCTTTGGTCTGGTCAAATGCTTCCCTTATTTTATTTGTTGTAGGACTTGGTCTGGTGGTTGGCTATTTATGGTCAAGATACACCGCCCACAAAGCAAAGTTTGTAGTACGCAAAAATAGTTCACCGCTTTAAATAGAACAATAAGGTTAAATCATGTCTGTGGATACTCAACAATTTTCTGGTACAGATCAGTACATTGCGACTGACAGTTTAAAACTTGCCGTAAAAGCTGCGCGCGCATTGCAAAAACCGCTTTTGGTTAAAGGTGAGCCGGGTACAGGTAAAACTTTACTTGCAGAACAGGTCGCTGAAAGTTTGGGGCTTGAGCTGATTACCTGGCATATCAAGTCAACCACCAAGGCACAGCAAGGTTTGTACGAATATGATGCTGTATCACGCTTGCGTGATAGCCAATTGGGCGATGATCGTGTTTATGATATTAAAAACTACATCAAACCTGGAAAACTGTGGGAAGCATTCACCCGTGAACAACGTTGTGTATTGTTGATTGATGAAATTGACAAGGCAGACATCGAGTTTCCAAACGACTTGTTGCATGAACTCGACAAAATGTCGTTCTTTGTTTATGAAACCGGGGAAACCATCACGGCGACGCAACGTCCGATTGTGATCATTACTTCAAATAATGAAAAAGAATTGCCGGATGCATTCTTGCGCCGTTGTTTTTTCCATTATATTGAATTTCCTGATGAAGCGACCATGCGCGAGATTATTGATGTGCATTTCCCGCAGGTGTCTACAGCATTGGTGAATGAAGCTTTGCAAGTTTTCTTTAAACTTCGCCAGATTCCGGGTTTGAAAAAACCACCTTCAACCTCTGAACTGATTGACTGGTTAAGTTTGCTGATGGCCGATGACATGCCGGAAGATATTTTGCGTAACCATGATAAATCCAAAGCCATTCCACCACTGTATGGCGCGCTGATTAAAAACGAGCAAGATGTACAGTTGCTTGAACGTTTAGCCTTTATGTCACGTCGCTAAGGGGGAAACACGCATGTTTGTGCGATTGTTTTATACCTTACGTAAATACGGCATACCGGTATCAACACGGGAACTGATTGACCTCAATGAAGCAGTTGCGTCTGGTCTGGTTTTTGCCGATCAGGACGAGTTTTATCAACTGGCAAAAACCGTGATGGTCAAAGATGAGCGCTTCTTTGACAAGTTTGACCGTGCCATGAAAGATTACTTTGATGGCATCTCGACTTTTGATCTGGATGAATTGCTCAATCAGGTGCATAAACTGCCGAAAGACTGGTTTGACCTTGAACTGATCGAAAAGCATCTGACGCCTGAACAGCGCGAACAGCTTAAAAAAGCCGGTTCTCTTGAAGAGCTGATGAAGATGCTGGAAGAGCGTCTTCGTGAGCAGCACAAGAAGCATCAGGGCGGCAACAAGATGATCGGTACCGGTGGCACATCGCCATTCGGTGCTTATGGAGATCATCCTGAAGGCGTGCGCATTGGTGGCCCGGGACGTAAACGTTCTGCCGTCAAAGTCTGGGAACAGCGTAAATATCAAAACCTCGATGATGAACAGATTTTAGGTACACGCCAAATGCAAATGGCACTCCGTCGTTTGCGTAAATTTGCCCGTCAAGGTGCCGCTGAAGAACTGGATATCAATAGCACCATTCGTGAAACGGCGAAGCAGGGTATTTTAGATGTACAGCTGGTGCCTGAACGTCGTAACCGTATTAAAGTGCTGATGTTGTTTGATGTTGGTGGATCGATGGATTCACACATCGCGCAATGTGAAAAACTGTTTAGTGCAGCCAAAACAGAATTTAAAACTTTAGAGTATTTTTATTTTCATAATTGTCTGTACGATTATGTGTGGAAAGACAATATCCGTCGTTCCAACACGCGAATGAACACTTGGGATTTATTCAATACTTATGGTCGCGACTATCGGGTAATTGTTGTTGGCGATGCCAGTATGGCACCCTATGAGCTAAGCTCTGTGGGTGGTTCGGTTGAATATATGAATGATGAAGCGGGTAATGTCTGGTTGCAGCGTTTACGTCAGCATTTTGAAAAAACCGCCTGGCTGAATCCTGAAGAAGACCGTTATTGGCATTACACCCATACCATTGGTCAAATTAAGCAGATTTTTGAAGATCATATGTATCCAATGACCTTGAAAGGTGTGGAAGATATGACAAAGTATTTATCTCGCTAAGCATAATAAAACTCAACGCACTGGTTTTAAATGAAGGAATTGGAAAATGACTCATCAAATTAATGGTATCCCATTACCCAATGAAGAAGGTTTCTTTGGACAATATGGGGGTCAATTTATTCCACCTCATTTAAAAGAGGCGATGGATGAAATTAATGTGGCGTATGAGCAAATTCGCCATACTGCAGAATTTCAAAATGAACTGACAGATTTGTTTGCCAATTATGTCGGTCGTCCAAGTCCGCTGTTTCATGCCAAACGTTTGTCCGATCAATTGGGTGGTGCGCAAATTTACCTGAAACGTGAAGATTTAAACCACACTGGCGCACACAAAATTAACCACTGCCTAGGCGAAGCTTTACTTGCCAAATATATGGGTAAAACTAAAGTGATCGCAGAAACCGGTGCAGGGCAGCATGGCGTTGCTTTGGCGACCGCCTGTGCCTTAGTCGGTATTCCGTGTGAAATTCACATGGGCCAGGTGGATATTGAAAAAGAACATCCAAATGTCGTGAAAATGAAAATTTTGGGTGCAACCCTGATTTCTGTCACACGTGGTACGGCAACATTAAAAGATGCAGTCGATAGCGCGTTTGAGGAATACCTAAAAGATCCGAAAAACTTTATCTATGCCATTGGTTCAGTCGTCGGTCCACATCCTTTCCCGAAAATGGTACGTGATTTCCAGTCCATTATTGGCGATGAAATTAAAGTTCAAACCCATGACCGTTTCGGCTCGAACCCAGATTACATCGTGGCTTGTGTCGGTGGTGGTTCAAATGCAATGGGTGCTTTCACCGCATTTTTAAATGAATCCGATGTGAAACTTGTGGGTGTGGAACCTGCAGGACATGGTCTGGATACCAATATGCATTCTGCAACCTTGACTTTGGGTAAACCGAGTCAGCTGCATGGCATGGCGTGTTATGTGCTTGAAGATGAGCAGGGTGAACCTTTACCCGTACATTCAATTGCTTCTGGCCTGGATTATCCGGGTGTAGGTCCACAGCACAGCTTCCTGAAAGACTTGGGTCGTGTGGAATACTCAACGGCAACAGATCAGGAATGTTTGGATGCCTTTATGACATTGTCACGTGTAGAAGGAATTGTACCTGCGCTGGAAAGTTCACATGCCGTAGCATGGGCGATACGTGAAGCACCCAAAATGGCGAATGACGTGAAAATTGTGGTGAACTTATCCGGTCGTGGTGATAAAGACTCCGATTATGTTGCGGAAAAATTAGGCCTGAACTAACTCATATTTCCTTCCTTTTTAAGCGGAAGCTTAGGATGAGGTAATTTTACCTCTCCCAAGCCCTCTCCTAAAAGGAGAGGGCTTAACTCCTAATATAGGCCACAAAAAAAACCTCTCGTTTCGAGAGGTTTTTTATTGGATTTAAGCGTTTAACTGGCAATATATTGTTGTAGCTGATCAATCAATTTACGCTGGTCATCCATGACGGCTTTGACTAAGTCTCCAATTGAGATCAAGCCGATGAGTCTGTCATTTTCAACAACAGGAAGATGACGTAAATGGCGATCTGTCATCAGATCCAAGCAAGTTTCAACACTGGTCGATTTGGTCACGGTTAATACTTTTGCAGTCATAATTTCCTGCACTGCAGTTTCTTTAGAGGTACGTTCCATTAACATCACTTTGCGCGTGTAATCACGCTCAGAAAGAATACCGACTACTTTATCCTGGTCAGTGACCACAACTGCGCCAATGCCTTTATTTGCCATAAGTGAAATCGCTTCAAGTACAGTTGCTTCTGGACTGATGGTAAAGGTGGTTTGTTCAATTTTGTCCTGAAGAACTTGTGCTACATTGGTCATTTATTATCATCCTTTGTTGTTTTGTTCTTTGACATTAAACTTAGCGCGAAATCAGAAAAATGCAAACACTTTTCAATTCAGAAACTTAATTTTACATTTCTCTGTTTTTCGCTTTGGTTATTTGCACAACTGTTAAGCAGGCTGTAAAGATTCAGAGAAGAAAAAATGACGCATTTGTTGAGTGGTCAATTTAAATTTTCGACTTGAAGAATTACATAAAGCAGGGGTGACTTTTAAACGCGTCAATGTCGGCAATAAAGATTCCTGAAAATCCTGAGGCGTGATTTTACGAGGAGTATAGTCTGGCCAATGTAGCTCGGCATATTTATGCGCTTGAACACTGTTAAGCCAAAATGGAAAAATGAAGTCTTCATGGTCAGACATCATGGCCCAGCCTTGTTGGTGATATAAACCCCAGAGTACACCGCAGTACATCATTGACTTTAAAAGCGTGATTTTAAAGAACAAGTCTTTAGGAATAGGGTGTAAAGATTTAATTCGATTCATACCAAAAGCATCTAGTGACTTCAGCAGCTATTGTAGGAAATTTAGATGAAAGTTATGTGTAAGCTTTGACAAACAATGTAAGAAAATATGTATTTAAAAACTATAGGCATTAAAAAACGCCACCTGGGTGACGTTTTATTATGCTTGCATGGTGGCTAAATTCTGCCAATACTGCGCTTTTAGCGAGTCTCGTTCCACGCGGAAACCTTGATAATAAAGTTCTGCCAAGAATAATGCTGCTTTACCATGCCCAGCACGAGCGACTTCTTCCAATTTTTGAACCGCATCTGCAAAATTCATTTGAAATTGAATCGTATTTACTGCATCTGCATATACATGTTCTAAATCTTGAGGAGAGAGTTGTTGAATCATATTAAACTCCTTATTGTAATTATGATTGCTAAGGTCAGACTTCTATATTCGTCTTAATACTAATTTAACTTGGTATTGTTAAAGTAATATTACAACGAAGATAAATTGTCAAACAATATATGTGGGTTTTTTGGGTTAATTCAAGTTTACATGATTAAACAATGCACAAAATGATTTTTTATTAAGATGGATGTACGGAAACTCTTAAGTATAAGGAGAATAACATGACAAAAACATTAGATGGTTTGAATTTTGATTTGCCTCCAACCGCAGCTCAAATTGTTGAGCTCGCTCATCAACACCGCAAAAATTTAGACGAAGCAGTTTTTCATCAGGAAATTCATCTGGGTAATTTTTGTCTGGCTCAGCGCAAGAGAGTTTATGATTTTACCCGTCAGCTGGATATCCAACAACGGGAACAATTTTATGATGTTTATAATGGCGAGTTAATGCGTGTCGCGGATGATGATGAACTGCATCCAGCTGATTCAGAAAGAGGTGTCGGGGTTTTTGCAATTGCGGTGGTCTTGGCCATTATTGCAATGGTGCTTTACTTTGCCGTAATCAGAAACGTAATGGGATAAGTAATTGATGATTGCTCAATTTCTGCCACAAGTGCTTTGAAATTGAGCAAATCTGCTTGTACTTATTTTTAACGCGCCATACACTACCTTGAGTTCGAGGTAGGTTATGCATATTGCTATACAAAAAATTGTTCAATTAAAATCTGAAATAAAGCTTGAAAATGTTTATAACGTGCTCATTGTTGCGATTATCGCCATTATATTAATCCTTGCCCTTATTGCCTTGCATCGACCAATTTCAGTTACCCAATTTGAAAATATTGTAAAACTTTCATCTCAGGCCAATTATCCTGATACTCAAGAAATGGCTTTGCAGCTGATGCAGCAGCCACAGGTTCCTTACGGTCAATACTTTAAATTGATGCAGGCGCATCAGTTGGAAATGACACAGGCACATCAATTACCTCCTTTGCAGGCGGAGCAATAATCGTTTTAGGGATTTGCTCGATTGAAGGTGCTGGAAGCTTAGCTGTATCTGGAAGCAGATTTTGATCTGGAAGCAGATTTTGATTGAGAGCTGTTTTCAAGGCCTGTTTATCTAATTTGTCATTGACCACGATGATGGTTAAGCGCTCAGGATGCAGATGTTTCCGGATTGCATTTTGGATATCTTGTGCGGTAATTTTTTCTAATAACTTGGGATATTCATTCAAATAATCTGCAGTTTGGTTGTAAAAACCTATTGAGCCTAACTGGGCATTAATATTGGCATTGCTACTATAATTATTTGGAAATGCCCGTAACATTCCCGCTTTAGTTTCTTCCAGCTGTTTGTGATCAATCGGTTGCTGAACAAAATTGACTAAAGCCTGATGAGCAACTTGTATGCTGTCGAGCAGTTGGTCTTGTCGGGTTGAGTAACTAAAACTAAAAGTACCCGGCACCTGGCTAAATGAAAAAGAGCTATACGCCCCATAAGTGTAGCCGCGTTTAACCCGTAGCTCTTTCATCAATACAGAATTAAAGCCACTTCCACCCAACATCTGATTGGCAACTTCCAAAGCTAAACGATCTGGATCAAATCGTGTGGTGCCCAAATGCCCCATCATTACATGCGCTTGGCTAGAGTTAAAGGCTATGTGGCGGATATCAAAAGCCGATTTGTCGAGTGGCTGAGCCAAGGGTTTAGCTTTTTCGCCCTGTTTTAAATTGCCAGCAATGCGTTCAGAAAGTTGTAGTGCTTCTTTGGCGCTGAGTTGACCGGTAATGGCGATATTCAGATTTTGTGCCACCAGAAATTGGTCACTAAACTGTTTCAGTTGTACTGGGGTAATTTTACTGATGCTGCGTTGTGTTCCGCTAATCGGTTCTGCATAGGGATGTTTTCCATATAGCGCTCGATAAAACTGAACACTCATCATCCGGCTCGGACTTTCCTTAATTTGCTTCTGACCCACTTGGGTATTGCTTAAGACCAGATTAATACTGGATTTTTTAAAGGTCGAATGATTTAAAACTTCCATCATCATGGCTAAAGCCGGCTCAAGTTTTTTAGGGTCAGAGAGCACCCTTAGTTTTACAACAAACATATCCCGATAAGCTTGAGCACTAAATTTAGCCCCCACGCGTTCAAAAGCACTAGCAATATCATTAGCAGTATATTGTTCTGTGCCTTCGTCAATCAGCTTTGCGGCCATATTGGCAATACCATACAAACCTGGAGCAACCTCTTCATCTCGCGCGGCACCCGCATTAAAGGTGAGTTGAATATCGATCATAGGCAGATCTTTTGACTCTACAAACAGGCTGCGGACTTTATAGCGATTCTTCAGTTCATGAACGTAAGGGGCATTAAATTGAAGTTGCTGGTGATTGATTTTCAGACTTTGTAATAGGGGAATCGAGCTTAAATGAGCCGGATTGGCATCGCTCATGCTAGTTAAATCTACTTCGGCAACTACAGATTGGGCAGCAATAATAGAACCGAGTAAAACAAGAGGGCGTAGCTTCGACATGTATAATTCCATTATTGTGCTTTGTTTTCGGGAGAAAGATATAAGGTGCTGAGATTGTCGCGGCTAAAATAAATATTCGCTACGCGCTGAATATCTTGGGGAGTGACTGTTTCAAAATGCTTTGGCAGTTCATCCATCAAGCGAAAACTTAGACCATTGATCTCCAGATTGCCGATCATTTTGGTTTGACCTGCAATATCGTCCTGGCTATAGACTAAATTGGATACGAATTTAGCCGTCACGCGTTCAACTTCTTCGGGTTTAATCAGTTCGGTTTTTAATAAATCAATTTCATTTTGAATGGCTTTTTCAGCTTCTTGCAAACTCACGCCATCAACAGGCAATGCAGAAATACTGAGCAAGCTGTCTCCACGACTATAGGGATCGTAAGAAACGCTAATCGCCGTTAAAACTTTCTTGTCACGGACCAGTCGGTCTTGTAGCCGGGAGGAAATTCCGCTGTCTAATAAATTTTTAATAATCGTCAGCGCATAAGCATCCTGTGGATTTTTGGCCGTTACCAGTGAGCGGACATTCCAGGCCATAAATAAATTCGGCACTTGTACCGGTAGGTTGAGTTCCATATGGCGGTAACCGACACGATCAAACTCTAGAACATCATTTCTGGCCGGTATTTTTCTGGCAGGAATATCACCAAAATACTTTTGTACTTGCAGCAAGGCATTCTCAGAATCCACATCGCCGACAATAATCAAGATGGCATTATTCGGGATATACCAGTCGCGATACCATTTTTTGACATCTTCAAGCTGAATGTTTTGAAGATTCTTCATGTGGCCAATCACCGGTTGTCGATAATGGCTGGTGGGATAAGCAATCCATTTGAATCGTTCGAATGCAAGTGATCTTGGATTGTCATCTGTGCGTAAGCGCCGTTCTTCCATCACCACTTTCATTTCCGGATCAAAATCTTGCTGACGTAACAGCAGATTACTCATGCGATCCGCTTCAAGTTCCAACGCCATCGGTAAATAGGTTTTCGGATAAAGCTGATAATAATTGGTGTGGTTGGTAAAGGTTGAGGCATTTATGCGGCCGCCATAAATACGGCTTAAGCGGGTAAATTCGTCATTGGGAACTTTACTGGTTCCTTTGAACATCATATGTTCCAGAACATGGGAAATGCCCAGTAAATTCCCTGATTCATCACTACTTCCGACACCATACCAAATTTGCGTCATTACCATAGGTGAGCGATGGTCTTCGCGAATAATTACTTTTAAGCCATTTTTAAGTGTGGTTTCAAAGGTGGTGCGTGCTAACTCACTGCGTGTCTCGGCATGAACCCATCCACTTTGCATGCAGAGCAAGGCAAAGCCCAGGGGTAAAATATATTTTTTTAAAAAAGGCAGCTTTGGAAAAAGTGAGACATAAATTTTGAGCACAATATTTACCAAAGTGATTCATTGTATTTATGATTATTTTTAAGAAATTCCTGTTTGAAAGCAAGGCGGAGTTGTTCGTTTTTGGTGTGTTGTATGTCTACTGGGGATTGCAAAGGAAATCTATGCTAGAATCCTTGTTTTTCAACGCAATGCTTTTCAAGGATTCGGCATGCAACAGCAATCTAATGGGCAAAATAAATTTTTGATTGATGCTGATATCGGGGATGACGATGTCACTTTACCGAATTTACCTGTGGTAAATGTACCTATTGTTGAAACTCCAAAACAAGAACAAGCAATTGTTTCTGCGCCTGTAGCCACAGAAACTGAGCAAGATGATGCATCTAAGGGTGGCTTTTTTAGCCGCATGAAAGTTGGCTTAACTAAAACCCGTAAAAACCTTGCTGATGGCATGGTGAATATTCTGATCGGTGGTAAAGAAATCGATGACGAATTACTAGAGGAAGTTGAAGAGCAATTACTGGTTGCGGACATTGGTGTTGATGCGACCAAAACCATTATTGCCAATTTAACCGAGCGTACCACACGTGGCGATTTGATCTATTCACATTCGCTGTATAAGGCTTTGCAAGAAGAGCTGGTGGCGATCCTTGCTCCACGTGTCAAGCCTTTGCACATTGACCCAAATAAAGCACCATTTGTTATTTTGGTGGTGGGCGTCAATGGTGTAGGCAAAACCACAACCATTGGTAAGCTGGCAAAACGCTTACAAGGTGAAGGCAAGAAAGTGATGTTGGCCGCGGGCGATACATTCCGTGCTGCAGCAACAGAACAGCTTCAAATTTGGGGTGATCGTAATAATATTGCAGTGGTTGCACAAGGTCATGGCGCGGATAGTGCGTCAGTGATTTTTGATGCCTTTGAAAGTGCGCGTGCTAAAGGTGTTGATGTTTTGATTGCGGATACCGCAGGACGTTTACATAATAAAAGTCACTTGATGCAAGAGCTGACCAAAGTTAAACGCGTGATGCAAAAAATTGATGCAACTGCACCGCATGAAATCATGTTGGTGGTGGATGCAGGTACAGGTCAAAATGCAATTAATCAAGTTGAAATGTTTGATGAAGCTGTTGGCCTAACTGGACTGACCATTACTAAGCTTGATGGTACGGCTAAGGGCGGTGTGCTGTTTAATATTGCCAGTCGTACCCATGTACCAATTCGTTTTATTGGTGTGGGTGAAAAAATTGACGATTTACGTCCGTTTTCAGCAAAATCTTTTGTTGCAGCACTATTTGAAACAGAAAAGTAAAAGTCGAAACAGAAAAGCAAAATGCTTGATGTTTCACACAAACTCCGCCAAGTGCGGAGTTTGTTGTTTTTAAGCTAATTGACTGATTTAAAAAACAACATCTAAAAATAACTTATGCAAAGAAGTCCCCAAGAAACGATTAGAATCAAAAGCTATTACAAGCTTTGGCATTGGTATTGGGGAGTACTGCTGTGGCATTGTTAGAAAAAATTGGTCATGTCCTGACGGCAGATATCACCAAAGATTTTAAGCTTAAAAAACGCGTTGCTGAAGAAATACACCAACTCACTTTTGTTGATCATTTGAAAAAACGCCGTAGCATCTATGTGCTTGGGAAGAAAGTTCATTATAGTCAAGCCTATTTGGCAGAACTCATTCAGGCAGCGGTACGAAGTTGCCCATCTGCCTTGAATTCTCAAAGTTCACGCGTTGTAGTGTTATTTGGTGAGTCTCATGAAAGATTTTGGGACATCGTCAAAGAAGTACAACGAAAATTAGTTGCGGGGCATGTTTTTGCAGGTACAGAGATGAAGATAGAGCAATGTGCCGCAGGTTTTGGTACGGTTCTTTTTTATGAGGATCAGCAAACCATTCAGCGACTACAAAAGAAAATTCCTTTTAATGCGGATGATTTCCCAGTCTGGTCAGAACAGACTTCAGGCATGGCGCAATATGCAGTATGGACTACTTTAGCTGATTCGGGTGTTGGTGCTTGCCTGCAACACTATAACCCGAGTATAGATTCAGCAGTTGCCGACTATTTTAAAATAGACGCATCGTGGTTGCTTCGAGCGCAACTGGTTTTTGGTTCAATTGAGCAAGACGCTGAGCTTAAATATGATCCACAAGATGGAGAGCGATTTAGAATATTGGTCTAATCGATGTTATGAGCAAATAAAGCACTTGTTATAGGTGCTTTTTCTGTTTTTAAATCAGCATAAAATTCAAAAAGCATTTCATCTAATTGTTCTATAAATAAAACATAATGTCACTTTTTTAGTCATGTACCCCGCATAGAATTAACCTAAGATGAATCCATCCTAATAATGTTTAACAAAAATCAAAAGAGGGTGATGCAATGTCATTTTTAGATCACATGAAACAACGCCGTACGATTTATGCCATTGGTAAAAATGTTCCATTAGCACAAGATAAAATCGAAGAAATTATTAAAGATGCAGTGCGTCATAGCCCATCCGCTTTTAATTCACAGACATCGCGAGTGGTTACGCTATATGGTGATTCGCATAGCAAATTTTGGGATATCGTGCGTGAAACATTGCGTAAAATGGTACCAGAAGATACCTTTGAAAAAACAAATGCAAAAATTAATAGTTTTGCAGCCGGTTATGGCACCGTTTTATTTTTTGAAGATCAAGATGTCGTAAAATCATTGCAACAACAATTTGCTTCATATGCCGACCATTTCCCCGTATGGTCAGAACATTCAAGCGCTATTGCGCAGTTTGCCGTATGGACAGCATTGGCAGAGCAACATATCGGGGCCTCATTACAGCATTATCATCCTGTAATTGATGATGAAGTTGCAGAGACTTTCGATATTCCTGAAAACTGGAAATTACGTGCTCAATTGGTGTTTGGCTCAATAGAAGCACTTGCCGGAGAAAAAACATTTATGGATGATAAAGCGCGGTTTAAGAAATTTGACTAAATTTTTCTTCATTTAAAGTTATAGAGAGCGTTATTTAACGCTCTTTTTTATGGCTCAAAAAGACTTCAATATTTATATCTAGGAAGTTGCAAAGCTTATCTCAACAAAGTCTTGAAAATGCTGGTGTATTGAAAATGGCTTTGTCATAAAATCGTCATTGATACATTGCATAGTGCAATTCAATTTTAACAATGAAAAAGAGAAAGCAGAATGGCTTTAAGATTAACCTTTGCTGCAGCTGCATTAATGATCAGTGGGGCTGCATTTTCGGCAGTCACGATTACGGCACCTGAAGAAATTAAAATTCTTGCAGTAAATGATCAGGAAGTTAATACAGGATTATTCCGCTCGGCGAATAATCAATATAAAGTCGATGCAGGGGAAAGTCTGATAAGTGTGCGTTACACCCAATATTTCGAACATCTGAATGGTGAACACGATATTGTGAAGTCTGGTGTAGTGACGCTAAAAACCCCATTGTTAAAAGAGGGTGAAAATTACCGATTAGATTTAGTTAATGCACCAGCAAGTTTTGAAGCTGCAAAAAAATATGCGGAACAACCTATTATTGCTTTGGTTGATAAAAACAAACAATTACTGGTTCAACAAACATGTGCAAACACAGAACAAAAACCCTGGTTAGGACAAGGTATTTTTGCAAAAGCCACAGACTTAACCCAAAAGAAATCTGCACCTGTTAATCAACCTGCTGCTATATATGCACAAACAACAAGTCTAAATTCGGGCACAATTGTTAATTCTAATCATTCCACGGATCAGCAACTGATTCAGCTTTGGAAAAGTGCGAATACAGCTGAACGTCAAAAATTTATGGCTTGGTTGGCTGAACAAGCGAACTAATACATGAATTCATTCATTTAACGAAAAAATCCGCTTGAGCGGGTTTTTCTTTTTATGGCTGTAGTTGTGATGTGGGAATGAGTGTTTTTTAGCTAAGAAATAGTAGAAAAAAGACTTTAAAAGTGAGAAAAATAGCATTTTGGTTTAAAAAATAAACAGTCGGTTCTGTTTTAAGGTTATTTTGATAAATAGGGGTTGCGCGCCTTGAGAAACTGTATAGAATACGCAGCATCCCGACGCGATACAGCAAACGAACTTAGCTGATTTGGTTAAGTTGTTTAGTTTATTGCGTTGAAACTTGTCTCTGACGAAGAGCAAGAAGATCATTAAGAGATTATGAAGAACAACTTGTGTGGATTTTTACTGGTTGATCGATCGAAATTATTTTCATTGATTGATGGTAAGAATTACTCGAA
>NZ_JBRATK010000011.1:0-99395 GCF_052712855.1 Acinetobacter sp. F16
TTGATCCGGTAGATCCTGTTGCGCCAGTTGATCCAGTAGAGCCGGTAGATCCTGTTGCACCCGTTGATCCGGTAGATCCTGTTGCACCAGTTGATCCGGTTGCACCGGTAGATCCTGTAGATCCAGTTGCACCGGTAGATCCTGTTGACCCAGTTGATCCAGTAGCACCCGTAGATCCAGTAGCACCCGTTGATCCAGTAGAGCCGGTTGCACCGGTAGATCCTGTTGATCCTGTTGATCCGGTAGATCCTGTAGATCCTGTTGCACCCGTTGATCCTGTTGATCCTGTTGCGCCAGTAGATCCAGTTGCACCGGTAGATCCTGTTGACCCAGTTGATCCAGTAGAGCCGGTTGCGCCAGTAGAGCCGGTTGCACCGGTAGATCCTGTTGCACCCGTTGATCCTGTTGATCCTGTTGATCCTGTTGATCCGGTAGCACCGGTAGATCCTGTTGCACCAGTTGATCCGGTAGATCCTGTTGCGCCAGTTGATCCGGTAGATCCAGTAGAGCCGGTTGCGCCAGTAGAGCCGGTTGCACCGGTAGATCCTGTTGATCCGGTAGATCCAGTTGCGCCAGTTGATCCTGTTAATCCTGTTGATCCTGTTGATCCTGTTGCACCGGTAGATCCTGTTGATCCAGTAGCGCCAGTTGATCCGGTAGCACCAGTTGATCCAGTTGATCCTGTTGCACCAGTAGCACCAGTAGATCCGGTAGCACCGGTAGATCCTGTTGCACCAGTTGATCCAGTAGCACCCGTAGATCCTGTTGCACCGGTAGATCCTGTTGCACCAGTAGATCCTGTTGATCCGGTTGCACCGGTAGATCCTGTTGCGCCAGTTGATCCGGTAGCACCAGTTGATCCAGTAGCACCAGTAGATCCGGTTGCGCCAGTAGATCCAGTTGCACCGGTAGATCCTGTTGCGCCAGTTGATCCTGTTGATCCGGTAGCACCAGTTGATCCAGTAGCGCCAGTTGATCCGGTAGCACCGGTAGATCCTGTTGCACCAGTTGATCCGGTAGCACCAGTTGATCCAGTAGCACCCGTAGATCCGGTTGCGCCAGTTGATCCAGTAGAGCCGGTAGATCCAGTTGCGCCAGTAGATCCGGTATCGCCTGTTACGTTTCTCCCGCCTTCAATTTCAGTCGGTTTCGAGCTGTTCTTTGCAGCATCCGTAGCAGTAACTGTCGCCTTTTCACCGTCAGTCAACGGACGATCCAGGTCAATCTCGAAGTTGCCATCTTTATCTGCAACACCTGAACCAATCACTTGGTTGTCCTGGTCTTTTACTTCCACGGTTGAGCCCGCTTCTGCTTTACCTACAACCTGGGTGCCGGCTTCATTGATCGTCGCTTCTGGCGCTTCCGGTGCAAGGGTATCTTTGCCGCCTTCAATTTCAGTCGGTTTCGAGCTGTTCTTTGCAGCATCCGTAGCGGTAACTGTCGCCTTTTCACCGTCGGTCAACGGACGATCCAGGTCAATCTCGAAGTTGCCATCTTTATCCGCAACACCTGAACCGATCACTTTGTTGTCTTGGTCTTTTACTTCCACGGTTGAGCCCGCTTCTGCTTTACCTACAACCTGGGTGCCGGCTTCATTGATCGTTGCTTCTGGCGCTTCCGGCGCAAGGGTATCGATTGCTGCTTTAGAGTTATCATTTCCATTACCTGCCCAAGCAATAATACCTGCCGCAGCTGCAGGAATTGCCGCCCAAAACCAAGGTGCTACTCCATCATCATAAAGTAAGGGATTAACTTCCTCTAAGGGCTGATAATGAATTTCGTTGAGTAATATCCCATTTTCATCAGTAAACCTTACCCATAATAAGCGGTGTTCAGCATCCTCTATAACCAAACTATGATCTGCATTAAAAAAGTCTTCAAGAATAATTTTTTTACCATCTTCTAATAAAATAATGACATTATTATTTTCTTTTCTAATTTCTAAAATTTTTTCATTAAGAATATCTAACTTAACAACAGTTGGATGGTTTGAGAGACTTATTTTTTCAACATTACTTGAAAGCTCACTTTCAAGATGCGAGTTTTTATCAATTAAAGATAAGTTAATCTGCATAAAACACCCTTAAATAACCAACTATATTTGTATAGATTAATTAAACGTTTATTTATATAAATTTTCAAGTAATTAGTATAAATATGTTCTTGTTTTTAATATTTTATGTAAATTATTTCACATTTTCATTTTAATAAATACATATAATGAATTATGTTTTCCTTCTAAAGAATGGATAAGTTATTAAATAATAATCAAGCAATACAGGTTAAATAAAATATATAAATATCAATATTTATTTAAAAAATGACTTATAATAAGTATTAGGGAGATTTTAAAAAATTATAAAGAGATTTGCTATTTATTTAAATTACATTCTAATTTAAATAAAATTAAACAATATAATAAAATCTATTATAATATTTATTATGGTGATTTATTTTTTAATTTATTCGACTTATTTACAGTAGCTTTTTAATTATTTTCAAAAAAAATCTAGACAAGAATTAGTGGTATGTCACATTAACAATAATGTTTCACTCAAATACATTCTTTTTTTAACTTAAAATATAAGCTATATAGTTCAAAATATTTTGTGACATAAAATCCTAAGCAAAGCCCTAAATTAAAGGCTAACTCAGCTCTCTAATTTCCCTTATACACAACTAGAAATAATAAAGAACACCTTTTTAGAACAGTAAAAATATCCTTAATCACTAGATTGTGATTAGAGATTCTATTTTTTCATTCCAATTTAGAAAGAATAAGTCTTCACTTTAAGTAACCTAGGGATAATCTTAAGCTAATTTCATCACACCCACATCAGTACAAATATTGCAAAATGAGCTGAGCATAGCTATTGGTTTTATTGTCTGAAACTTGAGTACCTAAATGATTGATGTCTTTTTTCGGTTTATACAAGCCCACCAATGGAATCACATTGATATTCTTGTTTGGAGACCAAACCGCAAATGCATCAATCTCATGGCCATCCAGGTTTTCCTGGTCTTTTTTAATCGTATCAAATTGATAAGCCAACACCCCTAAATGCAAGTTTTCTTGCACTGATGCTTGTAGTGAAACTTGGTGAATGCGGGCATTGGAATTAAAAGGTCCTGCATAGTTTCCTGCGACTTCCCCCTGGAACCAGGTTCCAAAACCTGCAGCAGTGTTGCCATAGAACAGAGGATCATAATTTTCCGAGAAGGAAGAAAAACGGTAGCCTACTGTGGGCTGGTATTTCAGCTGATCAAAGCTGTAGTTGGCTGCGACATACCATGCATTTTCATTGTCATTTTTTTGCTCTTGATACACAAATTCAGCATTCACTCCAAACTGTTCAGTGATTTTTGTTTTTGCACGTACTGCGACATCTGTTAAATCTTCGCGTACAGATTTATGCAGGGAATCGTCCAAATCTGTAACTTGCAAATAAGTCAGACCGAAATCACTTTTGCCTGCTATATATTGCCAATCGGTTACCCAGAGTTTGGGTTGATATCAAGCTTTATTGCCTGACTCTAAATAGTACCAATGGGTATTTAAACCTTCAGCCAACTGCAAATTGATCACGGTTGTAAAATTAAAGCTCCTGCGCGCAGCTAAATAATAGCCACCGCCACGATTCAATTCACCATCAGCAATGCCCTTCCCGACATTTAAAGCATCCCCTGCGACAATAAATCCATCACCGATTAAAACATTTTGGCGTCCGATACTTACATCAAGTACCGCATCTTCGGCTTTGCTGTTTTTCCAGCCCAAGGTCCACTGTTCCAATGATGTTCTGCGTTCTTTACCATTGCTAAAGCCAGCTGCATCACCGTCGCCAAAAGTGACAGAATCAGTCCCATTAAACTGCCATATAAAGCTGAATCTTTTAATTGATACTCGCCTGCTAATCCATATTTTGCCTATACTTCATGCCAATAATTCTGTTCATCTGCATCTGGATTGTTATAACTTTTATCGCTATAAAACATGCCATAGGTGACATCTATACTTGGTTTCACCACCAGTCCTTCTGCTAATGCCATATCTGCATTTGCCTGAATAACAGCTGTCCCCAATACAGCCATAAAACTCACCGGTCTTAAATATTTTTTCATAAAATTTACTTTTAAAAAGAAAGGATCAACACATGGTTGACCCTTTTGAAAATAGATTAGTGTTTATACTGATCTTTTGATCCATTTCTGATTGCAGTGTTGGGGTGCTGTCAAAGAAGTTCCACGGCTTGAGCATGGTGTAAACCCACTCTGTCGGCATGATTGGCCATTCTTCTGCACGGGCCACATGCGTTGTCCCTGTGGTCATCCATACCACGAGGTCTTTATTTTCAATATTGTCGTTGTTAGCAACAAATTGACCGAGCCCCGTATCCGCCATAGAACGGTTTGAATACTTACCTTCAGGGAATTTTTCATTGGCATCGTATTTTGTGACCCAAATTTGCTTATCCATAAAGCTCAAGCGTTTAAACAACCATTCATCTGGAGAGAAATTTGCACCTTTGGCAATTGGATGTGTGCCACCGGCAAACGGAATTATTTGATAGGAAACTGGATTGCCCAATTTATTTTCTGTATTGGTATTTGAAATCAATCGTATTGTTGACGGATCAAACTTCTGGGCAGCTTCTTTTTCACTGCTGACAATACGTTCCTTCACTTCAATTGCACTAGTACGAGGCCCACCGCGGGTATTTTTAGCAATGACTGGATCCAACTCCAGAAAGCTGTTGTTGTCACCATCGACATCCATATCTAAACGGAAGTTATAAATGTGCTGGTGCGTGGTGCCGATAATATTATGATCAATCAAGGTTCCAAAGCGGGTATCTTCTTTGGCAGTCGCATCACACATAGTGCGTGTTTTACACCCTTCACTGCTTCAATACCTGTCGCACCGGCAACACGGGTCCAAACTGCTCTTCATCCACCAGTGCCACACCTTCTTGTACATTAGTCACTAAAGTGGGGGCTATTGCATTTTATTTTGCACTGGGCCAAAGCTTGTAGATGCATCCATGCCATCTCCAAGCACCTGAGCATCGGCAATTTTCGCCAACTTTTCAGTCAACGCATCGTACACATTTTTATGTACATATAAACGTTTTAAGGCTGCACAAGTTTGTCCTGCATTTAAGAATGCTGAACCAAAGATTTTTTCTGCTGTGCTCTCTACATCTACATCTTCAAGCACGATCCCGACGTCATTACCACCCAACTCAAGTACCACACTTTTCAAGCTATTTACCGAGTGACTTAAAATACTTTGACCGGTACGCGTTGAACCGGTAAAGGTGACTTTAGTCAATATCAGGGTGCTCGCTTAAAGCTTGTCCAACCGCACCTTCACCCAACACTATGTACACACACCTTGAGGTAAATGACGATTAATAATTTCAACCAGTTTGATGGTGCTGAGTGGCGTATATTCTGAAGGTCTATTTACAATACAATTCTTGGTTTTAAGGGCAGGAAATAAATGCCAAACCGCAATCATGAATGGCCAGTTCCACGGGGTAATTGAAGCCACCATCGCTAGCGGTCGGTTAAAAACCTGAATGGTCTTCCCACTTGGATCTTGAATCGTTTCAACAGGAATTTCCAAACTGGCCAGATACTCAATCCAGCTAACTCCTGCTTCCACTTCAAATTGTGCCATATCAAAGGTTTTGCCTTGTTCTAAGGTAATCAGCTTGGCAATGTCATCCTTTTCTGCACGCAAATCGGTAACGATTTTTGCAAATGCTTGATTAACCACTGTATCTGAAAAAATTTTCCATTGTTTAAATGCCGTTAAAGCAGATTAAATAGCCTGATGCACCTGTTCAGTTGAAGCACTTGCAATTTCAGCAATCACTGTTTCATAAGCAGGATTTAAAACTGTAAATGTTTCAGCTAATCCTTTAACCGTTGTACCGTTCACAATTAAATTCGTAATTCTTATATCCCTATTGGCTTAGTCCGACCAAACTGCATTTTATAGGTGATTACCAATAGCTAACTCATCCTTTAGGATGATTTTTAATTGATTTTTCATTATAAAAGTCATTCATAATAGATTTATTAATTTCACTCAATTCAACCTTGGTTTTTCTTCATTTCACGCTTTCTTCATTGGGAATTTTTGCTTTGATTTATTTATATATTCTAGAAAAAAAGGATGCGCTTAGGCATCCTTTTCAAGGTCAATACATCAAGAATCAGCATTAATCTTCAAAAACTTTTGCCTGATTAATTAATTGGCCAAATACAGCGCCATCTTGAATTTGATTGGCACTGAGTAATGCCAATTTCACTAGAAATAATTCACGCTTAGCCTCTGGAATGGCATCAATGCTTTCTGCCAGCTGGTCATATACTTTTTCTAAATCATGAATTGAAATTGAACTCATGCTGCTACTCCTTCTGCGGCCTGGGTGAATTGATATAAAGTTTCAGTAATGGCATTTTCACGATAGTTAACCCAACGACCATTGATATGATGACCCGGACGAACCAGATAAATTGCACCTGCATCGGCAAAGAAACGCTCTTTGGCAATTTCTGGATTAATGGCCAATGTCACATCTGCTTCACTCACCGCTTGATTATCAATCGCCAGTGCAATCACCTGTGCAGGAATACCCTGTTGTTTCAGTGCAGTAATTTCAGCAATTAAGGCTGCAGGCACTTGACCATTTTGGGTAAGTACCACAGCCGAGAATTTACCGCTGATTGAATCATACAAGAATGAGCCATCTGCAAATTTCACGTTTGGAATAAGCGCACCGTTTTCCGTCAATTCATTCATGATGGCATTGTCATCATTCTGGCTGTTCAAGATTGAATGGGTGTAGGCATGTGGACGCGAAGTGCGCCAGTGATATAAGGGACGAACAAATTCATGTTCAAGTGACAATGAAAGTACTGCATTGCGCAGCAAGCGGAAGCCATCGGTTGGTGGCGCCATAAAGCGTGTTGATTTACCTGCTTCGGCAATAATTTCACGAGCAGCGCCGACACGGTCAAAAGTATAGCTTTCCAGTAATTTTTCAGGCGCCCAGCCCTTAACCACGGCAGCCAGTTTCCATGACAAGTCCTGCGCATCCTGGAAACCGGTATTCGCACCGCGTACACCGAAAATTGGCAGTAAATGCGCTGCATCGCCAACAAATATAATCCGGTTATGCACGTAATTATCTAAAGTCAATGCACGTGCTGAATAGACCGTACTCCAGTCCATTTCCCACTCAAGATGGTCCTGGCCAATCATTTTCAATTGATCATTTACCGCTTTATGCAAGTTTTCAGGTTTCAGTGCGTCTTCAGGAGAAATATTAGGGTCAAGCTGGTAATCGAAACGCCAGATATCATCCGGTTCACGGTGCATTAAAATGGTATTGCCCGGATTCCAGTCTGGCGAGAAGAATGCCAAACGTTCGGTTGGATAATCCAGTTTGATACGAATATCTGCAATCACAAAACGACCTTCGTAACTTGCACCTTCCATCCGCAGTTTCATGCTTTCACGAATTGGTGAACGGCCACCATCTGCAGCCACGACCCAGTTTGAAATGTGTTTGTACTCACCTTCAGGGGTGTGCACAGTCAATGTCACTTTGTCATGATCCTGTTCATGTGCAACGACTTTGTTGCCCCAGCGAACTTCAATATTGTCTTGTTCTTTAATGGTGTCGAGTAAAAAACTCTCCAGCCAGTTTTGTTGCAAGTTATTCAGTGGTGCAAACTGGTCATGTTCATTGGTCGGCGATGCCATGCGGAATGCCACTTGACCTTTATAAATTGAATTACCGTGTGTCCAAGGCAAGGCTTTGCTCATAATACGTTCAGCTGCACCGGCAGCCTGTAAAATTTCCATGGATCGCTTGGTATACACCAAGGCACGGCTGCCTTCAGATAACTGCTGTTCTGAAGAAAGTAAGATAACCTTGACACCCTGTTTTGCCAATAACAACGCATTTGCCATTCCAATCGGACCTGCACCCACAACAGTGACAGTATCCGCATCAGCTACAGTATCTTCATGACTATGAAAATAGGGATAAACCTCGTAGCTGTAATAGAGTGATTTTCTAGGTTGAGTTTCAGGAAAATGCATGTCGAACTCCTTGTCGTCATTTTTCACTAGGAAAATAAATAAAATTGTTATTCGGTAATCAATGCAGCTTGAGCTGCTGGTAATGGTTGCGTGAATTCTTCATTTTTACGGCTACGGTATGCCTGACTTCCTCTCAGACCGATGGCATAGAATGCCAGCAACATGACCGCTAAAACGCTACAAATCATCCAGACCAGTGTGAATGAACCGGTTGCCGTTGCAATCATTGAAATTGCAGGGACACCACTGGCAATGCCTAAAGTCTGGAAACGCAAGCAGATGCCATATACTTCACCATAATGCGTCTGCCCATAGGTTTGAGAAGCGACCACTGCTGGTGTTACAGTACCGATGCAGTTGCCCAAGCCCCAGAACACCACACCAACCAGACCTAATAACCAGGCATCTGAACCGGCTGCCAGTGCAAACGGAATACAGGTCATTAGGACACTGGCACAAACCAGAGTGGTCGCTTTCATTGGTCCAAGCTTGTCATATAACCAACCCAAAGCCACTTTGGCGAAAATCATCACGCCCAGTGTGATCACTAAAAACTGTGCTGCCTGCTGCATACCAAACGTATTTTGCAAGAACACTGGAAGCTGCAACACAATCCCGCCACCCACAAATCCCACCAGAAAATGTGCTGCCAACATAGACCAGAAAAATGGCTTTTTCTTTAATACTTTTGGTTCAAGGTGAACCAGTGCTTCTTCTTGAGTATTCACTTGAGTTGAGGTTGTCTCAACTTCATCGGCACCAAAAGCTTTTAAACCGATGTCTTCAGGTTTTGCTTTGATCACCCAAAGAATCAGTAGGCTGCTTACCGCAAACATCACGCCGGCAATCATCTGATAGGCAAGCTGATAGCTGAGATTTTGAATACAGTAAGTAATGAATGGGCTCAGAATCATCCCGAAGATAGCACTACCCGACAGCGCAATACTCATTGCCAAACCTTTTTTCTGAATAAACCAGCGGTTCACCAAAATATTGGGTGGCATAAATGTTAAACCGGTCGAGAAAAAACCGAATAAAGCAGCCACGACATATAAAATATAAATGTTGGTCGCTATTGAAAATGCGGCATAGCTTAGGCAAAAACCGGTTAAGAAAATCAGCAATGCTTTTTTAGTATGTGCTTGCAGAAATTTCCCGACTTTCGGAGAGAAAATCATCACGGTGATATTGATAATGGTTGAACATAAGGCAAATTGTGTCGGTGAAATGCCAATAGACTGCGTGAACTGATTTAAATAAATATTAAATGTCGTAATGGTCAATGCAATGGCTGTACCTGATACCGCCATCAATGCCAGAACAATCCACCAACCATAGAAAAACTTGTTTGAGTCCTTCATTGTGCTTTCCCCGTTTCCTTACAAGTCAATTACATGGCCCAAGGAGAAAGCACCGCTAAGCTGGACTTTAGCCTTGAGTAATGTAACGTGTTAAAGCTGCTGCTGTTTCCTTCAACGCTTTAACTCTTTCGTGTTTAAAATCAATAGGAAGATGTAAATCACTCGCTAAAGCTGCAATACAAAACTCAATCTCGCCATGGGCATTGAAAATTGGTACGCAGATCGCATTTACACCCACCAGCATATCGCCTGAAACTGTCGCAGCACCTTGCCCGATGATGCTTTGTTTCAATTCCAGAAACTCTTCCCAATTGGCCGGATAAACCTGTTGATTGAGTGCCTGTTTCTGTTGCCATTCACGTTCCATCAATGGCCGAACGATGTCTTCTGCCATAAATGCAGCATAGGCACGACCCGTTGCCGAGTTCAGTAAGGGCATAATTGAACCGACTCGCGTAATGACCGAAACCTGTTGATTCGGTTCAATCCATTGCACGATCAATGGTCCCTGTGATGTCCATTTACTGATCTGTAAACCGCAATCAATCTTGCGGTGCAAATCGTAAATCATCGGTTGCGCTGCCTGAATCGTGTCGGTTCGTTGAATACAGCTTAAACCTAAACGCCACGCCTGTTCCCCGAGTGCATACCGTCCATCATCCAGTTGTTTGGCATAACTCATTCGAACCAAACTCACCACATAACGATGAACTTTTGCAGGATGCATCGACAAATTTTCAGCAAGTTCTTTCAGCATCATGGGTGTTCGATGTGCAATCAGCGCATCAAGTACCGTCAACCCGACTTCTAAAGATTGAACCCCACCTTGTGTTTTTTCTTCTGACATTGGTTTTCAAACTCATTACTGGAATGACCAGCATTCTACTCGAAGCAACCCAATTTCAAAGCATTACACACAAGAAAAAATGGCTTTCAGTCTGAGGTTGCCCTTTTCCCCTGATGATCTAAAACTTTAGTTTAATTACGTTATTCATAATTAAATTATGTATTGCGTAATCTGTTGAAATGAGTATGATTGGATTAATAGTAAAAATCAAGCGTCTTAGACTTAAGCCGTATAAGTTTTTAAATTTTAAATAAATAACTGTTTTATAACAGGTTTAAATAAAGTTGAATAAAACTTAGCACTAAAGCCTTAGACAGATTTGATCAATTTCAGAACTCGATGAGTAAAAGCAATATCCAGAGATTGCTCTATTTCGACACAAGGAACACGTACATGACAGGTCAATTAAAATCATTTATTGAGGTCGCACCGGATTCGGATTTCCCAATCCAGAACTTACCTTTTGGTGTATTTAGTGAATCCGCTGAAGGCGAGCGTCGTGTGGGTGTCGCATTGGGCGAATGGGTGGTCGATCTTGCTGCACTAGAAGCCCATGGTTTCTTAAAAATCACGCAAGGCAAAACTTACTTCAATCAACCGACATTGAATAAATTCATTGAATCCGGCAAAGCCAACTGGTCTAAGCTTCGTGCCGAACTGCAAGATATTTTATCTGCAGACAATGCCACGCTGCGTGACAATCAGGCCTTACGTCAACAGGCTTTCTTTAAACAAGCAGAAGTCACGCTACATTTGCCAGTCCATATTCCAGGCTATACCGATTTCTATTCTTCTAAAGAACATGCCACCAATGTAGGCTGCATGTTCCGTGACCCTAAAAATGCACTTTTACCGAACTGGTCGGAACTTCCAGTCGGTTATAACGGCCGTGCCAGCTCGGTGATTGTGAGCGGTACAAATGTGGTTCGTCCATCAGGGCAGATTAAACTTCCAGATAGCGACCGTCCTGTATTTTCGGCTTGTCGCAAACTCGATTTCGAACTTGAAACCGGTTTCATTGTAGGTAAACCCAATAAACTCGGTGAACCGATCTCTATTGAAAATGCCTGGGATCACATCTTCGGCATGGTGCTGTTCAATGACTGGTCGGCACGTGATTTACAACAGTGGGAATACGTACCGCTGGGCCCTTTCAATGCAAAAACTTTTGCATCGTCCATCTCGCCATGGATTGTGACCATGGAAGCACTTGAGCCATTTAAAACCAGCTCACCTGTTCAGGAACCAAAGCCACTGGCCTACTTGCGCGAAGATCATTCCAATAACAGTTATGACATCAACCTATCTGTTGAAATTCAGGCTGAAGGAGCTGAACAAGCCGATGTGATCAGTCAAACCAATTTCAAATATATGTACTGGTCGATGTCACAACAGTTAACCCATCACACCATTGCCGGCTGTAATGTCCAAGTCGGCGACTTGATGGGTTCAGGTACGATTTCTGGTCCTACACCTGATTCTTATGGTTCATTGCTGGAAATTACCTGGAATACCACCAAGCCACTGACCCTTTTCAATGGTGAACAACGCAGCTTTATGCAAGATGGCGACACACTGACCATGAAAGGTTACTGTGAAAAAGATGGCTTACGCATCGGTTTTGGGGAAGTGTCTGGCACCGTACTGCCTGCGGTTAAATTTGACTTCGCTGCCGATACCGCTGAGGAGAAACTCAGTGAAACTGTATAGTTACTTTCGGAGTTCTGCTGCATACCGCGTACGCATTGCCTTGAACTTAAAAAGTCTGCAAGCCGAAGTTATCCCGGTGCATTTGGTGAAAAATGGCGGTGAGCAGCATAGCGCTGAATACCGTCAGATTAATCCAAATGAACTTGTACCTGCTTGGGTTGAAGATACGAGTCAGGGTGGATTCACCCTGACTCAATCTTTAAGCATCTTGGAATACTTAGACGAAAAGCATCCGGAAACAGCTTTATTGCCTCAAGACATTGAACAACGTGCCTTGATTCGTGCCTTTAGCCAAAGCATTGCCTGCGATATTCATCCACTGAATAACTTACGGGTTTTGCAATATTTATCCGGCACTTTAACAGTATCGGATGAACAAAAATCCGCCTGGTACACGCATTGGGTGGAAGTTGGTTTTCACGGATTAGAAGCACAGCTTCAAGACTCAAACGGCAAATTCTGCTTTGGTGAAACAGCCACATTTGCAGATTGCTGCCTGGTGCCACAAGTCTATAACGCATTACGCTTCAATATTGATTTGGCGGCTTACCCAAAAATTGCCGCGATTTATCAGCACTGCAATACGCTCCCTGCATTCCAGAACGCTGCGCCTGAAGCGCAGGCCGATGCAGCTTAAATTTTAAATAAGGATATTTATATGGCGATTCAAATCGAAAAAATTCACCACGTGGCTTACCGTTGTAAAGATGCCAAAGAAACGGTGGAATGGTACAAAAAGAACCTCAATATGGACTTTATTTTGGCCTTTGCTGAAGACTATGTCCCTTCAACTAAAGCTTTTGATCCGTATATGCATTTATTTTTAGATGCCGGTAATGGCAATGTTTTGGCCTTCTTTGAATTACCGACCCAACCGGACATGGGCCGTGATGAAAACACGCCAAAATGGGTACAGCACATTGCATTAAAAGTAAAAGACCGTGCAGCACTGCTTGAAGCAAAAGAACATTTAGAAGCCAATGGCAACAACGTATTGGGCATCACCAATCACGGTATTTTCCATTCAATCTACTTCTTCGATCCAAATGGTCATCGTTTGGAGCTGGCTTATGATGACGAAAAAGCACCGGCAAAAATCGCCATGATCACGGAAGAAATGAAATACGAAATGCTGGAAGAGTGGAGCAAGAATAAGCGTGCACCGCATCACACCCATTTCTTGCATGCCGATGAATTAGAAAACAATTCAGCTATAGCAAAAGTTGATCACTGATTTAAAGGACTAAAACGTGAATAAATTGGTTGCGAGTGCAGCAGAAGCTTTAGAGGGTATTGTTGCAGATGGTCAAACACTTGCGGTAGGCGGTTTTGGACTGTGCGGCATTCCTGAAGCATTGATTGATGCATTAAAACAAACCGGAGTGAAAGGTTTAACCTGTATTTCCAACAATGCCGGTGTCGATGATTTTGGTTTAGGTAAATTGCTGCAAACCAAACAAATCAAAAAAATGATTTCATCCTATGTCGGTGAAAACAAGGAATTTGAGCGTCAGTATTTAAATGGTGAACTTGAAGTCGAACTGACTCCACAAGGCACCCTGGCTGAAAAATTACGTTCCGGCGGTGCAGGCATCCCCGCTTTCTATACCCAAACGGGTGTCGGCACACTGATTGCCGAAGGTAAAGAAAGCCGTTTTTTTGATGGTAAAGAATACATTCTGGAAAATACCTTAACTGCAGATGTGGCTTTGGTTAAAGCCTATAAAGCAGATAAAGCCGGCAATCTGGTGTTTCGTAAAACTGCACGCAACTTCAATCCTGAATGTGCGGTTGCTGGCAAGTTCACGGTAGTTGAAGTCGAACAAATAGTTGAAATTGGTGAGATTGATCCCGATGATATCCATCTTCCGGGCATTTACGTCAACCGCATCGTGGTAAATGCAACACCTGAAAAACGCATTGAGCAAATGACTTTAAAGGCGGAGGCTTAAATCATGGCTTGGACACGTAATGAAATGGCTCAGCGCGCTGCGCTCGAGCTTGAAGATGGCTTCTACGTAAACTTGGGTATTGGCTTGCCGACTTTGGTTGCCAACTATCTTCCTGAAGGCATCAATGTCTGGTTACAATCAGAAAATGGCTTGTTGGGGATTGATGAATTTCCAACGAAAGACACAGTCGATGCCGACCTGATTAATGCCGGTAAACAAACGGTAACGGCTCGCCCCGGTGCAGCATTTTTTTCCAGTTCAGAATCTTTTGCCATGATCCGGGGCGGTCATGTCAATATCGCGATTTTAGGCGCGATGGAAGTGTCCCAAACGGGCGATCTGGCCAACTGGATGATTCCCGGCAAGAAAGTCAAAGGCATGGGCGGTGCCATGGATCTGGTTGCTGGCGTACAAAAAGTGGTGGTGTTGATGGAACACAATGCCAAAGACGGCAGCCCGAAAATCGTCAATCAGTGTGCCCTGCCTTTAACTGGTAAAGGCGTAGTCAACCGGGTGATTAGCGATTTAGGCGTGATGGATATTACGGCTGACGGCGTTAGACTGGTTGAACTTGCGAAAGATGTCACGCTTGAACAAATTCAGGCAGCCACAGGTGTGAAACTGATCACCACTGAATTAAATGCCGCTTAAAATTTAAAAAATATTCAAACCAAAATCAGGGCAGCTTCGGCTGTCTTGATTTTATCTACGCATTTAAAGCGATATATTTAAATTCATATATTCAAATCTGGCTATTCAAATCATCAGCAAAGTATCCGCGTGGCATCGTTCCCAAAATTGCAATCGAACTACGACCATAAACCAATACGCATAGAGGTCATTCAGGCATAAACTTTGACCACTTCTTTTTTATAAACCTTGAAAGAGTAAAAACATGTCACAACAAGATTTTGAAAATGGTTTAAAAGTCCGCACCGAAGTCATGGGCGAATCTTTTGTAAAACGTGCACAAGACAATACTGTGCCCTTTACTCAACCCTTGCAGGACTGGATTAATGAACATGCCTGGGGTTCAACCTGGCAACGTGAAGGCGTATTGCCGCGTAAATACCGCTCGCTAATTACCATTGCATTTTTAACTGCACAAAAAAGCCCAACTGAGCTCAAAGGCCATGTTCGTGGCGCACTTAATAACGGCGCGACGGTTGAAGAAATCCAGGAAGTGTTACTTCACAGCTTGCCCTACTGTGGCGCGCCCGCAACTCAAGAAGCCTTCCGTGCTGCACTTGAAGTGATTAATGAATATCAGAAAACTGAATAGTCTCCTTTGATGTTTATCGAAATAGCTTAAGTAGCTGATGATTTAAACTGCTTAGGCTATTTATTTTTGTTGAATGATTAAGATTAGCTCCTAGATATTGGGTTTTACTTATTCTGTAGTTGCCCTTGGCTTAACTGCACAATGTCCGCCTGCAAATATTCCAGCTCTTGCATATGATGGGTCACATAAATCATCGGCAAATTTAGCTCTTGTTTCAGCCGTTTTAAAAACGGTAAAATTTGCTGTTTTAGATGGTTATCCAGACCCGTTAAAGGCTCATCCAGCAACAGTAAATTCGGTGAAGATAACAAGGCACGTCCAATCGATACACGCTGCGCTTCCCCGCCTGAAAGCTGATGTGCTTTACGCTGAATCAAGGGTTTTAATTCCAATAAATCTACAATCTCATCAAACAGGAATTTTCGTTCAGGTTTAGAGACCAGTTTTTCTGCATAACTCAGGTTCTGCTGCACATTCATATGAGGAAATAGCAATGCATTCTGGAAAATTAAAGCGATTTTGCGTAGATGCATCGGTACATGAATTTGTCGCTGAGTATCCAGCAAAATACGGTTATTAAACTGGATCGAACCCTGCTGAGGTTGTATTAGCCCCACAATATTTTTTAGCAAGGTACTTTTGCCACTCCCTGAAGCACCGACAATGCCTAAAAGTTGCTGCTGCATCTGCAGTTCAACATTCAAGATAAAATCGGCATATTGATATTGAAAATCACATTTCAACATTTCAAGCTCCCAATTTCCGTTGATACTTTTGCAGAATAAAATAATTGGCAATTAAAGCGCTAAAAGCCAAAACCAGGGACAAGGCAACCAGTCGCATTGCCAGATCCTCACCATCGGGCTGTTGCAGAAATGAATAAATCGCAATCGGAATGGTGCGGGTTTCATCTGGAATATTTCCCACAAAGGTAATGGTTGCGCCAAACTCACCTAAACTGCGGCTAAAGCACAAAATGCTGCCCATCACGATTCCGGGAATCGCCAAGGGTAAATTGATACTCCAGAACACCTTCCACGGCGCGGCGCCCAAGGAACCTGCGATCTGGTCTAACTGTTGATTCATGAGTTGAAAAGACAAGCGAACCGGTTGTACCATCAGTGGAAACGCTACAATCATCGAAGCTAAAACAGCCCCTTTCCAGTTAAAAGCCAGATGTATTCCCAAGGCATTTAAATACTGTCCAATAAAACCCTGATTGCCGAACAAGACCAATAATAAATATCCTAAAACCACAGGCGGCAACACCATCGGAAGCTGTAATAAAGCTTCGACAAGAAACTTCAAGCGAAATTTATAACGCGCCAAATACCAGCCCAACGCCACAGCAAAAGGCAAACTAAAAACGGTTGCAAACAACGCCACCTTGGCAGACAGATAAAGCGCACTGGACTCTTCGGGACTTAACATGGGGTCGCCATCTCCTGCTGTATCTGTTTAAGATTTCAGGCTAAAACCATATTTCTGGAAAATGGTTTTGGCTCGCTGACTGCTTTTTACAAACTGTTCAAACTGCACTGCCTCTTTATTTTTTGCACCTTGCCTGGTCAATGCCAGTGGATAAACAATCGGGCGGTGTGAATTTGCCGGAAAGGTTCCAATGATTTTGACTTTTTGGCTGATCAAGGCATCGGTTTTATACACAATCCCGACTTCACATTCACCGCGTTCGACAAAATTGAGTGTGGAACGCACATCATCCGCACCGACCATTCTCCCCTTTAAGCTATTGAACCACTTCAGCTTCATCAGACTTTGTTTGGCATATTTACCGGCAGGCACAGATTCCATTTGCCCGCTACAGAGATGTCCTTTAAAAGACTGGGCAAAGTTAAAATCGGGCTGCGCTTTAAATGCAATATTTAGATTTTTTGGACTGATGACGACAAGCTGATTAAACAGCAGTGGTGTGACCAAGTTTGAATCGATCACATTTTTTTGCACTAGATAATTCATCCAGTCCTGATCTGCCGAGAAAAACAGGTCATTGCTGGCGCCTGCTTGTACCTGCTTCGCCAAAGCGGATGAAGCAGCAAATACAGGTACAATTTTAGTTTGTGGATGCTGGGCTTGGTAAATCATGGCAATATCTGTCATGGCATTGCTTAGACTTGCGGCTGCATAGACTTTGACTGTCCCGGCATGCGCTGAGGAAAATGTCATCGCGAGACACATGGATAAAAACAGGGGTTTTTTCATGTGCATTTTCCTCATCAGTGAATAAATAAACCGTGAACAATCTCGCCTTCACTCAAGCTTTGGCCTGCCGGAATACGTACCAGACAATTCGCCTGCATCAAATTACTCAGCATATGCGATTGCTGTTTGGACAGACTTTTCACTTTTAAAACCGATTGATCAAAACCGGCAGACATTCTTAAAAAGCTTTCTCGGCTATCCATTTTCAGATCATCGGTCAGTACTGCACTAAACCAGTTCGGTTGCTGTTTCTGTCCTTGCAAGGCATTTAATAAAGTTGAGGTATAAATTTGCATGCCCACATACACCGCTGCAGGATTACCCGGTAAGCCCAATAAATAACAATGTGAATCATCGGCTCTTTCTAAGCGCGTAAAGAGCATCGGCTTGCCGGGTTTTTGTTTCACTTTCCAGAAAATTTGTTCAAAACCCAAATCCAAAGTCACGGGTCGAATAAAGTCATAATCCCCAACCGATACGCCACCTGTGGTTAAAATCAGATCATAGCTTTCTGATAATTTTTGAATGAGTACTTGAACCGCAGCTTCAGTATCTGCCACATGAAAAATTTTAACCTGCTGTGCCTGATTCTGAAACCATGCTTCAATCAGAGGCCCATTGGCATCGAAAATTTTACCTATTGCAAAGTCTTCTACACTTTCCGCGACTTCATCACCCGTGATCACCACCGCAACTTTAGGGTATTGAAAAACGTTAACCGTTTGAATGCCCGCCATGCTTAAGGAAGCCATTGCACCCACGGACAGTTGTTGACCTTTATTGGCCAGTAATTGTCCCACTGAAATTTCTTCACCGACATCGCGAATATCGGCATGGGCTTTTAGGCTTTCGGTTATTTTAATTCTGGATGCATCGATGACCTGTACAATTTCCTGCCGCGCCACCGTTGTGGTTCCAAACGGAATTTTGGCCCCGGTAAATATCCGAACCGCTTGCCCAGTCTCGAGTTGTAATTCGGAAGAATGTCCTGCCTGAATTTCACCGATCAGTTCAAATTCGGTATGGGGTTCAATTGCAGATTCTGCACAAATTGCATAACCATCTACCGCACTTTGTGAAAATAAGGGCAGATTGATATTCGAGTAAACATCTGCTGCCAAATAGCGATTTAAAGCCTGATTTAACGCAATACTTTCAGTCGCTAAAACTTTAGTTTGCTGCAAGATTAAATCCAAGGCCTGATCGACACTAATCAAGCCATGTTCAGCACCACATCCTGACATTATTCATATCCCCCTGAATGGGGAATGTTTTTTTGCACATCAAATAAATGCACCAATGCAGGCAGAACTGCAATTAAGGATTCTTTGGCACCTTGTCGGCTGCCCGGCAAGGTCATCACCAGACTGTTATCAATATAACCGGCCACGCCACGACTCAAGGCCGCATAAGGCGTGCGCTTTTGCCCAAAACTGCGTGAAGCTTCCATTAGTCCAGGAATCTCACGTTTTAATAAAGGCTGAATGGTTTCCACGGTTAAATCCTTCGGCCCCAGTCCTGTACCACCTACGGTAAGAATTAACGGATAATCATTTTTTTGCTGTTCGATTAAAGCCAGTAACTGCTCAGGACTGTCTGGAATTACCAAATAAGAAATATTGCTGAAATTAGCTTCCTGCAAAATTTCCAAGACATTTTGACCGGCTGTATCTGATTTCTTACCTGCGGCTACGGTATCTGACAACACAATGATGGATGCCGACATGGCTTCTTTGAGCACTCGGGTAAAATGTGATTTACCGCCTTTTTTCTTTTGTAATTTAACCTGATCCAGACATAAATCTTCCGGTTCACAATGCGGTTTCAGCATGTCATACAGTGTTAGTCCGGCCAGACTGACTGCGGTTAAGGCTTCCATTTCCACCCCGGTCGGGCCAATGGTTTCAACAACTGCGCTAATTTCAACATGCGCATCAAACAGTTCATATTCCACATCGGCACGGTAAATCGGTAGCGGATGACACAGTGGAATCAGTTCATCGGTACGTTTCGCCGCTAAAATACCCGCAATCCTTGCTGTCTTTAGCGCATCACCTTTTTCAGTATTGCCGTTACGTAACAGTTCAATGCAATGTGGCGGTGCGTGCAGAATTCCTGTGGCCACTGCTGTCCGATAACTCTCGGCTTTCATCCCGACATTTTTCATTGCATGTTCCTATGATTCATTTTTACTTTAAATAATGCTGTTGACTGACATCTACCATGATTCAATAAGTAGATTAGACTGGTTTTAATGATGGCAATGTGTATGATCACTGTGTGCAGAATTCTTTTCTGCATGATGATGTGTATGTACCTGCTCCACCGTATCTTTACGGATGCAGCAGCCTTCTACATATTGGCTGCTACCATCCATATAGAATTCCTCTTTCCACACCGGCACTTCGTGCTTAACCCGTTCAACTGCTTCTTCACAGGCAGCAAAGGCCTCCCTGCGATGAGCAGCATAGACAATTGCAATAATCGCCTTTTCACCAATATCCAACGCGCCAATCCGGTGAATCACCCGGACATAGGCCACGCCATATTTGTGCTGAATCTCCTGCTCAATCTGGCGAATCATTTTTTCCGCCACGGGTGCATAAGATGTATATTTGAGTGCTTTAACCGCTTTACCTTCATGATGATTGCGTACCGTGCCGACAAAACCCCCAATACCACCACATTCAGGAAAAGTTTGAATCTGATCAAAACTATCCAATGTTAAGGCGGTATCCTGAATCCGTGAAAATTTTTTCAATACATCCATCTCAACCTCCAGCTACAGGTGAAAGCAGCACTAAGGTACTATCCGAATTCAATAGAGTTTGACGCGAAATAATGTCTTCACCGATGGCACAGGCACATCGTTCAATCATGGCAAAGGCTTCAGGATAGCCTTGTCCAACTTGGACCAAGACATCGGAAACCGAGCTATTTAAACTACAAATAATTTCCAGGTTTTGGGGTAACTGTTGTTCGACCGCACCGAAAGCTTCAATTTTAATTTTGATCTGTGGCATTTTAACCTCCAATCATATGCATGCTGATTTTGCGCGATGGCTGATTTTTCAAACGTTGCTCTATGGCGTGATAACCTGATTCCTTGCTCCAGATATAGTTAAACAATGTTCTGTACAAGCTTGCTTGACTCAATGGTGCCGATGCAGTCAGTGCTTTAATTTCAGTTTTTAGATTCAAACCTTGAGGTGCAAACAGGCAGTTATAAAATTCGCCTTGTGCGGTTAAACGTACCCGATCGCACGTTCCACAAAATGAGTTAGTGATGGTGGATATCATTCCAATCGGATGACCATCAATAAAATATTGCCGTGCCGGATCTGAATTTGACTGAGGTGAATCATTGGCTTGGCTGGTTACTGCAAATTCAGTGGCTAAAGTGTCTAAAATCTGTTGTTCACTAACCACATGTTCGGTCGACCATTTTCGGTCACCATCGAGTGGCATAAATTCAATAAAGCGTAAGCTGATTTTCTGCTTAACCGACCATCGGGCCAAAGGCAGAATTTGATCGTCATTCATACCGTTCATTAATACAGTATTGATTTTAATCGGTAGACCAACGGCTTGAGCTGCACGAATTCCCTCAAGTACGGGTGCTAAATCTTTTTGCGTGAGTTGTTTAAATTGATCGGCATCCACACTGTCCAGACTGATGTTTAAATCATCCAGTCCCGCCTGCTTTAAGGCTTGTGCATATTGCTTGAGATAATGAGCATTGGTGGTCATGGAAATGCGTTTAAGCCCGAGCTTTTTTAGCTCTTGAAGCTGAGCAACAAAATGCACCACCCCTTGACGCATTAACGGTTCACCACCGGTGATGCGAATAAATTCAATACCACGACGCACCATAAAATCACAAAAATGATAAAGCTCTTCAAAACTGAGCAAGTCGTGTTTTTTCATCCACTCTGGATGTTCAGGCATACAATAGACGCATTTAAAATTACAGCGATCCGTTACCGAAATACGCAGTTTGCGCTTGCTACGACCAAATTGATCGGCAAATTTCGCTTCAGTTTTAAGCTCTGTCATCATATTCATGTTGAACATCCATCTTCAGGCATTTGGTTGCAACTGCACACATATTGTGCGCAAGCGTTAAATCGCCCAATCTTGTTATAATTAGATTTGCAATAAGTGTTCCAACTTTGTGCTAAAAGCGAAATATTTAGTTTTAATGCAGAAATTTAAGTTGTTGATGCTGTTGCAGCTCATCCAATGAGTTAATACTGTGAAAAAATAGTGCGTGATTTTTAAAATGTGCCACTTGTGCGTGCAAATCAGAAAAACAGTGCTTTAAACTGCGCTGTTTTTGTTCAAGATGGATCATCAAGGTGGCTAAGCTGCTGCGTTTAACCAAGCAAAATGGATACAGTGCCTGACCGTTGATTTCCACATAAGCCACTTCGGCCAAGCTATTTTTAGCTAAAGCCTGATGCAATTTTAGAATCACCTTTGGCGGAATGTAGGTCACATCACAGGGTACAAACAGCACATGGTCTGCCTGTACATGTGACCAGGCACTTTTTATGCCCATGAGTGGACCTAAAAAACCACTTTCATCATCCTGATAGCAATGAATGCTGGGAATGATTTTTTGATAGATCGAATCATCACGGTGACTATTGATCCAAACTTGTGCAACATGTGATTTAAGCTGTTGATGAATCTTGATCAGTTGAATTTGATCATCAAATTTCTGCAACAGCTTATTGATGCCATTCATACGCCGTGCCTGTCCACCGGCTAAAATCACCAGGTCGGTGTCTGGATAAACTGACTTATTTATTCCTTTCTTCATTTTTAGCTTCATTCCACTGTCTCCGCTTGACAGGCTTTAATCAGGCCTCGAATTTCAGGTAGACATGAACCGCAATTACCCCCTGCTTTTAGGCATGCTGTGACTTGTTTTTCATCGGTGATATTTTGGGTTTTAATGGTTTCAATAATGCGGTTTTTACCGACTTTAAAGCAGCTACACACCAATGGCCCTTCATTATTGGCCATCGACATCGGTTGTCCAGCAAGCAGCGCCTTACGGTGCATGGCACTTAAGCGCTCACGCTTAAACAGGCTCGCCACCCAATCCCGATCTGGCAAGAGTGCATAAGGCGCAATATATAAACTCGCAATCAAATGCCCATCTTTCAGTACCACACTGTGACTGATATGCGCGGTTTGATCTTCAATATTCAGCCATTCAAAACTTTCATCCTGAAACGGTAACAGCTCTTTTAAATGCTCGGTGGTTGCTGTGAATTTTCTGCGGTCTGCCAGTTCATAGCGCATAGCTTGAGCTGTGGTAATTTTCGTCCACCACACCGTGTTTTCGATGGAGGATTGCACAACTTTTTCAAAGCCCTGACGCACATAAAACACGCCCTGCCACTGGCTATAAAAGGGATGGATGATGACGGGGGTATGTTTAAACTCTGGTTCACCGGAAATCGGATCGACCACCGGATTGACCACTTTGCCAATACGGGCATCGGACGCCACCTGATCGTTCCAGTGAATCGGTGCAAACACCTGTCCACGACGAATATCATCACTGACCATCGCACGTAAAACACAGTTGCCCCATTTCGATTTGACTTCCACCAGTTCACCATCTTTGATGCCGTATTTCAGCGCATCATGCGGATGGATTTCACAATACGGCTCTGCGCGATGGGTACTTAAATTGGCAGACAAACCGGTACGGCTCATGGTGTGCCATTGGTCTCGAATCCGGCCAGTATTCAGCACCAAAGGAAATTCGCTACAGATTTTATTAACCGGATCTATCGCGGTAATGGCAATAAATTTGGCTTTGCCATCGGCATGGCTAAATTGCCCTTTGGCATACATGCGTGCCACTGCACCATCGGCTTGCTGCCTAGACCAAACGGGCCACTGCACCGGTTGCAGTTCATCATATTCGCTTTGATTTAAATCGCTTAAAGCCTTTAAATTGAAATAGCGGAAGTTTGGCGTTTCGGCGCGCAGATCTGGCTCTGAATTCTGTTCTACCGAGAGTCGTGCATGTTCCAGAAAAATGTCATGACTGTTATTAAAATCAAAACCGCTAAAGCCTAATTTTTTTGCGACCTGACTAATCGCCCACCAGTCGGCTTTAGCCTGTTCTGGCTCATCCAAAAAAGCACGCTGTCTGGAAATGCGGCGTTCAGAATTGGTGACGGTACCGTCTTTTTCTCCCCAGCCTAAAGCCGGTAACAGCACATCGGCATATTGAGTGGTATCGGTATCCTGGCAAATGTCGGACACCACCACGAACTCACATTTTTCCAGGGCACGTTTCACCTGATCTGCATCGGGTAAACTCACCACCGGATTGGTGGCCATAATCCAGATGGCTTTGATTTTGCCACTTTCTACTGCATGAAATAGATCAACCGCCTTGAAGCCAGCCTGCTTGGCAATATAAGGGCTTTGCCAGAAGTTTTGCACCAGTTGTTGATGGCTTTCATTTTCCAACTCCAGATGAGCCGCCAGCATATTGGCGAGTCCTCCCACCTCACGACCACCCATGGCATTCGGCTGCCCGGTCATGGAAAATGGTGCAGCACCCAGCTTGCCAATTTTTCCGGTAAATAAATGGCAGTTGGTTATGCTATTGGCTTTATTGACGCCTTGTGAAGACTGATTCACCCCCATGGAAAACAGGGTCATCACTTTTTCAGTTTGGGCAAATTTCTGATAAAAAACTTTTAGTTTTTCCAGTGAAATACCACTACGTACTGCGACCTCTTCAATGGACGATTCAGTTTGGCTATGCGCCAAAGCCTGTTCCAAACCTTGCGTATGTGCAGCAATAAACTCCTGGTCTGCATGACCATTTTGCGATAAATATTGTAATAAACCGTTAAATAATGCGACGTCTTGCCCCGGTAAAATCGGCAAATGCAGGTCTGCTGCTTCACAGGTACTGGTAAAACGCGGGTCAACCACCACCACAAACAGATCCCGCTGTTCTTTGGCTTTCATGATGCGTTGATATAAAACTGGATGGCACCATGCGGTATTTGAACCGACCAGCACCACCATATCGGTATGCTCAAAATCTTCATAGCTGGCCGGAACAATATCTTCACCAAAAGCCCGTTTGTGTGCTGCAACAGCCGATGACATACAAAGTCGTGAATTGGTATCAATATTGGCAGTGCCGAGATAACCTTTGACGAACTTGTTCACCACATAATAGTCTTCTGTCAGCAATTGCCCGGACACATAAAAGCCAATGCTGTCACGACCATATTGATCAATACATTGCTGGAATTTATTGGCAATTACATCCGTTGCGGTATTCCAGTCGGTCTTTTCACGCTGGTTCTTTCGGCCCAGCATTGGGTGAAGAACACGTGTTTCAAGTCCCAAAGTCTCCGCCAGATTGCTGCCTTTAATGCACAGTTTTCCATAGTTGGATGGATGATTGACATCCCCTGCAACCGAAACTTTTTGACCTAAAGCGGTGTCCTGCACAGTTGCGGTTACGCCACAACCCACCCCACAATAGGGACAAGTGGTATGGGTGATTTTGGTATTTATTTCTGTGGAGCTATGCAGTTCCATTACAGGGATACTAAGCATATAGACACTCCTTTGGCTGATTCATGAAAATGACGTGTTGGAAGATGTGCCCTGTGAAGATATCGTGCAATGTGATTGCATCATGGTCGGGTTGTATTGGAGTCTGGCCACGAGGATGAATAGAATTAAAGTGCATTTTTGCAAAGCAATATAATTGTTTTTGTTGAAGCCTGAGCCAGAAATCTATCATTAAAATCAGAGATGCCATCTTGATGGCAATAACACTGCCAGAACGAAAACAACCCGTTTTATTCTGCTTAATAGGGACAAACACGGCCTTCTCCTTGATGAACTGAACGTATGGTCTTTACTGTTATCTGCCTTGAGCAATAACAACCGATCAGAACGGACATCGTTGGCCGTCTTATAATTGAATGAGCCGTCTTTGGCTCAAACTGAATATTGCAATGATTGTGCCAAAATTTTTCAAACTTATATTTAGTGATTGAAAATAAAAAATAAATTATTTATCTATCGCCTATGGATAAATTCTAAAGTTAATCTGTTGTGTAGTTGTGGCGCCAGCAGCCTTAAACTGGTGCAACTTTGCAGTTCATTTTGATGGGTTTAAAGTTTCTGAAACGCGCAAGTGATTGTGAAAATTGTGCGATCGCACCAACTTTCAGCTTTTTAAATTAAAAATATCGCAACAATAAATGCCCAATGATCAGCAGGATTAAGATCAGGGATAAATTTCGCCAGAACAGCACCGGATTTTTTTCAATAAAAGCTATTTTTTGTTGCTTGAGAAAGCGTGGATTGGGATGTTTTAAATCATAAATAAATTCTGACAAAGCCGAATAACGCTGCGCTGCTTCAGGATGTAAAGCTTTTTGCACTGCGGCCTCAAACCAGACAGGGATATCCGCTCTATATTGGCTCATAGGATAATAGTGCAATTTTTTTAACTGCTTTTTTGTGGTGCATTTGGCGACTTCCGTCCCATAAGGTAGCTGTTGAGTCAGCAAATAATAGGTCAGCACCGCCAGTGAATACTGATCAGAACGGCTATTTGCCGGTTCAGCTAAAAAATATTCGGGTGCCATATAGGCGAGCGTGCCTAAAGCTAAATCTGCATGCGCAGGTTGAAATTCAGCAATCCCTTTGACCGATGTTGAACCGAAATCAATGAGCTTAATTTGAGATGCAGCATTGATCATAATATTTTCAGGGCGGATATCTTGATGCAGCATTTCCAACCGATGAAATGCGTTTAGCGCTTTGGCAACCTGTTCAACAATATCAATTATTTTAGACACTTCGACTGTCTGGTTTTGCTGTTTTAACCAGACCTTAAGGCTCTGGCCTTCTATGTATTCAAAGGTTTGATAGAGATAATGCTTGGCACTGCGTTGCGGATAGGCACGCATAACATAATCATTCTGAATACGTTTTGCCACCCACTCTTCTAGATAAAACTGCTCCATAGCATTGGGCTGCTGCTGTAAATCGGTGGTCGGAACTTTAATGACCAAGTGCTGTTGCGAGTGTGTATCCTGAGCCAAATATAAACAGCTGCGATGATTCTGATGCAGTACTTTTTTCACTACATAATCTTCAAATAGATCGCCAGACTGCAAGGCCGGTGCCATCGGCAAATCCTTATATTGCGGATCGAAATATTCACTTGCTTGTGACGGCAATGCATCAACCTGTAAAATCTGCAGAGTTAAATTATCTGTGCTTCCGTTCGCCAGCGCGTTCTGTAGCAGACATTTCGCTACCTGGTTTAAGTCTTGATCTGCGGATAAAGCTGCAAGAATCTCGCTCTGATTGAGGTATTCATATACCCCATCGGTCATCAGCAAAAAAATATCCTCCGGATAAAGCTGAAATTTCAGATAATCCACTTCTACTTTTTGCCCGACACCCAAGGCACGACTTAAATAACTTTCTTGAGAAGACAGCGAGATACGATGATCTGTGGTTAATTGCTCTATTTTCTGTCCCTGAATGCGATAAATGCGCGCATCACCTATATGGAATAGATGCGCTTGATCATGTTTGAGCACCAATGCACTCAAGGTGCATACATAACCGCGGTCTTTATCAAAGCGGCCCTGACTTTGCTGGGTTTGTGCAAATAGCCAGGAATTAGCGGCAGTAATCACTCGTTCAGCAGAGGTTTTTACACTCCATGATTCAGGTGTAGAAAAATAATCGTTAATAAAACTGGACACTGCTGTTTCACTGGCAATATGACTGACATTACTGCTACTGATGCCATCGGCAATGGCACAGACGACACCCTTTTGCTGTAACAGGTAATTTTCTGGCAATCCTGCGCCATGAAAATCCTGATTCATGCTTTTTTGACCTGAGTCGGTGCATTGTCCAATACGGACAGCCAGTTGTGTTTGCATCATATGAGGCTCAATTGCATGAGATCATCCTTGATCCCGAGATGAGTAAGAATATTTCAGATTAAAAAACTTTTTTCGGTGCAGTACGCACATGAGTGGTATACAAGGCCAGTCCGGTTAATGATAGACCACCGACCAAATTACCTAACGCCACAGGTAATTCATTCCAAATGAAATAATCCATAATTGAGAAGTCGCCGCCCATAAGCATGGCAAATGGAAACAGAAACATATTGACCACAGAATGTTCAAAACCCATGGCAAAAAACAGCATGACCGGCATCCACATAGCAATAAATTTACCACTGACGGTGGTCGACATCATGGCCCCAATTACCCCCAGCGACACCATCCAGTTACATAGCATACCTCGGATAAAAATCGTCATCCAACCGGCAAAACCGTATTCGGCATAGCCTAAAGTCCGTGCTTCCCCGATATGCGCAATGGCCAAACCGACATTATTTGGCTCGGCAGCAAAGCCGTAGGTATAAACAATCGCCATGAGAAAAGCCACCACCAGACAGCCTGAAAAGTTACCAAGAAAAACCAAGCCCCAGTTTTTCAAAATACGGTTCCAGGTCACGCCTGGACGTTTATCTAGCCATGCCAAAGGAGTGAGCACGAAAACTCCAGTCAATAAGTCATATCCCAGCAAATACAACATACAAAAACCCACTGGGAACAGTAGCGCACCAATCAGTGGCACGCCAGTTTGCACGGCGATGGTGACTGCAAATACTGCAGCAAGTGCCAAAATCGCACCGGCCATAAATGAGCGAATTAAAACATCGCGGGTGGCCATATGAAGTTTTGCTTCACCAGCATCTACCACTTTTTGTGCAAACTCTGCAGGAGCGAGATAAGACATCGCATTCACCTCTTAATATACGGGTTAAAGCAATCATTTATTTTTCAGTAAATAAAAAAGCGCCCAAGACCTATTTTAAGTCTTAGGCGCCATTGCCTGAAATGAAATACAACTATAATCATGTTAAATGAAATGGCGTCGTTGCCATTCTTTAATGATTAACTAAAAAGCAAAGATCATACCAACTTTCAAAATATAATAATTTATACTTATCTTTTCAGATTTAAGCACTATGAAAATATCAACTTTCAGCAAAATATATTGGCACAAATAATGCAACTAACAATCCCCATATAAGTACTTCTATATTATTTCAAATCATGCTTTAAGGAGAAAATAAATGAACAGCAAGCAGAAAAAATTGGTGAAATTTTTGACTTGAGTGATGAGGCTGTAGCATGACTGCAAATCGTCCCTTATAAGGGTTCACTACCGACAAGCGTCCCCACAGATCCGTTGATTTATCGCTGGTACGAAGTGGTGAATATCTATGGAACCACCATCAAAGAGCTGATTCATGAAGAGTTTGGCGATGGAATTATGAGTGCAATTGATTTCAGTATGGATATTCAGCGCGAAAACAATCCGAATGGCGATCGGGTTAATGTGGTGCTTTCCGGAAAATTCCTGCCCTATAAAAGTTATTGATTAAAGAACTCGACTGAAAAGCCATTTTAAAATGGCTTTTTTTGACTGATTCTTTCAATTCGACAAAATATAATCATAAAGTAATTCAATTTCATAATATAGCCAGATAATTATTAAAATATTAGTGATCGTTCGTTAAAAGAACTTAAGTATATTTTCTATTTATCTCACTTAACTCTTTATTCAAAATAAAAAACAAACCCCGTTTATTTAACAACTAATCAGACACTGATTATGATTTAAATCAAATCCAGTATAAAAATAAAGCTATTAAAAAATATAAAAATTAAATCTCATTTACAAATGTAGAAATAAATATCAGCATGGCTCATTTGAAATTTCTAATGTGAATAAAAAAAACTACAGCATTTATATAAATGCTGTAGTTTTAATGAATAGCGCTATGGGCTTAACCCGCATCATAATGATGCCAATTGAATCAACCTGCTTTCTTTAATGCAAAATCGCGACCGAACAGCAATTTATTACGGATACTCGAAATTGGCGTCTGATCAGAAATCAGTTCTGCATACCAGGCACCATCTTCAGTATCCCCAAACAATACCGCACCAATGACTTTCTCTTTTTGAATAATGATCCGTTTATAAATCTGACGTTTTTCATCATTCAAAATAATGTCTTCATAGTCTTCTTGCGGTTCGCTATTTTCCAAATCAATTCGGCCTGCTGAAAACACATCGCAGCCACTGACCTTGAGTTGGGTTGGAACCGTCGGTGCTTTAAAGGTTAAGCTGCCATGTTCGGCCAAATGTGATGCACAAATAAAAGCTTGACCCCAAAGTGGTTCCACCAGACCAAAAGTTTGACCACGGTGTTCAATACATTCACCCACCGCATAAATGCTTGGGTCAAAGGTTTGCATGGTGTCATTCACCATCACACCACGGTTACAACGTAAACCCGCACTTTGCGCGAGTGCCATATTCGGACGAATCCCCACGGCAAAAACCACCAGATCTGCATCCAACACGGTGCCATCTTTCAATTTGATTTGCGTGACATGACCCTCTTCGCCAATCAGTTGCTCGGTATTGGCTTGAGTGATGATATTGATGCCCTTCGCTTCAATACTTTGTCTTAACAAGCCGCTTGCACGACCATCCAATTGACGTTCCATAATGCGATCCATCAAATGTAAAACCGTCACATTCATGCCACGTTGTTTCAGTCCATAAGCTGCTTCAAGCCCCAGTAAACCGCCACCAATCACCACCGCATTTTTCTGGGTTTTGCAGTAATCCAGCATGCTATTTACATCGTAAATATCACGGAAGCTCAGCACACCTTTTAAATCTGTGCCCGGAATGGGTGGAATAAATGGCTTGGAACCAGTCGCCAGAATCAAACGGTCATAATTAACGATCTCACCTTTTTCGGTATAGACCTGCTTACGTGGACGGTCGATTTTCACCGCAGCATCACCGGCAATGAAGCGAATCCCCTTGTCGCTATACCATGCATGCGGATGCAGCATGATGTCTTCAATGCTTTTATCGCCCGACAATACTGGGGACAGCATGATGCGGTTATAGTTACCCCATGGCTCTTCACCGATTACGGTCACTTCATAACGTTCAGGTGCCATATCCAGCAAATCTTCCAGGCAGCGCATGCCCGCCAGACCATTACCCACCAAGACCAGTTTCATCTTTTCCTGAGAAGTGCCGTTATTGGTGATATAGGTTTTTTGCGGTGTAGGACTGACCCAGACTTTTCCATTTTCAATCTTGCTCGGGAAAACCAGTAACTTTTGATCTTTATCTTCCAGACAGCGCCCGGTTGCCAGACTGAAATGCTGCTTGTAGATGGGAGATGCCACGACACGTTCACCCTGCAAATCACCGATAATGCCGCGCGACATCACAAAAGCCTGACTGAAGGGGTCCTGGTTACTTAAGGCATAAACCCGTTTTTCATTGCCCACCCGGAATAGCGCAATTTGTTGCTCATTGAGCAGCGCACCAACCCCTGTATTGGGTGTGATATCATCCAGATTGCAAATCTCAACCCAATCAAAATCATTCATTTCTTTTAAAATTGTCATCTTCTTTATCCTCTCTTTGAACTTCTTTCATCAAGGTTCACTGCCTCATTGTGTTTCTCCCAGAAGGGAAAAATAAAAAGGTTTGATGAAAGAAGCTCTTAATGCTCTAGATTTTTTATGCCTCAACTACTGGAATACGCGTTACATCACGTTCCACCGCAGTTTTTGGGCGAATTTGTCCACGTTCAGTAGCAAATTGAATATGGGGATCATTCTGTTTTTCAGCCTTGGCATTAATAAAGGTGATAAAGCGTTTACGTACTTCAGGATCTTCAATCGCAGTGCGCCATTCATCTTGATAAGTGCCAACCACGTGATCCATACGGCGTTCTAACTCGACAGCAAGCCCTAAAGAATCCTCAACCACTACAGCTTTAAGATAATCCAGCCCCCCTTCCAGATTGTCGCGCCATACTGAAGTACGTTGCAGACGATCTGCGGTTTGGATATAGAACATATAGAATCGGTCGATATAACGAATTAAAGTTTCCGTATCCAGATCAGAAGCAAGTAATTCTGCGTGGCGTGGCTTCATCCCGCCATTACCGCAAACATACAGGTTCCAGCCTTTTTCAGTGGCAATCACCCCAACATCTTTACTTTGCGCTTCGGCACATTCACGGGTACAGCCAGAGACCGCCATTTTAAGTTTGTGCGGCGAACGTAAGCCTTTGTAGCGATTTTCCAGGAAAATAGCCAAGCCCATAGAATCATCTACACCATAACGACACCAGGTACTGCCGACACATGATTTAACGGTACGCAACGATTTACCGTAAGCATGACCCGACTCAAAACCTGCATTAATCAGTTTTTCCCAGATTTCAGGCAGTTGATGCACTTGGGCACCAAACAGGTCAATCCGTTGCCCACCGGTGATTTTGGTATATAGACCATAGTCTTTCGCGACCTGTCCAATGGTGATTAAACCTTCCGGGGTAATTTCACCGCCTGCGATCCGCGGCACAATTGAATAGGAACCATCTTTTTGAACATTACCGAGGTAGTAATCATTACTGTCTTGTAAACCAGCATGACTTGGTTTCAGTACAAAGTCATTCCAGCAAGAAGCCAGGATATTCGCCACAGTTGGTTTACAGATGTCACAGCCTAGACCGTGCCCATGTTGCCCGATCAGATCATCAAAGGTTTTGATTTCGTTGACCCGCACCAGGTGATACAGCTCTTGGCGTGAATAGGCAAAATGCTCACATAGGTGATTGTTAACAGTCACCCCTTGACGTTGCAATTCAGATTTCAACACTTGAGTGACTAAAGGTGCACAGCCACCACAAGCTGTTGCGGCTTTGGTACATTTTTTTAGCGCACCCAGTGAGGTTGAACCATCAGCAATGGCACTGCAAATATCTGCTTTAGAAACGTTGTTACATGAACAAATGGTTGCGCTGTCTGGCAGTAAATCGACACCGCTACCACCTGTTTTCGCTGAGGATTGTGCATAACCCGGCATGATCAAGCTTTCTGGATTCTCTGGCACTGCCAGACCATTCAGCATCATTTGTAGCAGGTCATTATATTCTTTGGCACAGCCCACCAGCACCGCACCCAACAATTTGGTTTTTTCCGCATTCACCACGATTTTTTTATAAATCATGGCATCTTCATCGGCATAGAAATAACTTAAGGCATTTGGCGTCATGGCATGGGCATCACCCACCGATGCCACATCCACACCCATCAGTTTTAATTTGGTACTCATATCTGCGCCAGCAAATGTATTGCAGGCTTGATCCATAACATGTTTCGCTGCAATACGCGCCATGTCATAACCCGGCGCCACCAGACCATAAATTTTATTTTGCCAAAGTGCACATTCACCAATGGCATAAATGTCTGCATTGGATGTTTGACAATAATCATTAATCACAATGCCGCCACGCTCACCAAGTGCCAAACCACTTTGACGTGCTAGTTCATCGCGTGGACGAATCCCCGCAGAGAACAAAACAATGTCGGTTTCCAGTTCAGAACCATCGCCAAACTTCATTACATGCGTAGTGTTTTCACCGGCTTCGATGCATTGTGTAGCTTTTTGGGTATGAACTTTCACCCCCAGGTTTTCGATTTTTGCACGTAAAACCTTACCACCAAGATCATCAATTTGCACCGCCATCAAGCGTGGTGCAAACTCGACCACATGGGTTTCCAGGTCCAGGTCACGAAGGGCTTTTGCCGCTTCCAGACCGAGTAAACCACCACCAATCACCACGCCTGTTTTTGCATTTAAACTTGCAGCACGAATGGCATCTAAATCTTCAATAGTACGGTAAACAAAGCAGTTTTCACGCTCATTGCCTGGAATAGGCGGGACAAAGGCATATGAACCGGTTGCCAGCACCAACTTGTCATAACTAATCACATCGCCATGATTGGTGGTAACCGTTTTATTTAAAGTATCTATTTCATTAGCTTTGGTACTTAAACGCAGATCAATTCCGTAGGCATCCGCAAAATCGCTACGGCAAAGAGTTAAGTCTTTTGCAGATTTACCGGTGAAATATTCGGTTAAATGCACACGGTCATAGGCTAAACGTGGTTCTTCTGCCAAGATGGTGATTTCAACCTCATCCCCTGCATATTCAAGAACCGATTCAATGAACTTGTGCCCTACCATACCATGACCAATCATGACTAATTTCATATCAATTTCTCCTTAATCTCTTTACTTAACCTTGTGCCATGTTGTTACGTTCAAGAATGGCTTCTTCATACAGTTTTTGTTCTTTCTCTTTATGTTCAACCGAGAAGCGGATCACCAGAACAAAGCCAGCTGCAATCACGACCAAGCCACCGAGTGCCATCAAACAGGTTTGAATATCCAGCATGCCTTTCAGCAAGAAACCCGCTGCCACTGCACCAACGTTACCGCCCGCACCAATAATGCCGGCAACACCACCTAAAGCATCACGGTCAATAAATGGCACCAACGCATAGGTTGCACCACATGCCATATGGGTAAAGAGTGCAAATAGGGTCATCACGAGAATTGCGAGAACTGCGGTATTCATTTGCGAGAACAAGATCAAGAACAGGCCTTCCATCAAAATCATGGTGAAAAGCACTTTGGTACGACCATCCAGGCCTTTTTTCGTTGCCACTTTGTCCGAAATAATTCCACCTAAAGCACGGGCGAACAGTGCCAGCAAACCGAAAATCCCTGCTGCCAAGCCGGCTTCTTTTAGGCCAAAGCTAAAATGTTCAACGTAGTACATCGCCACGATGTTATGAATGAAAATTTCGATACCAAAACACGCTGCATACGCACCAAATAAAATCCAGACCCGGTAGTTACGTGCAGCATGCATCAAAATCGCAATACCGCCTTTTTTATCGCTACCGACTTGAATGCCTTGTGCACGCAGTTCTTTAAAGTTGCCTTGTGGACAGTCTTGGGTAAATTTCCAGTACATTGCACCGACAATAATCATCAGAATACCCGGTACCAATAAGGCAACTCTCCAGCCCATTGCCTGTTCAACACCAAACATCACCAAGGCAGCAAGCATTAACGGCATAAGCGTTTGTGTTGCTCCACCACCGGCATTACCCCATCCTGCCGATGCAGCATTGGCAGTACCTACCACATTCGGTGCGAACATGATACTGGTATGATATTGGGTGATAACGAAGCTGGCACCAATGGCACCAATCAATAAGCGGAAGAAAAGAAAAGATTCATAGCTGTTGGCAGATGCCACACCAAAGACCGGGATACTGCCGATAAGCAGTAATGCTGTATAGGTTTTTCGTGGACCGTATTTATCACACAATGGTCCAACAATCAGACGAATCAAAATAGTAATTGCGACAGCGGCAATATTAATATTGGCGATTTGATCTTTGGTTAAGTGGAACTCACCTGCAATCACAGGCATAAGCGGTGCACAGGCAAACCATGCAAAGAAGCAGACAAAAAAAGCGAGCCAACTCATGTGGAAGGCTCTCATCGCTGCGCTATTAAAGTTAAAAAGACTTATTTTTGTGGCTTTTTTTTCATATAAATTTGAAGACATGGCCTTCTCCTTCCTGAACTGAACGTATAGGGTTATCTGCTATGCGGATCGCTGCATACCAGATTCGATCAGAGCGGACATCGTTGGCCGTCTACAAATTTCATAGAGTCTTCTTTGACTCATAAGGGATAATGCAATCCCTGTGCCAAGATTTAAAAAATATTCTTAACTTTATATTTTTTATTATTTTTTAATATTAATTTTTCATTTTCGAGCTTAATCATTGTCTTGCTTTGTTCTTTTTAACCCGACTAAGGCCAAGTAGATCGCACAGTGTTGTGCTTTCTTGTAGCGCATTTTTGCATTAATACGGTGCATAACATGATCATGGTTAAGTTTTATATCTGATTTTTATTGAATTATTGCAGTTTTAACAGTTTTGGCATTTTTATTGCTTGGGATTTACCATGATTTTTCTTTTAGGCTTTGCCTAGTGATATTTAGCTGATATGCCAAAATTGAAAATTGCACTAATTGATGACGATCAAGAACGTGCGACCTATATAAAAGTCTCCCTGATCGAGCACAATTTCGAGGTGGTTGCCTGTCTCACCATTGACCATTTAAGTATGTTTCGTTTAGAACAATTGCATGCCGATGTCATTCTATTGGATATGGATCATCCACATCGCGACATTATTGAAAGCTGTGTCAGCCAGTTCGATTTGCCGACGGTCCTATTCACTAAAAATAGCCACAAAGACACCATTAAAAGTGCGATTGATGCCGGTGTAACCGCTTATATTGTCGACGGGATTGACCCTTCCAAACTGGAAAGCATTTTAGAAATTTCGATCGAACAGTTCAAAAAACACAAGAAATTACTAGGTGATCTGGAAGATACCAAAAATAAACTGGCCGACCGTAAAGATGTAGAAAAAGCCAAAGTACTGATGATGCGATTGCATTCTTTAACTGAAGATCAGGCGTTTCAATTACTGCGCAAAAATGCCATGAGCCATCGCATCACCATTGGGGAAATGGCACGCCGTTTACTGGATGCCCAACAACTATTACAAAACCAATTGAAGGATTAGCTCATGACAGATTTAGAAAAAACTCAAATCCAGATCGGCTATATTCCTTTGCTTGATTGTGTGGCCATTCTGTGGGCCAAGCAGCGCGGTTTTTTTGATGAAGTTGGTTTGGATATCACCCTCGTCAAGGAAGCCTCCTGGGCAAGTTTAAGAGACCGGCTGGCTTTTGGCTTTTTGGATGCTGCACATTGCCTGTCTGCCATGCTACCGGCAGCAGCACTGGGTGAAGACCAACTCGGCATTCCCCTGCAAACGGCTTTGGTTCTCAGTCATAACCGGGCCTTTATCAGCTTGAGTCAAAAATTATGCTTTGAACTGGATATTTCTTCCCAAGATACGGTACAGCAATCAGCAGAAAAAATAGTCTCAGCCATACAACAACAAAAGCCGGTTCAATTGGCACATGTGTTTAAACAGTCGATTCATCATTATTGTCTAAGAGAATGGCTCGCCCTAGCCGACCGTGAGCTTGCACAGAACATCAAGCTTGCGATTCTTCCTCCACCCTATATGGTCGAAGCTTTGGCTAATCAGGTGATTGACGGTTTTTGTGTCGGTGAACCGTGGAATACCCAAGCTGAACTATTGGGAATTAGTCAGATTGTGGCATCCAGTCAGAACATTATTCCAAAAGTAGCGGACAAGGTTCTGGCGGTAACCAGTGAATGGGCAGCACAACATCCCCACACCCATATTGCTTTAATCAATGCAATTCAAAAGGCACAACAGGAACTAAAAGCTCTAGAGGATTATGCTGAAGTTTGGCAGATGCTGATTGACTTCAATATTATTCAATTTCAATGTTCTGACAGCATTCACGTGCAAAAATTCCATTCCATTCAGAATATTATCCGTCATTTTGTCGATGAATCATCTCAGCCAGACATTGAAGACTTTAAATGGCTGATTCAGCAAATGCTGAAATGGGATAATCAAATCAGTTTGAATGATGCCCTCATTGAGAAAATCAGCCAAAACTGTATTTTATCCTTGAACCATTAACATGAACCATCGCTCCAGCCATACAAACTCCAATAAGATGCTGGAGCTAAACCATTCATTTTGGTTATTTTATACCTGTGATCAGATTTTTATCTTTTATTTTTATTCCTGTGATTTCCCACAAAGTTTCTCCACATTTTTACGTTATCTTACGCAAAAATACATTTGGAACATCAAATAATGAAGCGCATACAACCGCGTTGGCCATTAAGCGCATTAAGTTGTGCCTTGCTCACTTTTATGTCCCCAACTTGGGCTGCTGATTCCATTACAAATACAACAACAGGCAGCGCCCCAAAACACACAGTATCAGCACAAACAGCACCCGTACAAACACTCGCCACTTTAAAATTCGAAGCGACCCCAGCGACTGCAAAAGATCCGGATATCAGTGCGGTTGCCAAAACCATCGTTACGCGTGAAGAAATGCTGCAATTTGGCGATCAGTCGGTGAATGATGCCTTGCGCCGTGCTGCAGGTTTTCAAATGCCATCTCCAGGACGTGGTCCGCGTGGTGGTGGCGGTGCTTCAGGCATGCGTTTTCGTGGTGGCGGTGCCCCAGTATTTTTAATCAATGGCGAAGCGGTTCAAGGCGGTCCACGCGGTGGCATGTCTATCGTTGACAGCATCACCCCAGATATGATTGAGCGAATTGAAATTACCAAACAGCCAAGTGTGGCTCAGGCTTCTGTTGCTTCTTCCGCCGTGATTAATATTATTCTGAAAGAACCCTTAGATAATGCCCGTATAGGCGGAACCATCCGTGCGGGATATGGTTTGGCTAAATCGGATCAAAAAGAAGAACAACGTAAAAATATCAGCGTTCAGGCGGATGGTCGTGACAATGCTTGGTTATACAGCCTGTCTGCCAACCAGATGTGGAATGACACCACTTCCATTACGCAAACCCAAAACAGCAGCGGAACACGTGAACAAAAACGAGTCACTGAACGCAAGTCGCAAATGCTTTCACCGCGTGTGGAATATCAAATGGATGATCAGCAAAAACTGGTTGCGGAATTGTTCTATCGTAATAACGAAAGTGATGGTGTTCGTGGCGACCAGGTTCAAAATGACAAGAATGACAGCATCCGTTTAAACACCCGTTATGAACGTACAGACAAAGGCAATTCAGATAAAATCCGTCTTTCTGTCGAGCAGCAGAATGAAACTGAATCGACTGAGTCGGCTCAATCACCACGATTCAACAGCTATACCGATGAAACGGTCAATGAATATGGGATTGCCTACGATGGCGTGCGAAAGTTCAATGAAACTCGCCAGCTTAAATTTGGTGCAGATGCTCGTGCCAATGAACTCGACAGCAATGTCAGCCAAAGTTTAGATGAACAGCTGTATGCATTATATGCCGAAGGTAGCTGGAAATTTACCGATCGCCAAACCGTGACTTTAGGTGCCCGTCAGGAATGGATCGAGCGCTCTGGTTTAGTCGATTATAGCGACAGTCACTTAAGCCCAGTCTTGGCACATCGTTTTGACTTTGATGATCATTGGTCTTTGCAAAGCAATCTCAGTCAGGCTTTCCGTAGCCCAAAAGCAGACCGTTTATTGCCAACAGTTTCGGTGTCTACCGATAGCGATGCCGGTAGCCTGAACAATCCGGATCGTGGCGGTAATCCTGCTTTACGTCCTGAAAAAATTACCGCCTTTGAATCGACTTTGGGCTATAACACCCCGTCAGGCGGTATCAATATCACCGCGTACCAACGTGAAATTGATGACTACATCGAAAAAGTCATTCGCCAGGAAGGCACACGTTTTGTCGAGCGTCCACAAAACCAGGACAATGCCACCACTTATGGAGTTGAAATTGCAGGCCGTTATGCATTAAAGCAAACTGAAAATGGTCATTCATTGATGCTCAATGGACAACTTTCTACTATGCGCGCAAAAGTTGAAGATGAAAATCATCAACAACGTCTGGTCAGTGATGTCGCGCCTTATACAGCAAGCACAGGTCTGTCTTATAACTATCAGCCTTGGCGCATTTCAACCAGTGTCAACCTGAACTACGTGCCTGAGTTTACCCGTGCCCTGGACAACCAGCCCTATAATCGTACCAGCAATGAACGCGTCAACATGGATATCAGCGTGACCAAACGCTTCAATAATGGCTGGGCAACCACACTGAATGCGCGCAATACTTTCAGTACCGATTATAAAGAGCGCTTAACCAATCAAGCTGATGGCAGCCTTTATGAATCACGGATCAATCAGGCGATTCCAAGTGTATTAGTCAGTCTGGAAAAGAAATTCTAAGCATAAAAAACCGGTGCTCAGGCACCGGTTTTTTCATTAATATCATTGCAGACCATCAATATCATTGCAGCCCATCATTTATATTTTAAAAAATTTTACTGAATGCTTAAAAATTTGACTTCATTTTTTCACTTGTAACTCTTTAAGTAAACTTGCAATTCGCAAGGTGTGTTGCCTGTTGCCTCTTTTCTCCATGACTTTATTTTCAATCCGCCATAAATATTCAAAAATCTCTGATTCATCGGCATTGTCACAAATCAGGTTAAAAATTTTAGGCAAATAATCTTCGTATTCATCACACATCGAAGGAATGCTGCGAATTCCTAAAGGATCCCATTCTCTAAGCAGAATTTTATGGATTGCATGTAATAATAATGTTGCATCATTTGTATGTCCGACTTTCATTAAACTTACCCCATCCTTAGGAATTTAATACAAAAATCTTATAAATTGACTATAATTTACTCTTAACAATATGATCAAGAATTTTTTTTAATATTTGCTACACTATCTTTTTATTAGGGTCTGTTGACATTTACTGTGCAAAAAAATAGCGAGCAAGTAGAATTTAATCGCCAAACCAAATTTACTCCTCGCTATGCCTCGTACAATGTTGACCGATCAACACTGGTCTAAGTTAGAAACTATTTTCCGTAATTTTCGTATTTATCTCAAACAAAATCTTCGAAATTTTATTGAAGCTATTCTTTATAGAATTCGTACAGGCTGCCCATGGCGGGATTTACCCTCAGCCTTTGGAAAACCAAATTCTATATTCAAGAAATTTTCCCGATGGTCCAAAGATAATAAGTTATTAAAAATATTTAAGTTAATTTCATCTGATGCTGATCTGGAGTGGGTGTTTATTGATGCCAGCCATGTGAGGGCTCATCAGCATGCTACAGGAATCAAGGATCAGGCAATTTCAAAAAGCATTGGTGGAAACAGTTCTAAAATTCATTTGGCAGTTGATTCTCATGGGAACCCTGTTCAGTTTCTGATAGAGGATGGTACGACCCATGATGTAAAAGTGGCACCGAAATTAGTTAACAGCATAGATCTGAACGAGACAGAAATTCTCTGTGCCGATAAGGGTTATGACTCTGAATCCTTGAGAGAACAGATAGAAAAAATGGGTACTCAAGCCAATATTCCCAAGAAATCCAATACGCTTTCAAATAATGATCATATGGATTGGTATTTATATAAAATCAGGCATTTAATTGAGAATGCCTTTGCTAGATTAAAGCAATTTAGAGGAATTGCCACACGCTATGACAAGCTAAAGCGAAGCTATGAAAATTCTGTTGCCTTAGCTTGTATCTTTATTTGGCTACCATTATAAAATGTCAACAGACCCTAATTTTTAAATTCTTTCGTCCCCTGAAAAAAATGCTTATTTTTAAATTCTTCATTTGCAAAAATATTGATCATTTAATAAATAATATAATTTATTTATTTACCAAATAGCAAATTATACTTTTATCAAAACAATGTCTTGTCTCACTATTCATTCAGAAATCTCGCCTAAACCTGATTTAGATCTTTTTGGCCATGACCGTTCTTCTCGCACCCTCCTGATTAATCCCATACATTTGCGCTAAACATTGAATTCTTTAAGTCCCGATTGAATAACCTGGCATGAATAATTTAATAAAAATTCAACAACTTAAAATGGTAGGTGTTTGGTAGGTAGGATTTTCTCCCTGTTCCTTTGATACTTAATTCACGGTGAGGGTCACCGATAACAACATACCAATGGTAGAAGGAATCGCACCATGGCTTTTAAAAATATTGCAGATCAAACAAACGGTTTTTATATTCCCTGTGTTTCTCTTTTTGGTCCAGGCTGTGCCAAGGAAATTGGTACCAAAGCACAAAATTTAGGTGCTAAAAAAGCACTGATTGTGACTGATGCAGGTCTGTTCAAATTTGGTGTCGCAGATAACATTGCAGCTTATTTAAAAGAGGCGGGTGTTGACTGCCATATTTTCCCGGGTGCAGAACCCAATCCAACCGATATTAACGTGCATAACGGCGTGCAAGCCTATAATGAAAATGGCTGTGATTTCATCGTCTCTTTAGGCGGTGGTTCATCGCATGACTGTGCCAAAGGCATTGGTTTGGTCACCGCTGGCGGTGGTCATATTCGCGACTACGAAGGCATTGATAAAAGTACCGTACCGATGACACCGCTGATTGCCATCAACACCACGGCAGGTACGGCTTCTGAAATGACCCGCTTCTGTATTATCACCAATACCGACACGCATGTAAAAATGGCAATTGTCGACTGGCGCTGTACTCCACTAATTGCCATTGATGATCCTAAACTGATGGTTGCCAAACCAGCAAGTTTAACCGCAGCAACAGGTATGGATGCGTTAACCCATGCCGTGGAAGCCTATGTCTCTACCGCAGCCAACCCTATTACCGATGCCTGTGCAGAAAAAGCCATTAGCATGATTAGCGAATGGCTGAGTCCTGCGGTTGCCAATGGTGAAAACCTGGAAGCGCGTGACGCAATGAGCTATGCACAGTACCTTGCTGGTATGGCATTCAATAACGCCTCTTTAGGTTATGTACATGCCATGGCACATCAACTCGGCGGTTTCTATAACTTGCCACATGGCGTATGCAATGCGGTATTACTGCCGCACGTGTGTGAATTCAACCTGATTGCCTGCCCTGACCGTTATGCCAAAATTGCCCAACTCATGGGTGTCAATATTGATGGTCTGACTGTGAATGAAGCTGCAGATGAAGCCATTCAGGCGATTCGCCAGCTTTCAGCCGCGATTGGCATTCCATCTGGCTTAAATGAACTGGGTGTGAAAGAAGCAGATTTAGCCATCATGGCAGAAAATGCGCAAAAAGATGCCTGCATGCTGACCAATCCACGTAAAGCCACGCATGCACAAGTGGTTGATATATTCAAAGCGGCAATGTAAAGCGGCAATGTAAATCCTCAATGTAAGTCTTCTCCCCCCAAATTTTTGACTTACATTTTTGGCAATCTAAATTCCATGTTCTTAATGAGCTGGAAAACTTAGATTGCCTTTTTTTATTTTTGGCCTTAAAGCAATTTGACAAATAGCTGCCCATCATGAAGGATAAAAGAAAATTGATAATTCCAAATGAGCACAACAATGACAGAACAGACAATTGAACCGCTTTATCAACTTGATGTTTTAGGTTCAGACTATGAACAGGCCACCCTAGATTTCCCTGATGATTATGAAGGTCAAGTTACAGCAACACTGGTGCGTAAAAAAGCGCAGCAGGCAACCGGCAAAGCCGTTTTATATATTCATGGTTTTATCGATTATTTTTTTCAAACCGAAATGGCAGAACAGTTCAACCAGCATGGTTTTGACTTTTATGCACTCGACTTGCGTAAATACGGTCGTTCCCACCTTCCCCATCAAAAATATTATAACGTACGTGAAATGGCTGAATACGATGCCGAAATTACCCAAGCTTTAGAGATTATTGGTGCAGAAGGTCATGATGCCGTTCTGTTGTGCGGTCATTCGACTGGCGGATTGACCACGACTTTATATGCGGCACATCATCCGGATCATCCTTTAATTAAGGCACTGTGGGTCAATAGCCCATTTTATGACTTCAACATGAATCCAATCAAGAAAAAACTGGGTCTGCCCAATTTAAGTCGCGTCGGCAAGATTTGCCCAGATTTGGAATTTCCCAGTGAACTGAATAAATGGTATGTGACCAGTTTGCACAAAAGCTTAAAAGGAGAATGGGACTTTAATCTTGAATGGAAAAAAACCACTTATCCGCTGGTTCGCCTGAGTTTTATACGGGCAATTTTTGAAGCGCAAAAGGAAATTCATCAAGGCGTGACCTTAAACGTCCCTGCCTTAGTGATGCATTCAGATCAAACCAAAAATCCCAAAAAATGGCACAAGCATGCTCAAAGTAGCGATGTGATTTTGGATGTCAAACATATTGATAAATATGCCCGGAAAATGAAAGGTGATGTCACTATCAGTGAAATAAAAGGTGGACTGCATGATCTGGTTCTGTCTGAAAAATCGGTGCGCGATCAGGTCTATCAGCAACTGTTCCAATGGTTAGACTCAAAAGGTCTATAAAATAGATTTTCTGTTCTAGAGCTTAGACATCTTTATATTTAAGCAAGGTTTGATGCACGGGATGGGTTTTGGGCATGAGTTCAATTAAACGCTCCACGGCATCAATCGCTTCAGGAAAACGCGCCACGTGCTTAAGCAAAACATCGGTCTCATTGGCTTTAAAAATGGCGTCACTTAAACGCGATTCCAGACAGTCGCGCCAGGCACATAAAAATGGACTTTCGGTTTTTGCCAGAAAGACGCCCGTACACAATTTTAAGGCCGAATCGATATAGCCGGCATCTAAAGATTGCTCGGTCAGTAGAAAATCAGCTTCTACATGCGCCAATAAACGATAGGGTCTAGACCCCAGCATGCCGCCTAAAATATCGCGTAATTGTGACATTTCCGCCTTTAAAGTGCCGATGCTGACTTTTCGCTCGCCATATACGGCCTGATGTAAAGTATCTAAACTTAAGCCTTGCGGACACAGTGCCAGAATGGTCAAAATTTCGATTTGACGTGGCGTAAGCACCAGAACTTTGCCATTGAACATGACTTGCGGCACGGAAAAAGCCCGAATAAACAATCGCTGTTTTTGATATTCAAGTAATGCGGATTGAATAATCGAGGCACAGCGTTCAGCCGCCAGCAAACCCAGACTATTATGCTTTTGCCATGTGGTCGACAGGTCAATCACCCCGAGAACCTGTTTGGAATAAGGATCAATAATCGGGGCGGCATAACAGACCCAATCATGAATTGATGACATGTAATGCTCATTGGAAAACACACAACACGATTGTTGCGTCTTTAATGATAAAGCCAGAGCATTGGTGCCGACCAGTTCCTCGCGCCACTGCCCGCCTTCGATAAAATGTACACTTTCTGCCGCACTCTGCATTTGTGGACTTGATGCTGTCCAAATAATGGTACTGCCAATATCGCCTACCGCCAGCACCATCGAAGATTGCTCGGCAATATGCTTTAAATCTTGTGCACAATGTTGCAAGGCATGTTCTAAAGCAGAAGGATAGGTTTCTTTTTGTAAATAAACTAAGGGTGCAGCTGCGCGATCTTTAGGAATTTCGGCTGATGTTGAGCGTTGCCAAGAGCTGACAATGCTTTGTCCCAACTGTTCTGCATGCAAGGGAGAAAGACTGCTGCTTTGCCTAAGCTGCTCAATTTCCTGTCTTTTTTTCGTCAAATTTTGCTTTGTCATCATTCCTTATTCTCACAACAATTCATGATTTACATCCGCTGTAATCGCTATTCTTTTAAAGCCGATTGAAAAGATTGTAAACCTTCTTGTCTCCAACCTTTCTCCAACCTTATTCCCTGTATGCTAATCAAATATTGTACAAAAGTACCTTATACCAAAGCTGTAGATACGGTTAAAACACTAAAATAAGCAAAGGAAAATTCATATGCGTTACGTCGATCCTAATCAACCTGGTTCAAAAGTTCAGTTTAAAGCCCAATATGAAAACTTCATTGGTGGACAATGGGTAGCACCCACAAAAGGTGAATACTTTGACAATATTTCTCCTGTCGACGGTAAGGTATTTACTAAAGTTCCGCGCTCGAGTGTAGAAGATATTGAGCTAGCACTGGATGCAGCACATAAAGCCAAAGAACAATGGAACAAATCTTCTCCTACCACCCGTTCCAATATGCTGTTAAAAATTGCAGACCGTTTAGAAGCCAATTTAGAGCTTTTGGCTGTAGCTGAGACTTGGGATAACGGTAAACCGATCCGTGAAACCCTGGCTGCCGATATTCCTTTGGCGATTGACCATTTCCGCTACTTTGCCGGCTGTATCCGCGCGCAGGAAGGTGGCATTTCAGAAATTGATGAAGATACCATTGCCTACCATTTCCATGAGCCTTTAGGCGTGGTTGGACAAATTATTCCCTGGAACTTCCCTATTTTAATGGCGACCTGGAAACTGGCACCGGCTTTGGCGGCGGGTAACTGTATTGTGCTGAAACCGGCAGAACAGACCCCGGCCAGTATTCTGGTTCTGGTTGAACTGATCCAAGACCTGCTGCCTGAAGGTGTATTAAACATTGTCAATGGTTATGGTGTTGAAGTGGGTCGTCCACTTGCGACCAATCCACGGATCGCCAAAATTGCATTTACCGGTTCAACGGCGGTTGGCCAGCAGATTATGCAATATGCGACCGAGAACATTATTCCGGTCACCCTTGAACTGGGCGGTAAATCACCGAATCTTTTCTTTGAAGATGTCATGGCAGAAGATGATGACTTCTTAGATAAAGCGCTGGAAGGTTTTGTCATGTTTGCACTCAATCAGGGTGAAATTTGTACCTGTCCTTCTCGTGCATTGGTTCAGGAAAGCATTGCCGATCAATTCCTGGAAAAAGCCGTAGAGCGTGTGAAACGGATTAAGACCGGTCATCCACTCGATACAGATACCATGATTGGTGCGCAAGCCTCTCAAGAACAGCAGGATAAAATCTTGGGCTGTATCGCAACAGGTCGTGCAGAGGGCGCTGAAATATTGACGGGTGGTGGCGAACGTCACGAAGTGGGCCAAGGTTTCTACATTGAACCGACCATTTTCAAAGGCACCAATGACATGAGAACTTTCCAGGAAGAAATTTTTGGACCGGTACTTGCGGTTGCTACATTTAAAGACTTTGATGATGCGATCAAAATCGCCAACGACACTATTTATGGTTTAGGTGCCGGTGTCTGGTCGCGTTCAGCACACACTTCTTACCGTGCCGGTCGTGCCATTCAGGCCGGTCGTGTATGGACCAACTGTTATCACATCTACCCTGCACATGCGGCATTCGGTGGTTATAAAAAATCGGGCATTGGGCGTGAAAACCACAAGATGATGCTTGATCATTACCAGCAAACTAAAAACCTGCTGGTGAGCTATGCGACCAAACCGATGGGCTTCTTCTAAAAATATATTGGTATAACACATTAAAAAAGCGAACTTCGGTTCGCTTTTTTAATGATTGCAGATCATTAAGCAAATCATTTCGCTTGAAACCTTCATTTTTATTCAGATTCGGGCTAAATTTCTCTTATTCCAAATATCTTGAAAAAATAGTATGACTACAATCTCTCCAGACTTTCCAGACACCATTTATGCCATTCAACATCTTGCCTTTGAAGACCTGGGTGTAATGGAAGATGTCTTTTATCAACTCGGCTTTCGGGTCCGTTATTTTGAAGCCGGTGTAGATGAGCTAAGCAAAGCATTTCAGCATAAAGGTTTGACCATTATTTTAGGCGGACCGATTGGTGTTTATGAAACGGCTGACTATCCATTCTTACAACAAGAAATTGACTTACTAAAAGTTCGTTTAGAAGAAAATTTACCAACCCTTGGCATTTGTTTAGGTGCTCAACTGATTGCGCATGCTTTGGGTGCAAAAGTCTATGCCGGTCATCAAAAGGAAATCGGCTGGAGCAAACTGAGCATTTCAAATACGCCAAACAACTTGCTTGCGCCATTAACTGACACGCCTGTTTTACACTGGCATGGTGATACCTTTGATTTGCCTGAACAGGCTAAATTATTGGCAAGCTCTGATGTTTATCCAAACCAGGCTTTTTCGGTAGGTAAAAATATTCTGGCTCTGCAATTTCATTTGGAAGTTGCGGCAGAGAGCTTGGAAAAATGGCTCATTGGCCATACCAGTGAACTGCGTAAAGCTGAGATTCATATTCCTTCTTTACGTGCTGACAATGAAAAATATGCCATGTCCTTAGAAACCGTTGCTACAGAAATTTTACGAAACTATATGAAGCAAATCATGCAGCAAGGGTTGAGTAAATAAACTTTAATTTATGATCTAATTCATTTATAAGGGTGTCATTCATTTATATAAGTTCCTGATGATGACACCTTTAATCAGTATTGCGCTCATTCACTTCTTTGCATTGATCAGTCCAGGTCCAGATTTTTTCTTCGTCACGCAAAGTGCAATTCGCCAGTCCAGATCGCATGCCCTGTTTGCTGCTTTAGGTATTTCACTGAGCATTTTGGTCTGGTCCATTTGTGCAATCAGCGGTCTACATTACCTTTTTCAAAAGATGGCATGGTTGCAACAGGTATTAACGATTTTAGGTGGAATATACCTTTTTTATCTCGGTATTCAGCTGTTTAAATCCCCCCTAAGCAAACCGCAAGATTCAGTGTCACCTGTACACGCGTCACCGTCTAAATCAAGATTGACTCTGCTCTTGCAAGGCTTCTTGACCAATATGGCCAACCCGAAAGCACTGGTCTATTTCAGTAGTGTTTTTGCCTTGGCCATCAATACCGATGCTCCATTAAGCACCCAAAGCTCATTACTTTTTCTCATCTGGATTGAAAGTTTAATCTGGTTTGCTTTAGTGGCCTATCTATTTTCATGGCAAAAAATGAATGCCTATTACCAACGCTTCAGCAACTGGATAGATGGTTTAACCGGTGGCATTTTTATCAGTTTTGGTTGTTATCTCATTCTGAATCGAGATTAAAATTAAATAAAAAAGCACCATGAAAGGTGCTTTTTTTATTTTAGAGCATTTTAGGCTTATTTTTTCGCAGGAATTGATGCTTCAGTGGTAATGTTTACGGTAATTTTATCGCCTACATTTGGAACATAACCACCAACACCAAAGGCTGAACGGTTAAATGAAGTGGTTGCATTGAAACCAACAGTTTGTAGTTTAGTCATTGGATGTACGGCTTGTTTATTTAATACCGCATCTAAAACTACAGGTTTAGTCACATCTTTCACGGTTAAATTACCAGTGATTCTGTATTTGTTTTTGCCTAGGGCCTGAACTTTAGTACTTTTAAAAGTGATGTTTGGATATTTGGCAGCATCAAAGAAGTCTGCACCTTTAATATGATCATCCAATGCCTTTACATTGGTATTGATGCTTGCAACTGGAATGTTAACATTTACCGATGAGTTTGCTGGCTTTTCATTATCGACGTTAATCGTACCTTGAATGTCAGAAAAGTTCGCAGATGGTGTAGAGAAACCAAAGTGGCTCCAAGAGAAAACAGTTGCTGAATGGCCTGGATCAATTTGGTAAGCCACGGGTTTTGCCAACGATAAAGTTGCAACTGAGGCAACCGCCAAACCTAAAGTTATTGCTTTAAAATTCATGTGTTGTTATCTCGCTTTGGAATGGTTGTTAGTCTATAGGTTTCTTATCTTAATTCACTGGTATAGATAAAACGATATGTTTCAAGAATAGAACAATCATTCGGCTTTGCAGATAAACCTAATATACATATAAATTAATTAGTTTTAATTTATTGATAAAATTAAATAAATATTTTTAATTCACTTTTATGATTCTATTCCCATGCCTGATTTACATGATGCTTTTAATAATTTTCGAATCATTTAATACAAAAAAATACACAGTTTAGAGGGCTTTATATTAGAAGTGGTTCATGGCCGCCCTGCTGACGCTTGACTGACTTAATCTATTTACTGACTTAATCTATTTAAAGTTAAACTGGTGAACAATTTAAAAAATATGAGAGATGATGAATATAGGGCTAAAATAATTAAAGCCCCATATAGGGGCTTTTAAAGATGAATCATCTTCTACAACTTTTCAACCAGAACACGATCGACTTGTTTTAAGCCTGTGTGCTTTTCACGATTTTGGCGACGCACTTTAATCACTTTTTCTTCGTCCAGCTCTTTCAGCATCAATACTACGGCCATCATGCTTTCCAGGGGGAGATCCTGACCGATCCACTTTTGCTCACCGGGTTCCATTAAAGTGATTTCATCACTAATTTGGTTATAAAGGCTCATATTTTCCTCACTTATGCTGAATAAATACCATCTCAAAATGAATACTCAATGAATGGCATCACTATATACTTATTCCTAAAAACTGCTAGAACAATATCGTTAAAAATTCATTAAAATAAAAACGCCCCATATGGGGCGTTTTCACTGATTTAATCTTTTAGAATTAAGCAGTAATTTCTTTTACTGCAGCAACGACAGCATCAGTTGTAATGCCGAAGTGTTGGTATAAGTCTTTCGCAGGAGCAGATTCACCATAAGTCATCATACCGATCACACGACCGTCAAGACCTACAAATTTCCACCAGTAATCCACATGTGCAGCTTCAACAGCTACACGTGCACGGATGTGAGATGGAAGAACCGCTTCACGGTAAGCTGCATCTTGCTTAACGAATTCTTCAGCACACGGCATAGAAACCACACGCACACCTTCAAGTTGTGCATACGCTTCCATCGCAAGAGATACTTCAGAACCTGTTGCAATGATGATGGCTTTTAATTCACCTTTTTCTTCAGCCAATACATAACCACCTTTGGCAACATCAGCAATTTGAGCATCCGTACGCGCTTGGAATGGCAAGTTTTGACGAGAGAAAATTAACGCAGTTGGACCTTCAGAACGTAAAAGTGCAGATTTCCAAGAAATCGCGGCTTCAACGGTGTCACATGGACGCCAAGTATTTAAGTTTGGTGTACCACGTAAAGAGGCAATTTGTTCTACCGGTTGATGTGTAGGACCATCTTCACCCAGACCAATTGAGTCATGGGTATACACATGAATCACGCGTTGTTTCATGAGTGCAGACATACGTACTGCATTACGTGCATATTCCATGAACATCAGGAATGTTGCTACGTAAGGGATGAAACCACCGTGCAGTGCAACACCATTGGCAATGGCAGTCATACCGAACTCACGTACGCCATAGTGTACGTAGTTACCCGCTGGATTGTCCTGAATGCCTTGTGCACCTTTCCAAAGTGTCAGGTTAGAACCTGCAAGGTCCGCAGAACCGCCTAAAATTTCAGGAAGTTGTGGAGCAAAAGCCTGAATCGCTGCTTGGCTGGCTTTACGTGTTGCAACTGTTTCGCCTTTTGCATTCACTTCAGCAATATAGGCATCTGCTTTGGCAGCAAAGTCAGCCGGTAAATCACCAGAGATACGGCGTTTAAGTTCCGCAGCTTCTGTTGGGTATTTAGCAGCATAGGCTGCAAATACTTCATTCCAGGCAGCTTCAGATTGAGCACCTTTTTCTTTGGCATCCCAAGCAGCATAGACGTCTGCAGGAATAACAAATGCTTCGTCTGACCAGCCTAAAGCTTCACGAGTCAATACAATTTCGTCATTACCTAAAGGCGCACCATGACAGTCTTCTTTACCCTGTTTGTTTGGTGAACCCAAACCAATCACTGTTTTACACATGATTAAGGTTGGTTTAGCAGATTCAGCTTTAGCATCCAAGGTTGCTTGACGGATTGCAGCAGAATCATGACCATCAACTTTAAGCACTTGCCAGCCGTAAGATTGGAAACGTTGTTCTGTATCGTCAGAGAACCAGCCTTCAACTTCACCATCAATTGAAATGCCGTTGTCGTCATAGTAAGCAATGAGTTTGCCTAGACCTAAAGTACCTGCCAATGAACATGCTTCGTGTGAAACACCTTCCATTAGACAGCCATCACCTAAGAAACAGTAAGTGAAATGGTCAACCACTTTAATGTCGTCTTTGTTGAATTGAGCTGCTAAGGTTTTTTCTGCCAAAGCAAAACCAACTGCATTGGCAATACCCTGACCAAGTGGACCAGTCGTAGTTTCAATCCCGGGTGCATAACCCAATTCAGGGTGACCTGGCGTTTTAGAATGTAATTGACGGAATTGTTGAAGATCCGCAATTGAAAGCTCATAACCGGTTAAATGTAATAATGCATACTGAAGCATAGAGCCATGACCGTTCGACAATACAAAACGGTCACGGTTCGCCCATTGTGGATTTGTTGGGTTATGATTTAAAAATTCGCGCCATACTACATCAGCGATATCTGCCATCCCCATTGGAGCACCTGGATGTCCTGAATTTGCTTTTTGCACAGCATCCATTGCCAATACACGAATTGCGTTTGCAATACGACGTTCGTTAAGCGGGGTTGTCATAGGTCAGAGTCCAACTAAATCGTTTAAAGAAGATGATGAATAGGAAAATTCAAAGCTGGCTATATTGTCTTAAAAAAACAGCAAGGGGTAAAGCCTAATAGTCAACATTTCAACATTTATTCGTGACTATAGATGTTATATGCATATTTAAATGCAGGTAGCGTTCAATTTCACATCGCTTTTAAATTTGTAAGCGCTCAGTAAAAGCTTTAATTTATTTGATTTAAGACTAATAGCTAATATTTTAACGATAAGTCAGCTTAATTTATTCAATGAGAACATTTTTCAAACATTTCTCTGATTAAAAGAATTATTTTTTTCACTGACCCATTCATTGATAAGTTCCACCGAATTAGTAGTCTTAATAAGCGAGCCTCAACAAGTTTGCATCAAACCCAATTGATCAATTAACCTGCAACAAGCACATAAGTTGAATAAAATTCATCTTTAAAAAGATTTAATGAAAAATATATTTATTTAAAATTGATGTTTTCTGACTGTTTTTATTACGCATATAAATTTAATTAATCCATATAAAAACAATGCTGCAATATAATTTATATGAATTAATATCTTGATAATAATCATTATATTTATACAGAAACTTTAACAGGCAATCTTAACAATACGATTTCAATTTCTAGTAAATACGCTTTGAGTCGCGGATTAAATATTTAGCCTATAAAAATTTTCATCGCTAGAATTGCAACTTTAAAGCCCAATTTGTGCTGCTTATCAGTTTTTTAGATGCATATATCAATTAAAAAGTCGTGAAATTGAAATAATTTCAGTCATTTTGGTCGTGTAGAACTAGTCCAAAAGTCTAACTCGATGTAACATATCGGGTCTTTAAAATTAACTGTGATAGGACTTATGCGCGAGTATGCTGTATTTACCTCGGAATCTGTAAGCGAAGGCCATCCGGATAAAATGGCTGACCAAATCAGTGACGCTATTTTGGATGCAATCTTAACAGAAGACCCATATGCACGGGTTGCTTGTGAAACGCTTGTCAAAACGGGTGCGGTAGTACTTGCCGGTGAAATCACAACAACTGCAAATGTTGACTTCGAAGCAATTGTACGTCAAACCGTAAATGGAATTGGTTATCACCATTCTGATCTTGGTTTTGATGGTTCAACCTGTGCTGTCATTAACATGATTGGTAAACAATCTCCTGAAATTGCTCAAGGTGTGGACCGTCAAAAACCTGAAGATCAAGGTGCTGGCGACCAAGGCCTGATGTTTGGTTATGCAAGCCGTGAAACTGACGTTTTAATGCCTGCTCCTATTTCTTATGCACATCGCTTAATGGAAAAACAGGCTGAACTACGCCGTAATGGCCGTTTACCTTGGTTACGTCCAGATGCGAAAAGTCAGGTGACTTTTGCCTATGAAAATGGCATGCCGGTTCGTTTAGACGCGGTTGTACTCTCTACCCAACACGATCCTGAAATTACTCAAGCCAATCTGAAAGAAGCTGTGATTGAAGAAATCGTGAAGAAAGTGATTCCTGCTGAAATGTTCCATGCAGACACCAAATTCCACATCAACCCAACCGGGATGTTTGTGATTGGTGGTCCTGTAGGTGACTGCGGTTTAACCGGCCGTAAAATCATTGTAGATACTTACGGTGGTATGGCACGTCATGGTGGTGGTGCTTTCTCTGGTAAAGATCCATCTAAAGTCGACCGTTCTGCTGCTTATGCAGGTCGTTATGTGGCGAAAAACATCGTTGCTGCCGGTCTGGCGGATAAATGTGAAATCCAGGTGTCTTATGCAATTGGTGTTGCAGAGCCAACTTCTATTTCAATCAATACCTTTAATACAGCAAAAGTATCTGAAGAATTGATCATTGCGTTGGTACGTGAACATTTTGACTTACGTCCATATGGTATTACCCGTATGCTTGATCTGATTCAACCGATGTACAAGCAAACTGCTGCTTATGGTCACTTTGGCCGTCAAGGTTCAGACACTGCATTTACATGGGAAAAAACAGATAAAGTGGAAGCGCTTAAAGCCTCTGCCGGACTGTAATTTTTCCATAAAAAAGCCCACATCTGTGGGCTTTTTTTACGTAAAAAATCATTATTTCGGCTTTCCTCCCTGTTGTAAAACTTCTAATAATGAAATTTGCACAGGCGTTTCTTGATGATCCTGTAAATAGACATGCACGATTTTAAAAATGATGACCGCTGCAAGACAGGTCAAAACGCAAAAAATCCAGAAACCATAGGGACTTTTAATATTATGTGAACCGCAATTTGTACATTCTTTATGATGGGTTGACTCAACAACCTGATCACAACACGCACAATGATATTGATATAGCATAGCTATGCTCCTACATTACGCACATTCTTGTTTTTATATTTCCATCCTATTATTTGATGGAGGGTAATATCGATAAAATCTTATGTGACTCTTTATGAAGATACAAGTCTAGTTATCAATAACTAAAATATACCCAAAAGAATCGTTTCTCCAATTTTATTTATAAATTATTCATTTATATAAAAAATTAATTCTTTAATTCAATTTTAAATACATCATTTGTAACACAATGCAATGAACCAAGTTGTGAATATGAAAATTACCAAAACTATATACCGCTCGCCTTTTTAGGTAAAATGGCTGGCAATAATCTGGAGTGTATGATGGTTCAACTGATTAAAAAAGGGGGGTTACGCGAACGTGCCAACCGTAGCCGCAGCTATAAAGGTTCAGAAAATACTGAAGCAACCTTAAAGCCCAATCGCTATTCTCAAGGCGAAAAAAATGAGGAAGTCGGTACTACCACTCCCCCATATACGCAAATCACGGATGAGTCTAATAAAAAAGACTAAAACATCGCTAATGCATCAAGCCCTAACCAAATGGCAAAAATCAGGAATAATCCTCCCGAAATAATATCGATATAACTGCCCGAACGCTGATACGCAGTTTTGATTTTTGGCATCGACATAATCAGCATGAACAATGCAAAAACCAGAAAAGTCTGGATTGGAATAATCACTGCAAGCTGGGTTTTTAAATGCGCCGATGCAGATGAACTTAAGGCCAAAGAAAATACACTGCTAAAATAAATCAGGGTCTTAGGATTGGATAAATTGGTAAATAATCCCAATAAAAAGTGGTTTTTAGAATCTGATGCAGCGAGTTGTTGAGCATCATCCAGATTGGTTTCTTGCTTCAAGGTTTTTAAACCGCCATTCAGCATGGCCCAACCCATGCGCGCCAGAAACACGCCACCCAGCAACATTAAAACCTGTTGTATCCATGAAAATTGCTCCATCAACACAGTAAAGCCAAGCAGCGTCAGGACGACCCAAACCACAATACCGACTGAAATACCCAAAATAATTTTTAATGTATTTGTCCTTGAAGTCGAGGCTGAACTTTTAGCAATCAGTAAAACGTCCGGCCCGGGGCTAAGCTGTGCAACAAAATGCAGCGCACAAATGGTCAAAAGCAATGACATAGAATGAGGGGAGATTTTTAAAAAATATATTATATCGTTTGTTCAATTTTTTGCATGCTTTAACGGCTTACCCGTCATACAAATATCAAAAGCATAAAAAAGCCGAATCATCAGGATTCGGCTTTTAAATTAACTTTTAAAAATATGGATTAATAAACTTATTTATTCACATCTTTCATTTCAATTTTTTTCGCATCTGGCGTTACTTCGCGTGCTTCACCATCAATAATGCTAGAGTCATGACGCGGTGCACCACCTTGCTGCTGTTGCATATCCTGCATTTGACGCATCATATCCGCAAATGGGTTTTGGCCTTGCGCGCCCCCGCCCATGCCATTCATATCGCCCATCATGCCACCCATCATTTTATCCATCATGATTTGCTGGCGTTTTGCCATGGTTTTCATCATGGCATTTTTAAATACATTTTGAACCGCTGGAATTAAAATCAGCACGGCCAGGACATCGCTGATTAAGCCCGGAATAAGCAAGAACAAGCCTGCCAGAATTTTTGGCAGATTCCCGGTTAATGCAGGATCGCCACTCATTTGCCCCATACGCATTTGCTGCATCTGAGGCATTAAACCTGCCGAATATTTGCGAATCAGATTTATCCCGATAAAAAAGGCAGCAACAAACCAGAAAAACACGTACCACATACTACCGACGAGGTCACCCACGCCAATCCAGACAAAGACTTCAAGGATTAAGCCAGCTAAAACAATAAGAAATAATTTCATAAAAATTAATCAAATCTCAATAAAATAAATAGGGTGCAATATACAAGTGCTTAATCACGATCAAGCTTTTTTGATACGCTTATGTAACAATATGGGCATTATTCTATTTTTAAAGTCTTTATATGTCATTAATTATTGGTATCGATCCGGGTTCACGCATGACAGGCTACGGTATTATCGAAAAAGATGGGCAAAAATTGACTTTTGTAGATGCAGGAACCATTCGTACCGAAACCCCGGAAATGCCTGAACGCTTAAAACGAATTTTTGCAGGTGTAGAACGTATTGTTAAATTTCATGGTCCGACCGAAGCCGCAGTCGAACAGGTCTTTATGGCAGTAAATCCTGACTCTGCACTCAAGCTTGGTCAAGCCCGTGGCGCTGCCATAGCCGCGTTGGTGAATCTGGATTTACAAGTCGCTGAATATACCGCACGACAGATTAAACAGTCCGTGGTGGGTTATGGTGCGGCAGATAAAGAACAAGTTCAGATGATGGTGATGCGCATTTTAAATTTAAGCATTAAACCGCAACAAGATGCTGCCGATGCTTTAGCCGCCGCAATTTGCCATGCGCATGCTTCAGGCAGCATGAGTAAAATGGCGGTACTCAATGCCTTAGGCGGTATGGCACGTGGACGTAGCCGTACCAGCAGAAGACGCTAAACCGGATTTTATAAATACGGCGCGAAATCTTTACGCATTTCACTCATCGAGGGTTGCTTGGGATAAGTAAAAGTGACTCTCCGGCCGAAGTTTCTTATATTCTTTTTCTGGTTGGGATCAATCCGGATCAAAACCAGTTCCTCAAGTTGATTGCGAGGGTTCATTTCGCAAATCATAATGGTTTGATTCCTTTCAACGACTGTATATTTCGGGAATTCTTTTTGCACGATGTCTTTAAATGACACATTACTTGAGCGACTAGAATTCCCGCCCCGTTGTGTGTAAATCACCATCACAATACAAATTATGATCACAACTGCAACTACCAGATATTTATCCATCATTTCCTTCTTATTTTCTTTTTATCAACGTTCTATTCAGCGCAACATTTGAAATGTGGCAAAATCCTGTGCTTGATCAAATTCACTTTGACTGATCTTTGAAACCTCGGCACGTGATGGACCCGTATAACTCCGTTGAATAATTGCATGAAGCTGATTTTCTGTACCGACTATGACGGCTTCAACTTCACCGCTGTCCAGATTCTTTACATAGCCTTTGATTTCCAATGCTAAAGCTTGCTGTTCAAACCAGCGGCGATAGCCGACACCTTGCACTTTGCCATGAATGGTTAACTTAATCGCCTTATTCATCATGACTCCGATTGACCACATGATAAACCGCTGCATTCATATGATGTGCCTGCAGACCACGCATTCCTTTAATCGCCAACCAGTCCCCGGCCAAAGCATGTAAAGTGACAATTTCATGCAGATGAATTTTTCCGGAAAATTGCGCCTTTAAACTGGCGACCATGCCTGCCAGCACATCGCCCATACCACCGGTTCCCATCCCTGCATTGCCTTTCGTGCAAATCCAGAGCTGATCTTCTAAAATTAAACTGCCTGCACCTTTAAGCACCCATTGTCCGGCATACTTTTCCTGAAGTTGATGAATCGCTGCAATGCGGTCATGTTCAATCTGTTTCACCGAACAATTTAAAAGCTTTGCCGCTTCACCCGGATGCGGTGTTGCATAAGAATCTGCTTTTAATACTTCAGGATGCTCCGCTAGGAACCATAAAGCATCGGCATCCAGCACCACATGTAAATGTTCAGCCGTGTTGACCTTCGGAAACCATTTAAAATATTGCTGTTCTGACCAGGGATCTCGCCCGAGTCCCATACCAAAACTGACCGCATCCACATGCGCTAATAATTGTTGAGTCTCAATTTCGCTCAAGGCATTGATATCACGCAGCATAATATTCGGTGAACGTGCCAAAATTGCCATGTGATGTTTTTCATGACAGACAATCGTGACTTTTCCGGCTCCTGCACTAAAGGCAGATTCTGCCGCCATCATCACCGCACCGCCCATATCCGCATGTCCGCCAACAACCAGTACATGGCCATAACTACCCTTATGTCCAAAAGCTTCACGTTGCGGAAGTGAAATAGAGGGTGCTGAAAGTTGCGCGACTGGATTTAAATCTTCATCTGTCGGAATCAGGGAAATGACATCAACCTGCCCTGCAAACTCTTTGCCTTGGCCAGTAAATAACCCTGCTTTTAAACCTAAAACTGAATAGGTGTAATCGGCTTTGATCGCACACGGTAATGGCTGACCGCTATTGGCCTGCAAGCCGCTCGGAACATCAATGGCAATTTTTAAAGCAGATTGCGCATTGATGCTTTGAATAACCTGTTGCCAATCCGGACTGAGTTCACGATTTAAGCCAATACCAAATAAGGCATCGATATAGCAGTCATATTGTTTTTGAAACTCAAAACCTGAATGAATTTTTATTTTTGCAGCTAGCGCTTCTTGATACGCATGATGTAAATCTGTTGAAGATCCTAATTCAGCGGCATAAATCTCGACATGAAAACCGGCTTGTTTTAAATATTTAGCCGTTAAATATCCATCACCTGCATTATTGCCTTGACCGCAACACAGCGCGATTGTTTTTATTTGATGTTGCTGAATAATAGGAAGTAAGCACTGCGCAATCATCCAGGCCACTTGCTGCATTAAGCCATAAGAACTGTTTTGCTTGGCAAACCAGCGTTGCTCCCATGCTTGAATACTTTGGCTCAAATAAACTGGGCTATGATAAACTTGCTGACGCATTGTTCTTCCCTTCTTGTTAAATTATGGCAACATCTACACCGTCACAGAAAATACCTTTAGATCAATATGATCCTGAAGCGCTAAAAGCGTGGATTAAAGCTCAAGCTTTGCAGTTAGGCTTCAGTGATTGTGTCATTGCCAAACCTGATGCTCAAGAAGAATTACCGCGTCTTCAAGAATATTTAAAGCGTGGTTATCATGGCGACATGAAATTTCTGGAAGAAAATCTGGAAAAACGCGCTGATCCAACTTTACTGGTTCCCGGCACCAAAAGCGTTATTTGTGTACGAATGAACTATCTGGTGGAAACGCCTAAACCACGTTATGTACCTGATGAACCCAATGCAGCCATCATTGCGCGCTATGCCCGTGGTCGCGATTATCATAAAACCATGCGCGGCCGCTTAAAAAATTTAGCCAGCATCATTCGTGAAAAGGTTGGAGATTTTGAATCACGCCCTTTTGCTGACTCTGCGCCAGTATTTGAAAAATCTTTGGCAGAAAATGCCGGCATGGGCTGGACAGGTAAACATACTTTACTGATTCAGAAAAAATCAGGTTCCTTTTTTGTTTTGGGTGAACTGTTTACTTCGCTGGATTTGCCCTTCGATTTACCTGCCACCCAGCATTGTGGCTCTTGCACAGCCTGTATTGACATATGTCCAACTCAGGCCATTGTTGAACCTTATATGCTCGATGCACGTAAATGCATTGCTTATTTGACCATTGAATATAAAGGCATCATTGCTGAAGAATTACGTCGAGGTATTGGCAATCGTGTTTTTGGCTGTGATGATTGCCAATTGATTTGTCCTTGGAATAGTTTTGCCAAAAAAGCCACGATTGAAGATTTTAATCCACGACATGGTTTAGATCAGATCAATTTGCTGGATTTGTGGCACTGGGATGAAGCGACCTTTTTAGCCAATACCGAAGGCAGTCCAATACGGCGCACGGGTTATCAAAGCTTTATGCGAAATATTGCGATTGGTTTAGGCAACGCCCCATTTTCCCATGAAATAATTGAAACTTTAAAGCAAAGCCGTGAGTTACATGATGAGATTGTGCAAGTCCATATTGATTGGGCAATTCAGGAACAATTGATTAAATCTAATCAAGGGCTTAACTTATTATAAGATATTTTCTTAAATTTCACTTTTCTAGATATGCGCAAAGTTTTATTCTTATAAAAAAATTAGCGTCCAGTTCACTGCAAACTAAAAAATAACACAAAAAACTTTGCAACTATATTTACAGCAATTAAAGTTACTTTGTAACTAAATATACAATCTTATAATTATCGAATTCATTTCAAATTAATCGATAGATACCATCAAATTTGGCTTTTTATGCCTTTCGATTTCACACAAATTGGGTATGATAAAAAATAATAAATAATGATGATTATGGATTTTCACCAATGAACGTACGTAATGACTGGACACGTGAAGAAATTCAGGCTTTATATAATCAGCCTTTTTTAGATTTAGTTTTTGAAGCACAGCGCATTCATCGTGAACACTTTGATCCAAACACCATTCAAGTCAGTACATTGCTTTCAATTAAAACCGGTAAATGCCCTGAAGATTGCAAGTATTGCTCACAATCAGCACGTTATGATTCAAAACTTGAAGCTGAAAAACGTATAGCTGTCGATAAAGTGATTCAAGAAGCCAAAGAAGCGCTTGCTTCAGGTTCTTCACGTTTTTGTATGGGTGCAGCTTGGCGTAATCCCCATGAACGCGATATGCCTTATGTGTTAGAAATGGTCAGTGAAGTGAAAGCACTCGGCTTAGAAACCTGTATGACTTTAGGAATGCTTAATCAGTCACAAGCGGAACGCCTGAGTGAAGCGGGTTTAGACTATTACAACCATAACCTCGACACCTCTCGTGAATATTACCCCAATGTGATTACCACACGCTCTTATGATGATCGTTTAAATACCTTGGACCATGTCCGTCAAGCGGGCATGAAAGTCTGTAGTGGCGGTATTGTGGGCTTAGGTGAAAACAGTAAAGATCGGATTGGTCTTTTGTACGAACTCGCAACGTTGCCGATTCACCCAGAATCTGTGCCCATCAACATGCTCGTCCCGATTGAAGGCACTCCGCTTGCAGATGTAGAAAAGCTTGATATAACGGAATGGATTCGTACTATTGCTGTGGCGCGAATTATTATGCCAAAGAGTTATATTCGTCTCTCTGCAGGTCGCGAGTCTTTGTCTGATGCCGATCAAGCCTTGGCCTTCATGGCGGGTGCCAACTCATTGTTCTCGGGTGAAAAGCTTTTGACCACCCCGAATGCGGGTGAAGGTAAAGACAAACAGTTATTTGATAAGTTAGGCTTGGTAGCAGAAAAAGCCAAACCAAGTATTAAAGAATTGTCAGTCGATGCCATGGCAGGTTAAATGGTTTATTCTGATCGTTGATAAAAAGCCCGGAATGGGCTTTTTTTTCTGCGGAAAAGTGATGCTGCCATATTATTCTGACAATTTTTTCTGCGACATTACTTTGCCACATTAATCTGCCACACTATCCTACAAAGTTATGTGCAGTAATTAAAATGCCATAACTCGCATTCAGATAATCTCCCATCCGAATGATGTCTGTACCATTGGCATGCTGCACCGTCAATTCTTGAGTAATGGCATCATAAGTGAATGAGTCAAAACTGTCTTGATGATGACACAACCAGGTTAATGTATCTTGCAGATGCTCATCCAAAATGTAAGTTTTTGCTTTAAAGTCTTTGTTCATTGGCCTTAGCCTTGCCTAAGTAAAAAGTTTTACTTGGCAATTATTACCAATTTTGTGCTAAAAACAAAGAAATGGGCAAAAGCCCACTTCTTTGTTATACATAGAATTCAATTAAAGCGGCTTATCTCCACACTTTCTGCATTCCTTATAATGTTCCCCAATTTCTTCCATGTGCTCATATTCATAGACATGTAAACAAAATAATTTCATAAGCAATTGAAGCATTTTCTAAACTCCTTTTTTGATTGTTTTTAAAAGTCATTTTTTTAAATACATTTCTTCCTGAAAACTACAATGTGATTAAAAAAACATCACAGCTATTTATTACCACATTTTTTTGAAAATTCAAATAAATTTGCAATAATTTTTAAGGTAAATTACAAAATAAGCGAGAATTAAACTCATTTAAATAATGACTTATTCTTGATCCCAAGTTAAGTACAATCATTAAAACCCTTATAAATAAAAAGGTTTATGAAATTCAATATTTGGTAGATATACAAAGAAGAGAAGCATTCACTCGCCTGCTGTATTTAAAAATTTAGCTGGTAAATAATAAAAATAAGCCGAATGATTTGATTCATTCGGCTTATTGCTGATACGCAGATGCTTAGAATAGAAAACAGGATAATATTTTTTAAATGTATTTCTTTTTATATCAAAAACATATAAGCAACCTCTTAATACTCATGATTGCCCTCTCCTGCATCATTTCTATTTTGATCCAGCTACGAACTTCTTGCGTGCTGCATGGAGCTTTTTATAGCTGTCGATCAGACGTAAATGACGGTCTAAGCCTTCCAGTTTCATACTGGTTTCAGTTAAACCATGGAAGCGGATACTGCCATCCATAGAACCAATCACGGCATCCATACGTTCATCACCAAACATACGACGGAAATTGCTTTCATAATCATCCAAATCCATGTCATCATCAAGTTCAACTTCAAGAACAACATTTAAGCATTGGTAGAATAAACCGCGTTCAACCGTATTGGTGTTGTATTGCAGGAACTGTTCAACCAAGTCTTTCGCTTCTTCAAATTGCTGTAAGGCAATATAAATAAGAAGCTTAAATTCCAGAATAGTCAGCTGCCCCCAAACGGTATTGTCATCAAATTCAATACCAATCAAGGTCACGATATCGGTGTAATCATCAGACTCACATTCTTCTAGACGCTCAACCAAAGCTTCAAGCTGTTCATCATCCAAACGATGGATATTTAAGATGTCTTCGCGGAACTGAAGCGCTTTATTGGTATTGTCCCAGATAAGATCTTCAACCAGATAAATTTCCGAATAACCCGGCACCAAGATCCGGCAAGCAGTTGCACCTAAATGCTGATACACCGCCATATAGACTTCTTTGCCCATCTCTTCGAGAATGCCAAACATGGTTGCCGCTTCTTCCGCATTGGCATTTTCACCTTCAGAAGTGAAATCCCATTCAACAAATTCATAATCGGATTTTGAGCTAAAGAAACGCCAAGACACTAGACCGCTTGAATCAATAAAATGCTCTACAAAGTTATTCGGTTCAGTGACTGCATTGCTGCTAAAGGTGGGTTTTGGCAGATCATTCAGACCTTCAAAACTACGGCCTTGCAATAGCTCAGTCAGGCTGCGCTCTAAAGCCACTTCCAGTTTTGGATGCGCACCAAAAGAGGCAAATACACCACCAGTACGTGGATTCATTAAGGTCACGCACATCACTGGATATTTCCCGCCCAATGAAGCATCTTTAACCAAGACCGGGAAGCCTTGTTCTTCCAGACCTTTAATACCTGCCACAATGCCTGGATATTTCGCCAATACATCTTCTGGTACATCTGGAAGTGCAATCTCGCCTTCTAAAATTTCACGTTTCACCGCACGTTCAAAAATTTCAGACAAACACTGTACTTGTGCTTCGGCCAAGGTATTGCCGGCACTCATGCCATTACTTAGATACAAGTTTTCAATCAGGTTCGAGGGGAAATAAACCACTTCATCATCGGACTGACGCACGAATGGCAATGAACAGATTCCGCGCTCAGTATTGCCTGAGTTGGTATCGTACAAATGCGTACCGAGCAGTTCATCTTCAGGATTGTAAATCTCTAAAGTATATTCATCCAAAATTTCTTTTGGTAATTGACCTTGTGGGCCTGGCTTAAACCATTTTTCATCTGGATAATGTACAAATTCAGCATTGGCAATGTCTTCACCCCAAAACTGATCGTTGTAGAAGAAGTTACAGTTGAGACGTTCAATGAATTCCCCGAGCGCAGATGCCAAAGCGCTTTCTTTGGTTGAACCTTTACCGTTGGTAAAGCACATTGGCGATTGTGCATCACGAACATGCAAAGACCACACGTTCGGCACGATGTTACGCCATGAAGCGATTTCAATCTTCATGCCGAGACCAGCCAAAATACCCGACATATTGGCAATAGTTTCTTCTAATGGCAGATCTTTACCGGGAATAAAGGTACTGCTTTCAGATGTTAAACTTGGCATCAACAAAGCTTGTGCATCAGCATCAATGCTTTCCACTTCTTCAATGATAAATTCAGGACCTGTTTGGATCACTTTTTTAACCGTACAACGGTCGATTGAACGCAAAATACCCTGGCGGTCTTTTTCTGAAATGTCCGCAGGTAGTTCCACCTGAATTTTAAAAATTTGTTTGTAGCGGTTTTCTGGATCTATGATGTTGTTTTGCGACAGACGAATATTATCAGTCGGAATATCACGCGCTGCACAATACACCTTGACAAAGTAAGCGGCACATAAAGCAGATGATGCAAGAAAATAATCGAATGGCCCGGGTGCTGAACCATCACCTTTATAACGAATTGGTTGGTCGGCAATTACCGTAAAATCATCGAACTTGGCTTCTTGTCGAAGGTTGTCGAGATAATTGACCTTAATTTCCATGTTGGCACCTAAATATTCTTATGTGCCACTGTGGACCCATAAGATTCTAAATATTGAAACATAAGCCGAATCACGGAAAGAATTGACTTAAAAAAGACTAACTCGCATCATCCGTTTGGTGACCACACCGAAGAGCTGATACTTGTAATGATGAGCGATATTATAGAGTGATTTGCTTAGATTGATAACTTTTGTCTGTCTTTACAGATGATTTATAAAAAATGCTTAAAACAAGAATAACTTAGATAAAGCCTTCGATTGGTTCTTAATCATTTCTACTTTGAGATACATAAACTGAGTTTTAGAACATGTATCAATCGTTATATTTATGATTGAGGATATACAGGAGGTATTCCCATGCGAAGTTATATGAAATTAAACAAAGCAATAAAAAACCCTTAACTCTTTTAGAATTAAGGGTTTAGATTTCATATGAGTTCATATGATTATAAAATTTGGTGGGCCCAGACAGACTTGAACTGTCGACCAACGGATTATGAGTCCGCTGCTCTAACCAACTGAGCTATAGGCCCTGATAAGCCGAAATTGTTATATATCAACAAGTTCAAGCGAGGCAATACTAACGAAGATTTTTTCAAAAAACAAGCATTTTTGCTTACACTTGCACACTAACGCAACAATTGTTTTTATAGCTTGTTTTTTTTCATAAATTCTTTATTTATCACTAAAATTAAAAACAGATCATTTTTCTATTTTTAGGAATATATTTATTCAACAGAACGGCTTTCCTGCCGCTTCTAAAAGGCTGATATTGAAAATTACACAAAAAGGGAAATAATGACTTTATTATACTTATAAGGTCTTAATTAATCATTCAACCCTTATTTTTTAATAGAGATTTAAAAAATAAACCGAGCAATTAATTTTTTAAAAAGTTTAATTTTCAGCTCACTTCAGAACCAAAATTATGTTTTTTACGAGATTCCAAGCGAATTTCGATTAAAGACCATACAATAACCAGCATAAATAATCCAAATGCCAATAGAAAAGTCGAAAAATACATCATTCTTTTCAATCCTCATTAAACCGAAGCGAAGTTGAACAACGTGTTCAAAAACTTTTATCTTCGACAAAAGTCTAATAGGTATTTTTTGATCTGAACAGCCCTTCCAAGCCATTATTAAGTCTTAATTTATATTAACTAATATATTTAAACTATTTATTCATGTTTATTTATATATAAAAACAATTAATATCGCCATTTTATTAACTATATACCCATCTATTTATTTGTTCATTTTAAACACATCACCTCTTGACTATAAATACGAACAGGCAGAAATTAGCTGACTTTCGAATTATCTAATTTCCTCCTATGTTAAAAAAATTTCTTGGTGAATCTGCATTTAAACTTGCGGGATGGACTTATCATGTTGAACCAGATGTACTTGAGAATAAACAAGTCATTGTTGGCTTTGAACATACATCGATGATGGATGCAGTTCTCTCGCTTGCCCTGTTCCAAATTTTTGATATGAAAATTCATACCCTGATTAAAAAAGAATTATTTAAGGGACCGATGAAACCATTATTAGAAGCCATTGGCGGGATTGCAGTCGATCGTAAAGCCAATAAAGATATCGTGTCTGTTATGGTTGAGCATTTTCAGCAAAATGAAAAATTCAATCTGGTGATTGCGCCTGAAGCCACCCGTGCGAAAACAGGTGAAACTAGAAGACCGATTCGTACCGGCTTTTGGCATATTGCCAAAGCAGCCGGTGTTCCTATCGTTTTAATGTATGCCAATTCCAATACCAAGCAAGGCGGCATTTTAGGCAAAATATACCCAACTGAAATCAATCATGACCTAGCTTTGCTTAAACAGCTCTATAAAGACAAGGTGGGTTTGGATATTGTGATACCAGAATCTAAAAACTAAGTGATATTTGTATAAAAACTCAAAAGCCAGCCCTTTCTAAGAAAAAAGGGCTTATGGTAGAATTTAACACATTCGATTAGGCATAAAGCCGATCTACAAGGAGCATATTTCGCATGGCGGGTCATTCCAAGTGGGCCAATATTAAGCATCGCAAAGCAAAACAAGATGCGAGCCGTGGTAAAGTTTTTACCAAATATATTCGTGAATTAACAACTGCTGCAAAACTCGGCGGCCCAGATGTGGGAAGTAACCCGCGTCTACGTGCTGTTGTCGAAAAAGCACTGTCTGTAAATATGACACGTGATGTGATCAACCGTGCTATTCAACGTGGTGCGGGTGGTGATGATAACGACGAGTTAAAAGAAGTCACTTATGAAGGTTATGGTGTTGGTGGCGTAGCTGTCCTGGTCGAAACAATGACAGACAATTTAAACCGTACTGTACCTGACGTTCGTCATTGCTTCTCCAAAACCAATGGTAACTTAGGTACAGCAGGCTCAGTGGCTTACCTCTTTACCAAACGTGGTGAAATTACTTTTGAAGATGTTTCTTTAGAAGATAAAATCATGGATGTAGCTTTAGAAGCAGGCGCTGAAGATATTGAAGTGGATGAAGATGAAATCTTGGTCATCACCACACCTGAATCATTCGGTGATGTACAGGATGCTTTATCTGCTGCCGGTCTTAAGTCTGACAACGCTGAAGTTGTGATGAGCCCATCCACTAAAGCAGAAATCACAGATATCGATCAAGCAAAACTCATCTTGAAAATGATTGATATGTTTGAAGATCTTGATGATGTTCAAAACGTTTATACCAATGTAGAATTTTCAGATGAAGTTTTAGAACAGTTGGATGCTTGATTGCATTGACCCGTTTTACATCTGTTATAAAAAACGCACCGTATGGTGCGTTTTTTATCTTCAAAACAAGAAATGAATGAGAGGCTCAATTACTAAAATTACAGATTGAATAAAATCTGTTACACCCGGTTGAGTAAGCCACTACAGTTCAACACGTTATATTCTTTAATCACAAAGCTTGAATGCAGCGCCATGACATGCTCAATTTTACCAATCCGTTTTAAAAGAATTTCACTATAATTTTCCATATCTTTTGCGACCACTTCGACAATAAAATCGGCAGATTGACCTGTCACTAAAAAAGCATTAATTACTTCCGGAATATTTTCTAATTCTTCTAAAAACTTGGCAAAAGTATCGGTATCATGTTTGTTTAAAGACACTTGTAATAGAACATGCAGGCTAAAACCCAACTTGGCATAGTTAATATCACGCTTTAAATGGGTCATGATATTGGCTTCAATCAGATGCTTGATCCGCCGATGCACAGAACTTACGGAAAGATTAATCCGTTCTGAAAGTTCATTTAAATTCACATCTTCCTGATTCAAAATTTCCAGGATTTGTTTATCAAAACGATCCAATTCCATTTTTATGCTCTTTCTCAATAATCAATAGATGCGCAAAATATTGCGCCCTCTCTGTTATACAATAATTATTTATTTTCACAAAATTTTAATATTCCGAAAATATTTCCCAAAAGCTTACTCAATTCATAAATAAAATTTTGGTTCATGCTGCGTAAGATTACCACTGGTCATTTAATTATAAAAAATGACCAATGGTATTTTTTATTAAATGTTTATTTTTAAATCATTTAAATTTAGGACTAACTTTAAGATTGAGCTGATCTGTTCGAGTATCCGCATACGATGACCGCCTATCTTTTACATGTGTATAGAAATAGATTAAAAGAAAAGCGCTCTAGCAAAATAAAAACAGCGCATTTAAAAAAAATATATTACACAAGGAATGGTCATGGCTTCTCTACTTCTAAGCTTGATAAAAACCAAGTTGAGTCCTGTCTTAACTGCCGAAACGCAAACTCAAAGCCTATTAGGTGGCTTATTCGGTGGAAGTACATCAGGCACCCTCAGCAATATTATTAGCAATCTGACGGGATCTACTACTCAACCTTCAGTTAGCTCATTATTAAATAACCTCCTCTCTGGAAGTAATCTAAGTACAACAAACCTCAGCACATTATTAAGTCAGTTTTCTGGTTCAAATGCTTCTAGTCTAAATATTCAAAACCTGATCAGCAGTTTGACTCAATCAAATGGCGGTAGTTTTAGTATTGCTCAAATTACTAATCTATTGGATGGGCTGCTGAGTAGCAATAATAGCAAGCTTGATATTGGAGCCATTTCTCAACTGGTCGGTGGCTTGATCGGCGGCAATATCGATATTGCTAAAATCGCACAGCTGGTGGGTGGCTTAATCGGTGGTTCAAGCAATATCGACATTGGTGCGATTGCGGGTGTGGTCGGCAACCTGATTGGCGGCAATGGTGATATAGATATCGCTCAGATTGCTCAACTGGTGGGCGGATTAATCGGTGGTTCGAGTAACATCGACATTGGTGCAATTGCCGGTCTGGTCGGTAACCTGATTGGTGGTAATGGCGATATTGATATCGCTCAGATTGCTCAACTGGTAGGCGGATTAATTGGTGGTTCGAGTAACATCGACATTGGTGCGATTGCCGGTCTGGTCGGTAACCTGATTGGTGGCAATGGCGATATCGATATCGCCCAGATTGCTCAACTGGTCGGTGGTTTAATCGGTGGTTCAAGCAATATCGACATTGGTGCGATTGCCGGTCTGGTCAGTAACCTGATTGGTGGTAATGGCGATATTGATATCGCCCAGATTGCTCAACTGGTCGGTGGACTGATTGGTGGTTCGAGTAACATCGACATTGGTGCGATTGCCGGTCTGGTCGGTAACCTTATTGGCGGTAATGGCGATATTGATATCGCTCAGATTGCTCAACTGGTCGGTGGCTTAATCGGTGGTTCGAGTAACATCGACATTGGTGCAATTGCCGGTCTGGTCGGCAACCTGATTGGCGGTAATGGCGATATCGATATCGCCCAGATTGCTCAACTGGTCGGTGGCTTAATTGGGGGTTCAAGTAACATCGACATTGGTGCAATTGCCGGTCTGGTCGGTAACCTGATTGGCGGTAATGGCGAGATTGATATCGCCCAGATTGCACAGCTGGTCGGTGGACTGATTGGTGGTTCAGGCAATATTGACGTTGCAGCCCTCACCGACTTGCTTGGCAGTTTAAGTGAAGGTGGCTTGAATGGTATGGACTGGAGTGGATTATTGGGTAATCTCAATAATGACAGCAGTCTGGATCTCGGTGGTATTATCGAAGGTATTTCATCTGCTTCAAACAGTTTTGATTTTGGTGGCCTCAGCGAAGATGTGGGTCAATTGACTGGCGACGCCCCAACAGCTTTACTCAGCGTTGCTGATTTATTCCAAGGCAACAGTAGTTTAGGCAACATTGATTTAGGCAATATTGCCCCTGCTATTACTGACTCAACTCAACAAATTTTGGGTAACAGTACGCTGCCAAGTTACGATGCAGCATCTCTACCGCCAGCAAGCCCAAGTTTAGAACTCGAACAGCCGGTTGTATTTGGTTAGGTCGGTTTTATAGCAAGTCATTAAGTGAGCAAAAAAATACGCGCTATAGAGCGCGTATTTTTATAAATCCGGTTTAAACACCACGCCAGTCCACTCGGGCATTGCGTTCAGTTTTATAGACACGCAGCACATATTGCCCAATCGGCAATTCAGTTAAAGTCTCTTTATATTTTTTAAATTCTTCAGACCACACTTCGCCATGCTCTTTTTCCCACGGTGTACCGGGAATTTCCAGAAGTGGAGCGAGCATCGAACAGACAGCAATATCAGCCAGACCTAAACGCTCACCAACAAAATAGCGACCATGATTTTCAATCAGGCGCTGGTTCAGAAGCTCAATTAAAGCATCCATTCGTTGTTTAGACTCAGCCACTTTATCAGCATTCAGTTGGTAGCCTTTTGAAAGCAATGCTTTGATAACCGGTTTTGAATATTTTTCAAATTGACGTAAATAGCCTTTTTCACCAATCAAAATATCGAGTGATTCTTCACTTTGGGATAATGTATGCGCCAAGCCCCAGCGACGCACATGCATCCCCAATTCTGTGGCTTGCTGATTAATTCCTAAAGCCAGCTCGCGCTTTTGTAAATCAGCCCGTAGCAAAGAATGTTCTGGATAAACTTCATCTAGATACAATGCAATTTCAGTTGAATCGGCAATCCAGCGGTCTTGGTCACGTAAAATCGGTAAACGGTTTTGTCCGGTTTTTAATTGTGCAAATGCACGATGCACACCCGGGATCAGATTATGAGCCACATACTCCAACTCTTTATGATCGAGTAACCAGCGAGCTTTCTCACAAAAATGAGATAAAGGAAACTGGTATAAAGTTCGCATAACATCTCCGCAGTTATTTTTTAGTTCAGGTTATAAAAATAACCAACGACCTTAGTCGGATACTTTAGTCACCCTGCCCTATAAATACAATGGACTTTGTATTCAAAAGCGTAAGGACATTACCCATTGCCAGATTGTTTATTTTTATACATATTTTTGTCTTGATTATCTTTAAAGCAGATAAACCCCTAAATTAAAGTCAAAATAAAACACAAACAAAACCAAATCATGTTGATTTTTAAACACTTAACATATTCATTTTGTTTCAAAAACTAGCACTTTTTATCCTAAAGATCATTTTTCATAAGCTTTGCAAAAGCAATTGCTTAATTTTGAATTCGATTACTTGTAGCGTTTCGATATCTATTTAAGGTGTCGTTATGTCTCATTTAATTTCTGACAATGTTCATGTGGTTAAAAATGGCCAAGATGCAATTAATGCAGCATACCAGGTTGCAGATTTTGCTTTGGAAGGTCGTAATGAACGTGATCAAAAACGTCAATTACCCTTTGCTGAAATTGATTTATTCAGTCAAAAAGGCTTGGGCGGAATTCGCATTCCACAAAATTTTGGTGGTGCATTTGTCTCCAATAAAACTTTGGCGCATGTTTTTCGCATTATAAATAAAGCCGATTCCAGCGTGGGGCAAATTCCACAAAACCAGATTGCCCTGCTCAACATGATTAACATTATGGGTACGGAACAACAAAAAACGTTTATTTTTAATGAAATTTTACAAGGCAAACGCTTGGCCAATGGTGGTCCGGAACGCAACACAAAAGATACCAAAACATTAAATACGCTTTTAACCATTGAAGATGGTCATTATTTTCTTGATGGTGAAAAGTTTTATTCTACTGGCAGCAGTTTCGCACACTGGCTCGCAATCAAGGCCATTCACCCTGAAGGTCATGTGGTTTTGGTGGTGGTCAATCATCAAGCGACTGGCGTTGAAGTGATAGATAACTGGAATGGTTTTGGTCAGCGCACCACCTCTAGTGGCACAGTTAAACTCCATCATGTTGAAGTCGATCCATTTTTAATTTTTGATGAACGCCTACTCGGCAATGCACCAAACTATCGGGGTGCTTTCTCACAGCTGATGCAAGTGGCGATTGATGTCGGCATTGCAGAAGCGGCATTTTCCGACACGCTAAGTGCGGTACAGAAAGCCCGTCCGATTGTGGATGCCAATGTCGAAAAAGCCAGCTTTGAACATTACACCCTGCAAGAAGTCGGCAAGTCGAATGTATTACTCGATGCTGCCATCTTGTTACTCGATGAAGCGGCGGAGTATTTAGATGAACTGGATCAACTCGATACAATCACAGATGAACAAGCTGCCAAAGCCTCTATTTTGGTGGCTGAAGCGAAAATTTATGCCAATGATGCTGCACTACACATTTCTGAAAAACTCCTTGAACTCGGCGGCAGCCGTTCAAGTTTAAGTCAACATAATCTGGATCAACATTGGCGCAATGCCCGTGTGCATACCTTACATGACCCGGTACGTTGGAAATTACATGCTTTAGGTGACTATTACCTCAATCATAAACTTCCAGCCCGTCACGCCTGGATTTAAGGAATAAAAACATGACTTCATATCAAGAACTTAGCCAGTCTCAAGCACAACAATTGGCGCATGCACATATTATTCAGTCTGATGCTGAAGCATTGGAAATCGCGCGCACGCTAGCAGAACAGTTTAAATATCATGCTGTGCAACGTGATGCTGAACGTCTTCTGCCCTTTGAAGAAATTGAGGCGTACAGCCAATCCGGCTTATGGGCAATGACTGTGCCGAAACAGTATGGTGGCGCAGAAGTCTCAAGCTATACAGTCGCTCAAGTCATTGCACTCATGAGTGGGGTCGATGGTTCAATTGGACAAATTCCACAAAATCATTTTTATGGCCTAGAAATTTTACGCAATACAGGTACAGAACAACAAAAACAAAAACTGTATGCCGAGGTTTTAAAAGGTGCACGTTTTGGTAATGCATTGGCAGAATTTAAAACCAAAACTGCTGCACAAAAGCAAACTGCAATCAGTCCAGTCGACGGCGGCTTTATCATAAATGGTGAAAAGTTTTATTGCACCGGCAGCTTATTTGCACATCGCATTCCGACCTTGGTCAAAGATGAGCATGGCCGTGAATTCCTGGTTTTTATTCCGCGTCAAAGTGAAGGCCTGGAATTCGTCGATGACTGGTCTGGTTTTGGACAGCGCACCACCGGTAGCGGCACGGTTAAATTCAATCATGTTTTCGTGGAAGCCGATGATGTCATTCCATTCGATACAGCCTATTCACAACCGACCATTTCAGGACCTTTTGCTCAAATCATGCATGCTGCGATTGAAACCGGTATTGCACGTGCTGCATTTGAAGAAACTTTAGTCCGTGTACGTCAAGCACGTCCATGGATTGATTCAGGTATCGATAAAGCCACGGACGATCCGCTCACCCTGTTTGAATTGGGCCGCATCGCTGCCGATGTCCGTGCATCGGAAGTGTTACTGAAACAAGCCGCACGTTCTATTGATGCTGCCAAGCCACAACCGACCGTTGAAAATATTGCCAAAGCTTCAATCGATGTCGCAAAGGTTCGCGCACACAGTACTGAAACAGCATTGAAAGCGTCATCAAAACTGATTGAACTGGCTGGTAGCCGTGGTAGCCAACGTGAAGATGGTCTAGACCGTTTCTGGCGTAATGCTCGTGTACATACCCTGCATGATGCGTCGCGATGGAAATATTATTTCATTGCCAATCACCTGTTAAACGGTGTATTGCCGCCACGTCGGGGGACATTGTAATGACAACAGCCTCAACGCCAAATATAGCGAAGAAAATCCTGCTCAATGCTTTCGACATGAACTGTGTCGGTCATATCAACCATGGCTTATGGACCCATCCACGGGATGAATCACATCGTTTTAATGAACTCAGTTACTGGACGGACTTGGCTAAAACCCTAGAACAAGGCCTTTTTGATGGCTTGTTTATTGCCGACATTACCGGGGTTTATGATGTCTACCAAAATGACATTGAGCTGACTTTAAAAGAGTCTATTCAACTGCCAAGCCATGATCCGACCACCTTAGTTTCAGCTATGGCTGCCGTGACGCAAAATCTAGGTTTTGGCATCACGGTCAATTTAAGCTATGAATCGCCTTATCAATTTGCACGCCGTTTTGCCAGTCTGGATCATCTCACCCAAGGTCGTATCGGCTGGAATATTGTCACCGGTTACTTAGATAGTGCCCAACGGCTGATTGGTGAAAAAGGCTTGAAAGACCACGACCTGCGTTATGAGCAAGCCGAAGAATTTTTACAGCTTTGCTATAAATTCTGGGAAGGTTCCTGGGAAAACGATGCAGTCCTAAAAGACAAGCAGAATCGTACTTTTACCGATCCAGCCAAAGTTCATCCGGTTCAGCATCAAGGTCTGTTTTACCAAAGTCAGGGCGTATTTCAGGTTGCACCTTCAATACAACGCACCCCGGTTTTATTCCAGGCAGGTGCATCCCCTCGTGGTTTAGCATTTGCGACCCAGCATGCAGAAGGCATGTTCATTGGTGGCGATCAACCTGAAAAAATTAAAAAGCAGGTCGATCAAATTCGGAAGCAAGCGACCGAACAAGGACGCGATCCAGAAGCCATTAAAATCTTTGTCGGCATTACTGTGGTGACGGCTGAAACTGATGATCTGGCACAACAAAAACTGGATGAATATATTGCTTATGCCAGTCCTGAAGCGGGTCTCGCCCACTTCTCCAGTTCGGTCGGGATTGATCTGTCTAAATTTGCCGATGACGAAGCGATTCCCTATCAAAAGACCAACAGCATTGCTTCAGTAAACAATAAGTTCAAGGAACAAAAAATCACTAAAAATGATTTAAAAGCACAGCATGTACTCGGTGGACGCTATCCCCTGATTGTCGGCAGTGGTGCAACCGTGGCAAAAAAACTGATTCAACTGATGGATGAAACAGGAATCGATGGTTTTAACCTGACCCGAACCGTTGCACCTGAATCACACCATGATTTTATTCGACTGGTGATTCCTGAATTACAGCAACGTGGCCGTTATAAAACAGCATATGAACACGGCAGTTTAAGACACAAACTTTTTCAGCAAGGCGACCATCTATCTGCCTCACACCCTGTTCAGAAATTTCGATGTCAAAGCTCCGCCTCAACTTCGAATTCCAACTTAAAGCAAAAACAATCCGCATAAATTTTGAGGTGCAACATGGCACAAACAGCGAAAACTAAATTCACCATTATTGGGGTGATTATTGCCGCCGTGATTATTGGACTGGTGGTCTGGAATCAACAAAAGAAATCCGCTTCTGATGAACTGGTGATTGGCATTAGTCCATCCTTTGCCAAGCCTTTACAGGTGGCAGCTACCGAGGCCAAGCAACAAGGTCTAAACGTCAAACTGGTGGAATTTTCCGACTGGAATACGCCCAATATCACTTTGAATCACGGTGATATTGATGCCAACTTCTTCCAGCACCAGCCTTTTTTGGATAATGCGAAAAAAGAAACCGACTTTAAAATCAAGGCATTCGCCAAAGGTGCGGCTACGCATGTCGGTTTGTATTCAAAGAAAATCAAAAGCTTTGATGAGTTAAAAGACAATGCCAAAGTGGTGGTTCCCAATGATCCTGTGAATCAGGGACGCGCCCTATTGCTTTTACAACAGGCAAAACTGATCACACTTAAAAATCCAGAAAACTATTTATCTAGCCTGAAAGACATTGCGACCAACCCTAAAAATCTGCAGTTTGTTGAAGTAGAAGGTCCACAAACGGCACGTGCTATTGATGAGGTCGATCTGGCTTTTGGCTACCCGCACTACTTACGTCTGGCTAAAACCGCCGATCCTGAACAAGCCTTGTTATTTGACTCTAACGCTGACACACGTTATGCCATTTTGTTTGCCGTGCGTGATGATTACCAAGATAAAAATGACAAGCTGAAAAAATTTGTCGAGATCTATCAGAACTCTACAAAAGTGAAACAGGCTCTGGACCAAGACTTTGGTGCCAAACTCTGGTTCCCGGGCTGGAAATAAGATCATGTCAAATACCGTCAAAAACAATACCAAACTTTGGGTCATTACAGCAGTGGTGATTGCGCTGGTGACCGGGCTTGCAGGCTACCGCTGGATCAATAGCAATCAACACAGTAATACCCTAAAAATTGGCATTAGCCCACCCTATGCCGAACTTTTAAGAAGTGTGGCGGGCGATGTCAAAGCCCAAGGCATTGATGTCGAACTGATCGAGTTTTCAGACTGGCAAGCACCCAATGTTGCGGTTCAAAACGGCGATATTGATGCCAACTTTTTTCAGCAGAGTGTGTTCCTGGCCAATGCCGTGCGTGAAACCGGTTATCAGCTGCATGCTTTTGGCAAAGGTTCAGGCAGTCATGTCGGCTTATATTCAAAAAAATATCAGTCGCTGAATCAAATTCCCAATCAGGCCAAAGTGGTGGTGCCGAATGATCCGGTGAACTTATCGCGTGGCTTGACCCTATTGGCCCGTGCAGGTTTGCTCTCGGTAAAAGATGTCAACAATGAATTAACCACACTGCAAGACATCGCCAGCAACCCGAAACAGCTCAAGCTTATTGAAGTTGAAGGCCCACAAACAGCGCACGCCTATAACGAAGCGGACCTGATCATGGGCTTTCCGCATTATTTAAAAATGGCGAAAGTTGCTGACCCCAATTCAGCCCTGATGATTGACCCGGTAGATAAAAAATACGCCATTTTATTTGTGACGCGTAAAGACTATTCAGATCAGGACCAAAAGCTGGCTACCTTTGTAAAAGCATTCCAAAACTCTGCCAAAGTTCGTGAAATTTTGAATGAAGATTTTGGGCAAGGCATGTGGTTTGAAGGCTGGAAATAAGGAGAATAACCATGGTGAGTTTTGGTTCACAAATCGATTTTTCAGTGCCGCATATTCAAATCCGGCACCTGAATAAATTTTATGATGTACAGGACAAACAGGTACATGCCTTAAAGAATATTAATCTGGATATTCCCCAAGGCAAGATTCTGGGCATTATTGGTAAAAGTGGCGCGGGCAAATCCTCCCTGCTTCGCACCTTGAATGGATTGGAACAGGCTAATGAAGGCAGCATTCATATCCATCAACAGGAAATAGCGACATTAAATCATCAGGATTTAATTCAGTTGCGCCAAAAAATTGGCATGATTTTCCAGCATTTTAATTTAATGTCGGCAAAAACCGTTTGGGAAAATGTCGCCCTGCCGTTAAAAATTTCAAACTTTAACAAGGCGGACATTCAACAACGCGTCAATGAAGTACTGGAGCTGGTTGGGCTGAGCGATAAGGCACAACATTATCCGTCACAGCTTTCTGGTGGGCAAAAGCAACGCGTCGGAATTGCCCGCGCCTTGGTCAGCCATCCTGAAATTTTGCTCTGCGATGAAGCCACTTCTGCACTGGATCCAGAAAGTACCTCGGTGGTGCTTTCCCTGCTCAAAGAAATCAATCAGAAACTCGGCATTACCATTGTGCTGATTACCCATGAAATGCAGGTGATCCGTGAAATCTGCGATCAAGTGGTAGTAATTGAGAAAGGCGAAATCGTGGAATCCGGACAGGTCTGGTCAGTATTTTCCAATCCTGAACAACCGATTACCCAAGAGCTACTCAATCTGGAACAACTGGATTTGCCCTTTGCGCTTTATCCTGAAAAGGACAATACGGTTTCACATACTATTTTAAAACTGAAATATGCCAGTGAAGCCAAACATTCTCCTGACCTTGCACAAATTTTAAATCGCTTTGGGCATTCGGTACATTTGTATCAAAGTCACATCGATACCATTCAAAATCATTTGGTCGGCACGTTAATCGTGGGTGTAGCTGATCTAGAGATTGATCTCCAGCAACTCCAACAACAATTAAAAAACCAAATTGCGCATCTAGAGGTATTGGGCTATGCACGACCAACTCATTGATCTTTTGATTACGGGCACCATCGATACCTTATTGATGGTCGGTGTTTCCGCATTTTTTGCCTTGCTGATTGGTTTGCCGATGGCCGTGATTTTGGTCAACACCTCGGAACATGGCATTTATCCCTCGAAAAGCATTAACCAGTCTTTGGGATGGATCGTCAATATTACCCGATCAATCCCCTTCCTGATTTTAATGGTCGCGCTGATTCCACTGACTCGACTTATTGTTGGCACCAGTTATGGCGTATGGGCAGCCGTGGTTCCACTGACCCTTGCCGCGACACCTTTCTTTGCCCGTATAGCCGAAGTCAGTTTGCGCGAAGTCGATCAAGGTTTAATTGAAGCAGCTCAAGCCATGGGCTGTAACCGCAAACAGATTGTCTGGCATGTACTTCTGCCCGAAGCACTGCCCGGTATTGTGGCCGGATTTACCGTAACCTTAGTCACCATGATTAACTCCTCCGCGATTGCCGGTGCCATTGGTGCAGGCGGTTTGGGCGATATTGCCTACCGCTATGGTTATCAGCGTTTTGATATGCAAATCATGCTTGCGGTTATTGTGGTGCTGATTGTTTTGGTCATGCTGATTCAGGCAACGGGCGACACCCTTGCCAACCAGCTGGATAAACGTAAAATTTAAACAATATACATTTCAGTTGTTTTCAATAAACATGAAAGCCATGACCTGACTTTGTGGTGGCTTTCATGTAAAATCAGCCACAATTTTTAAATAATACTTTGTGAGTCATTTCATGGGTTTTAATTGCGGTATTGTCGGCTTGCCGAACGTTGGTAAATCTACACTTTTCAATGCATTGACTAAAGCTGCGATTGCTGCAGAAAACTTCCCCTTCTGTACCATTGAACCAAACACCGGTATCGTACCTGTGCCTGACCTGCGCATGGACAAACTTGCGGAAATCGTTAAACCGCAACGTGTGGTTCCAACTGCAATGGAATTTGTGGATATCGCCGGTTTGGTTGCGGGTGCATCTAAAGGTGAAGGCTTGGGTAACCAGTTCCTTGCCAATATCCGTGAAACCGATGCGATTGCACACGTGGTTCGCTGTTTTGAAGATGAAAACGTAATTCACGTGAATGGTAAGATTGATCCGCTGGATGACATCGCAACCATCAACACTGAACTTGCACTTGCTGACCTTGAAGCAGTTGCAAAAGCCATCACGCGTTTAGCAAAATCTGCAAAAAGTGGCGATAAAGAAGCGATTGCAACCAAAGCGATTTTAGAAAAAATCCAGCCATTATTGGATGAAGGCAAACCGGCTCGCGCAGCTGACCTTGATGATGATGAGCGTAAACTGGTTCGTGGTTTTGGTTTAATGACTTTAAAACCAACCATGTACATTGCCAATGTTGCTGAAGATGGTTTCGAAAACAATCCCCATTTGGATGCTGTTCGTGAACTTGCTGCTGCTGAAAATGCGATTGTGGTTCCACTGTGCAACCAGATTGAAGCTGAAATTTCATTGCTTGAAGATGAAGACCGCGCTGAATTCCTTGAAGCAATGGACATGGAAGAACCTGGTCTGAATGCGGTCATTCGTGCAGGTTATTCACTACTTGGCTTACAAACTTACTTCACTGCAGGTGTACAGGAAGTTCGTGCTTGGACGGTTAAAGTGGGGGCAACCGCTCCTCAAGCTGCTGGCGTAATTCATACTGACTTTGAAAAAGGCTTCATCCGCGCTGAATGTATCGCTTATGATGACTTCGTACAATACAACGGCGAAGCTGGCGCGAAAGAAGCCGGTAAATGGCGTTTAGAAGGTAAAACTTACATCGTTCAAGACGGTGACGTTTTACACTTCCGTTTTAATGTTTAATCGTTAAAACGAAAAAAGCCCCGACTCATTCGGGGCTTTTTTTATGGCTATACACTAATTCAACTAGTTTAAGGCTGAGATCTGCTTGTTATCCATTTTAGCGCGTAACAAATGAGCGTGGTCTAGTATACGTTGCTCTAGGCCTTTACGAAAACCGAGCATGAATACCATTTCCGCCAAAACAAATAATGGGCCGATGGCTAAGCCAATAATATCGTCCATAAATGCCGGTTTTTTCTTTTCATAAAAATGCCCCACAAACTGAAATGCCCATCCTACGACAAAGATGCCAATACTTAAGCTTAGCCAAAGACTGGTATCGAGCTGTGCAATCTTGTAAGCGAATGGATAAGCGATCGCATAGATGACTAGCATGATCAGACCCAAAATGCGGTCTAAACTCAGGTAATATATGCCACTTGCAATCAGGATTACCGACGCTAAGGTCAACTCCATTCCTGACAGCATCACACCTGCTCTTGCGGTTAAACAAACAATGGCAAAGACAATCAAAGGAATGCCCACAAAATGCGTCAAAATGTTTTTATGATCTAGGTGATACGCTGCATACTGGCTGAGCAGCTGTTCTAATTTGGTCATGTTGTTCTTCCTTGTTACACTCATGCTTCGACTATATAAAAAAACCAAAGGCAAAGTTGTCGGCTAAATGACAACTCAGATCAAAAAGGAATTGAAGTGCTATCCTCCGTTTATATTGCTCATTTAGAACAGAACGCATGGTTTTCACAATTGCCTTCAGTGTTTAAGGAATTTATTGTGAGCCATGCGGTGCAACAGCATTTTGCCAAGGAACAAGCTATCTTCCATTCAGGAGATACATTTAATGGCATCTATGCCGTTTTAGAAGGCGCTGTTCGCTTAGGCTATATTGATATTGAAGGCAAAGAATCCGTAGCGGCAATTGTGGAACCGATTATGTGGTTTGGCGAAATCTCACTGGTCGATGCCCAACCTCGCTCGCACGATGCCATCGCCATTCAAAAAAGTCTGATCTTGCATATTCCAAGTCTCGCCATTCACAAACTGCTCGCAGCACATCCGGTTTTTTGGTATCACATTGCGCAATTGACCAGTCAAAAGTTACGTTTTGCTTTTTTAGAACTCATTTCGATTCAGACCCAAAACATGACCCAGCGTTTAGCACAACGCTTAATGTTTATCTTAAATGGCTATGGCAGTCATTTAATGATTGAAACCAACACCATTCATTTGTCCCAAGAACAATTGGCGCAAATGCTGACCTGTTCCAGACAAACCGTGAACCAGGAACTGCAGGCTTTAGAGAAGCAGAATATTTTGCGGCTTTCTTTTCGGAAAATCGAAATTTTGGATCTGGCTAAATTGCATCGAATCGCGCATGCATTTCCAGAGCTTTGAACAAAAAATATTAGATATTAATAATATCTGAATGATTGAAATGCAATACCGTTGCAGTATTTCACTCATCTATAGCTAAGCATGACATACGCATAAAAAGTGAATGTACTGGTCTGCTCATTCATATTTACCGCTTATGAAAGTAACTCACATACATTCACGGCATCAAAACCATTGGTACAAGGTGCAACTTCTTGCTGGATATTTGAAGAAGATGAATGAATCACTTGAACCTGATCTGCAGCATGTGAAGCAAGCGCGGCTGGAACGCTTTGACAAACAGTTAGAGTCAAAACCACACTTATTGATAAAAACACTTTATTAAACATCTTTTTCAGCCTTATTTATTTACTACATGGAAGTTATTTAGATTTTTATCAAAATAATAACAACATTAATGCAATTTATTATACACACATTATCATTTAATGATAATTCTATATATTTATCATGTTATCGTTTTATTCTCTTATTAATTCTTTTTAACTATAAGTAAAAATAAACTTTAAAAAAACTGCATGAAAAAAAACGAGGCATTCGCCTCGTTTCATCTGACTTAAACCCCTTTCTTTTTCGGGTCAGTATTTCCCAGTTCAGGATTATCTATCGCACCCTTGCACTGTTGTTTATCTCGTTCGTAATCTGCTTGCTTTTGTGCCACCGCACTGGATTGGTCGATGCTTTCACGCGCCCATATTTCCAGACTGGTCAATGCTTTACGGCACAAAGCATATTTTCCTTCAGTCACGGAGTCGGTCATTTTGACATTAATACGCCAGTCGGTACTTAACTTGCGGGCAGGTTTACGCACCTGTTCTTCAAGCACATCCAACTGTTTTGCGTACACCAAGCCATCGACTTGATTGATAAACTTCCAGGCTTCATGGGCATACGTGGTTGCATCATTGCTAAGCTTTGGTGCAGCCTTAATTTCAACTTTCTGCTCGGGTTCTTCAGATGGGTTACCACAAGCCTGCAATGCAAAAATACTGCACAGTACAGAAATCATCCCTATTGCACGTGATTTGGACGCAAACATATCCGCTGCCTATACAAACATTTCGGCACTATGCTAGTGAATTCGGGTAGAATACTCAATCATCATTTTCTCCCCTTTGTCTAACTTTTCTTAGGTGTGTCGTGTCTGAGCACAAAATTCCTCCAGTACAAGCTGCTGGTTTTTGGCAAGGCGCTAAAGATAGTCAAGCCATTATTTTTACTTATCTTCCGGTTTCTTTTGCTTTCGGTGTCTCCGCGACACAATTTGGCTTTACCCCTTGGGAAGCCCTGTTTTTATCCTGCTCCATGTATGCCGGTGCCAGCCAGTTTTTAGTGGTGGCTTTACTCGGCAGCGGTACATCCATCTGGATGACAGCGCTTACCGTGATTGCTTTAGATATTCGTCATCTACTCTACGGCCCCGCGCTGCAAAACCTGATTCAAGATAAATTAAACTTAAAAAAGACAGCATTTTGGGCTTGGGGTCTGACCGATGAAGTCTTTGCTTCCGGGATGATTAAACTCTCGCAACGTCGGCAGGAATGGTCAGAGTCCTGGATGCTAGGCGTGAGTCTATTCAGCTGGATGTCTTGGGCTTTAGGTTCGTTCTTGGGTGGATTATTTGCAGATCAGGTCAGCCATTTGCCGCAATTTTTACAAGCCGCATTGGATTTCCTGCTTCCTGCACTGTTCTTAAGTTTCCTGCTTGCTGCATTTGAAAAGAAACATACTTTAATCGTCGCTGTCTGTTTAATTGTTTCAGCCATCGCCTGCTATTTCATTAATTTGTCGGCGGCGATTTTCATTGGAATTTTATCCGGTATTTTGGCAGGCTTATTTAAGCACTATATTTTGAAACAACACGATGATGAATTTGGAGAAGCGCGTGAATCTTGAAATTATTCTGGTGGGCATCATCGTCGGGATTGCCAATTTTGCATCGCGGTTTGGTCCTTTTTATGTCATTCAAAAACATCAGCAAAACTCTCAAAAGCGTGGTTCAGTCTGGATCAAAATTGCCTTAGGCAGTATTGGTATTGCTGCAATTAGTTCGATGCTGGTGGTTGCTACCCTTCCACCGCTGATGGAAACGCCGAATAAAAGCTTTGCCATGCTGATCGGTTTTTTAACCTTAACCGGGCTGTATTTTAAGTTTAAGCAGATTGTACCTGCGACTTTAACAGCGGCCGTGACTTATGGTTTGATTTATACTTATCTGCCCTTTCACTTTTAAAAAATTAAAAATTCATCTTAAGATAAACAAAGGCTTATGCTAATTTGAGTGTATAAGCCTTTTATATTGAATATAAAAACAAAAAGAAGGATCATCTTGCATGTTTGAATCCAAACAGCTTATTGAAGGGAAAATCTTTATTCATCAACGGCGGGATGAACCATTACCATATTCCCGATACAGCTTTCCTGCGTGTTATTTTGAATGCTTTATTAATGCTCAGAACTTTGCTGGTCATTTTATAGAAGTACATGCTGAACCAGCAGATTTAGTCCAGGCCATTTATTTTGAAAATAATGGCAAAAATCAGATTATTGCCATGCTGAATCAGACCCAGCAGATCGTACACTTGCATCCGCAGAATCTGATATTTGGCTACTGGAGTTTTAAACATCGTGTATTACCGAATGCACTTCAATTGTTTGGCTTTCTATTTGCACTGCTTTTTCTACTCTTTTCCCTTGCAGCATTTTCTGTCGGTCATTTCCAGTTGGGCAAGGTGCTGCAGGATGCCTTAATGCTTTGTCTGATGGGGCTTGGATTATTCACCCTTGGCTTCATCCTTCCTTTTGCCGTTCCATATCTCTGCTGGCAACGCTATAAAACAATGAAACTCCTAAGCTGGCTGGATTTAAGCCAGCATCAAATTTTAGAAATGGAAAAACTGAACCCGCAAAACCGTATTTATCATTTAAACCCTGTTCCAGATCGGTTCAAGCAATCTGCCTGATTTAAGATGTAAATCTCTATAAACTTTATAAATAAAATTGTTGGACAATATCATTATTTTATGTGAATCCAGGCTTAATCCTCCAATCAGTTCTGCTATGCTAAAAGCCCATAAAATCAAGCATGGATGATTTACATGAGCGTGACTATTGGTACTCCCCTTCAAGCTTCTGCATTTAAAGTTTTGCTCTTAGGCTCAGGAGAGTTGGGTAAAGAAGTGGTGATTTCGCTACAACGTCTGGGTGTGGAAGTTCACGCTGCAGACCGTTATGATCACGCACCTGCCATGCAAGTTGCCCATTATTCTTATACTTTAAATATGGCAGATGCCGAAGAACTTAAACAACTGATCGAACAAGTTAAACCCAATTTAATTATTCCTGAAATTGAAGCGATTGCGACTCAGGTTTTGGTCGATATCGAAGAACAAAATATTGCCACCGTTATTCCTTCAGCCAAAGCAGTCAACCTGACCATGAACCGTGAAGGAATCCGTCGTTTGGCAGCTGAAGAACTGGGCCTACCAACTTCTGCTTATCGTTTTGCCGACTCGATTGAGTCTTTCCGTGCTGCTTGCGATGACATTGGCTATCCAAATTTTGTTAAACCGGTGATGTCCTCTTCAGGTAAAGGTCAATCTCGCGTTAAAAGCTTTGATGAAGTCGATGCCGCTTGGGAATATGCCCAAACTGGCGGTCGTGTGAATCAAGGCAAAGTCATTGTGGAATCACAAATTGATTTCGACTTTGAAATTACCTTACTGACAGTTCGCGCTAAAAATGCAGAAACGGGTGAAATCGAAACTCAATACTGCGACCCGATCGGACATCGTCAAAATGCTGGCGATTATGTCGAAAGCTGGCAGCCTCAAGCTATGACTCCAGCAGCTTTAGAGGAATCTAAACGGATTGCACATAAAGTAACAGCAGCCTTGGGCGGTTGCGGTATTTTCGGAGTCGAACTGTTTGTCAAAGGCGATAAAGTATGGTTTAGTGAAGTATCACCACGTCCGCATGATACGGGGCTTGTGACACTTGCATCGCAATTCCAGAGCGAATTTGAACTGCACGCACGTGCCATTTTAGGCCTGCCTGTGAATACAACACGCCATAGCGTTGCAGCAAGTGCAGTTATTTATGCGGGTGTTGATGATCACAATCTGTCTTTTTCTGGCTTAAATCTTGCTTTATCTAATCCGGATACAGATTTACGCCTTTTTGGTAAACCCGAAGGTTTTAAACGTCGTCGCATGGGTGTTGCAACGGCACGTGCTGAAACAACCGATCAGGCACGTGAACTCGCACTACACACGGCGACTCAAGTCAGTGTTCAGCAAAACTAAACCTGTCACCTTATTTACGGACCCCTGTTCATGATCAATACCTCTCCACTGTTAAATTACGTTAAAAGTAACCATGACATTCAAGCGATCAATCAATGGCGCACAGATGTTGAAAAGCAGCTTCAGGAAGGTTTTGAAAATGGACAGTCGATTCGTGAAGTCATTTCGGCCCGATCCAATTTGATTGATGAAGCCTTACAGTTTCTCTGGAAACATGCCGAACTGGATCAGACCGATTTAGGTTTATTTGCTGTTGGCGGTTATGGTCGTCGGGAAATGTTGCCGTACTCTGATGTCGACATCATGATTTTATCGGAAGATGAGATCACACCCGATCAGGAAAAACTGATTTCAACCTTTATCTCATCATTATGGGACGTGGGTAATTTCAAACCGGGCATTAGTGTACGTACCATTTCCCAATGTGTAGAACAGGCCACCAGTGATTTAACCGTTGCCACCGCCCTGATTGAGTCACGCCTGATTATTGGCAATCCACATTTAGCCAAATGGCCGCGCCGGATCGTGTCACAAACCTGGACAGACAAGACTTTTTTTGATGCCAAAATGGATGAGCAGGCACGACGCCATGCTCAACATAACAATACCGAAAGTAATCTCGAACCGGATATTAAAAATGCCCCGGGCGGTATTCGTGACATCAACCAAATTGGCTGGATTGCAAAACGCCATTTCCGCGTCAACCGTATTTATGACCTGGTGCATTTAGGTTTTATTTCAGATTTTGAACTTGGTGTTTTAGAAGAAGCGGAAAGTTTCCTGTGGGAAATTCGCCATCATTTACACCGCTTAACCAAACGCGATGAAAACCGTTTATTGTTCGATTATCAACGCGATATTGCAGCCCTGTTCGGCTACACCCGTGAAGAACATCATTCACAAAACTATCCAATCGAACAATTCATGAAGCGTTATTATCGTAGCGCGCAGCAAGTATCCACACTGAATGAAATGCTGCTGGCTTACTTTAATGAATCAGTGATTACGCCACGTTTGCCCAACTATGAACGCAAAATTGAAGAAATCAACGCAAACTTCAAGCTGGTGGATGGCAAACTTGCGGTACAGCATCACAAAATTTTCTCGGAACGCCCAAGCGCAATTCTAGAAATCTTCTATTTATTGGCCAATCGTCCGGAAATTGAAGGTATTCGTGCACGTACCTTGCGTCTTCTGATTCTTGCTGCAAAACGCATTGATCAAAGCTATCGGGATAATCCTGAACATCAAGCCCTGTTTATGGCAATCATTCGCTCACCGCATCGTCTTTATGAGACGCTCGTTGCGATGAAACGATATAGTGTTTTGGGTAATTATATTCCTGCATTTGGCCAGATTATGGGTCTGATGCAATATGACCTATTCCATATTTATACTGTAGATGCACATACCTTACTTTTACTGCGCAATTTAAACCGCTTTAAAGAACCCGAATTTGCCAAAGATTTCCCTGTGGTGAGTTCAGTGTTCCAGCGTCTGGCACGTCGCGATATTGTCTATTTGGCCGCTTTGTTCCATGACATTGCCAAAGGTCGTGGCGGGGATCACAGTGAACTGGGTGCAGAAGATGCAATCAAGTTCTGTCGCAAACATGGCTTTACCGAGCGTGAATGCAACCTGGTCGCATGGCTGATTCAAAGTCATTTGCTCATGTCCATGACTGCGCAGAAAAAAGATATTTCCGATCCAGACGTGGTGCAAGCCTTCGCTGAAAAACTCGGTGATATGGAACATCTGGATTATCTGTACACATTAACTGTTGCAGATATTAACGCGACCAATCCGAAACTCTGGAATACCTGGCGTTCATCGCTGATGCGCCAGCTTTATACCCATGCCCGTGATGTGATTCGCACCGGTCTTGGGCGTCCTGTCGATTATCAAATGCTGATTGAAGACACCAAATTTGCTGCCAGTGAACTGCTGGTCAATGACTTCTCTCTCTATGATGTCGAAACCATTTGGCAGGAACTGGGCGATGAATATTTCATTAAAGAATCGGCAGATGAAATTGCCTGGCATACCCGTGCCATCTTGCAACATGGCAACAACACTGAACCTTTGGTGTTAATGCGTGCCCATCGCCAATTTGCCCAGGATGCAGTGCAGATCTTTATTTACACTCAAGATCAGCCCAATTTATTTGCCACCACCGTTGCTGTATTTGACCGGATGAATCTGGATGTTCAAGATGCGCGAATTATTACTGCAAGCACTGCATTTAGTTTAGATACTTATGTGGTTCTCGACCGTTTTGGTACCTTGCTGACCGACCCTGAACGCGAAGAGACCGTGATTGAAGCTTTGGTCAAAGCCCTCAGTCAATCAGATAAATATCCGGGTTTAATGCAACGTCGTATTCCACGCCAGTTACGCCATTTCGATATTGAAAATACCGTCGACATTACCCTGAATGCTGCGTTACAGCAAAACATGGTGGAAATAGCAACGCTTGACCATCCCGGTTTACTGGCAAAAATAGGCGGTCTATTTATGATGCAAGGTTTGGATATTCACTCTGCTAGAATTGCAACGCTGGGTGAACGCGCAGAAGATATTTTCTTTGTCACTAAAAAAGATGGCATTCCAATGTCCGATTCAGAAGCTGCAACTTTTGCTGTGCAATTAAAATCAGCACTCGATGAAGCCTCGAATCAAGTCTCTGGACAACATTAACTTAAATTAAGCGGTATCGATTTCATGAACTCAAGTTTGTCATTATTGCACCCCTATCCTTTTGAAAAGTTAAATAAACTTTTTCAGGATATTACACCTGCCGATTTACCACTCATTCCATTATCGATTGGTGAACCGAAGCATCCTGCACCAGAGTTTGTAAAACAAGCAATTATTGACAACTTTAAGCATTTATCGACTTACCCGAACAGTAAAGGTTTGCCAGAGCTGCGCCAAAGCATTGCTAACTGGCTGACCCGTCGTTTCAAGCTGAACAGTATGAGTGCTGAAAGCAATGTTCTTCCTGTTTCAGGAACACGTGAAGCAATCTTCTCTTTTGTTCAAGCTTTGGTGAACCGTGAAGATGCGCCGTATGTGGTAATGCCAAACCCTTTTTATCAAATTTATGAAGGTGCAACTTTGCTTGCCGGTGCAAAACCGTATTTCATTAACTGTACCGAAGAAAACAATTACCTCGGTGATTTTGATGCCGTGCCTGCGGAAGTCTGGGAAAAAACAGCATTACTGTTTGTCTGCACACCAGGCAATCCAACCGGTGCGGTATTGTCTAAACAACAGTTCAAGAAATTGATTGAACTTTCCGACAAATATGACTTTGTGATTGCTTCAGATGAATGTTATTCAGAACTCTGGTTTGATGAAGCACCAGTCGGCTTACTGGAAGTCTGCGCTGAGATTGGACGTGATGACTATAAAAACTGTGTTGTGTTCCACTCACTTTCTAAACGCTCAAACTTGCCGGGCATGCGTTCAGGTTTTGTTGCTGGTGATGCAGCCTTACTTAAGCCTTATTTGCAATATCGTACTTATCATGGTGCAGCAATGCCGGTTCAACATCAGCTGGCGTCTATTGCTGCTTGGGACGATGAAGTACATGTGGAAGAAAACCGTAAACTTTATCGGGCTAAGTTTGATCTGTTCCAAAAAGAACTGGGTCATTTACTGCCACTCAAAAAACCAGATGCAGGTTTTTATTACTGGTTAAAAGTCGACAATGATGAAGCATTTGCCAAAATGCTGATGGAAAAAGCGCATATTAAAGTGCTTCCTGGACGTTACCTGTCGCGTGATACCGAACAAGGCAATCCGGGTGAAAACCATGTGCGTTTAGCCTTGGTTGCGGATATTGCCCAATGTGAAGAAGCAATTCAGCGCCTAAAAGCCATTCTCTAATCTATTAAGTAATATAATCTGATTCATAATAATCCACTGTTTTTACAGTGGATTATTTATTTCCAGTTCATGAATTAAGCTGTAAGTGATATTTCGGTCAACCATTGCAATAGATTCAAGTTTTGCCTGCATTAACGCATCAATCACTTTAGCATCCAGTACTTTTGAGCCTGTACTTTTCAATATTTCGACTTTGGCAATTATTCCGCTACTGGCTATCACGGTCATTTTCACTTTTACTGGTGATTGAGCAGCCTTTAATTCTGTTGCCGTAAAATTAAATTTTGGCGGAATTAACCAATTGACCTCATAACTTTTCTTCAGCAGTTTTGGATCAATCTTATAATCCAATGCTGACGGCACATAGTTTTTTTGTGGCGTAGTTAAATCTTGCAACAATGCATCAATTTTTTGATCATTTGCAAATACTGGGTTTGGCGTACTCACCAATACCAAAGCAGTTAAACTAGGGAAAAATTGCTTTTTTGACATTCGCCTACACAATATAAATGAATTAAGGGCGATCCATGGATCGCCCTATATATTTTTCCAAATCAGAAAAAATTACTTGGCTAAAGCCGCTTGCACTTCACTTTCCAGGTCTTCAGGCTTGGTGGTTGGTGCAAAACGGTTTAACACTTTGCCATCTTTACCAATCAAGAATTTGGTGAAATTCCATTTGATCCCATTGCCTAGAATTCCTTTGCTGTTATTGGTCAAATAACGGAATAAAATATGCGCTTCTGAACCTTTAACATCGACCTTTGAAAACATCGGAAAGGTTACGCCATAATTTTTTTGGCAGTAAGCCCCGATTTGATCATTGGATCCGGGGTCTTGTCCGCCAAACTGGTTACAGGGAAATCCCAAAACCTCCAAGCCTTGATCTTTGTATTTCTCATACAACTTTTCAAGACCTGCAAACTGGGGGGTAAAACCGCATTTACTGGCAGTATTTACAATCAATAAAACTTTGCCTTCATAATCAGCAAATGATTTATTTTTTCCATCTAACAACTCAGCCTCAAACTGATAAATGTTGGTCATGGATAGGTTTCCTCGTCATTTTTTTCTTGTGTTTTTAATTCTAATGAAGCTGAATTTACGCAATAGCGTAACCCTGTTGGCTGTGGACCATCTTCAAAAACATGGCCTAAATGTGCGCCACAATGATGACAAACAATTTCTGTTCTCACCATACCGTGTGTCGTATCAGTATGTTCTTCAATTGCAGAATTATTTAAGGCTTTATAGAAACTTGGCCAACCACAGCCACTATCGTATTTTGTTTCTGAGCTAAATAACGGCTCACCACAACAACGGCAGACATAAGTACCATCTTGTTTTGTGTTCCAGTATTTACCTGTAAATGCAGGCTCTGTTCCCTTTTGACGTGTAATACGGAACTCTTCAGGTGATAACTCTCTTTGCCATTCTCGGTCTGATTTATTGAGTTTTCCCATGGCTACGTACCTTCTTTCTTGCTATTTAAAATAAAATAATCCTATATTTACGTCATTCATATTTAAATTTCTAGTCTTTCATTAACATTTTACAAAAGACCTATAATTTCCCTAAAAAGCAAAAAGTAAGCAATAGTTAAAAATAGAGTGAGCAGTTTATTTAAGAAATGCTTTTTTGTGAGCAAATTTAGTGTTAATCTTTGTCATAAGCTTGCTCAGGATTAAAAAATGTCGCAAAAAAAGAGCGTTATTTTTAAAAATTTGCTTCCTTTGATTAAACAGTATCAACAGGCAGGATTTACGCACGAAAAAATTGTTGCTTTACTTCGGGATGAACACAATCTTGATTTAGTAACAACTGAGACATTTAAAAGTTATTTATATCGTTATGCAAAAGTGACCTCCACTCCTTCCGAGAACATCAAAATGCCGAACACTTTCCAAACCCCTCGCGAAATTAAGAAATCGTCTAAGCTCGAGCATGTATGCTACGACATTCGCGGACCTGTGTTACGAGCGGCCAATGAAATGGAAGAAGCCGGTCACAAAATTATTAAACTTAATATCGGTAATCCCGCCTCATTCGGCTTTGAAGCGCCACAAGAAATTATTAATGATGTGGCTTTAAACTTACCCAATGCCGTGGGTTATACAGACTCGAAAGGGATTTTCCCTGCGCGTAAAGCGATTTGTCAGTATTACCAGCAAAAAGGCATTTTGAATATGCAGGTCAATGATGTGTATATCGGTAATGGCGTGTCTGAACTGATTGTCATGGCAATGCAAGGCTTGCTGGATGATGGCGATGAAATGCTGGTTCCAATGCCGGATTATCCTTTATGGACTGCTGCGGTAAACTTGTCGGGTGGTACAGCCATTCACTATAAATGTGATGAAGAAAACTACTGGTATCCTGACATTGCGGATATGGAAAGCAAAATCACCCCAAATACACGTGGTATCGTGATTATCAATCCAAATAACCCAACTGGTTCTGTTTATCCACGTCATGTGCTTGAGCAAATTGTTGCTTTAGCGAAAAAATATGACCTAATTTTGTTCGCTGACGAAATTTACGACAAAATTATTTATGATGGCATTGAGCATGTTTCTGTTGCTGCACTTGCCGGTGACCAGTTATGTATTTCATTCAATGGCTTGTCTAAAGCGTACCGTATTGCAGGTTACCGTTCAGGCTGGATGGCCATTACCGGTGATAAATCACGTGCGCTAGACTATATTGAAGGTTTGGACATGCTCGCTTCGATGCGTCTATGTGCCAACCATCAGGCGCAATACGCAATTCAAACTGCTTTAGGCGGTTACCAGTCGATTAATGACCTGATCCGTCCGGGTGGTCGTTTATATGAACAACGCAATATTGCCTGGGAAATGTTAAATGAGATTCCGGGTGTATCTTGTGTAAAACCTGAAGGTGCCATGTACTGTTTCCCTAAATTGGACCCGGAAATTTATCCAATTGAAGATGATGAAAAATTCATGCTCGACTTGTTGCGTGCTGAAAAAGTGTTACTGGTGCAAGGAACCGGTTTTAACTGGCCGACTCCGGATCATTTCCGTGTGGTGTTCTTGCCTGCCGAAAATGAATTACGTGAAGCGATTACTCGTTTAGGTCGTTTCTTGGCAAAAATGCGTTAATTTCAAATATTAAAAAACCGCGTTTTATAACGCGGTTTTTTTATGCTTGCTTTTAATTTTTAAGCGGATTGCCATACTGTTTTAAATATTCAATGCCTAATTGCCGAGAACCCTGATCATTAATATGATTGCTGTCTTTATTTCGATATAAAGGCACATTATTAATCATAATTTTACACATCTGCTGATTACAGATAACCTTGGTTGGATCAATGATTTTCAGGTCAGGGTATTTCAGTTTTGCTTCGGCAACAATGTGATTAAAAGCAGCCAACTGGGCCTCATAATTTTTTCTCGACACAGTACATGAGACATGCGTATTTAAAATTTCATTGCGCAAATTGCAGTCTGCCGGCACCCCGTCTTGATCCAGGCGCGGTACATCATTCAGCAGAATCACCTGATCACTGGACTGAGAAGCAATCTTCAAAGCTTTCATAAAACCGTTTTTAAATATTTCTGCATTGGAATGATGGACACCATCTTCCAGTTTCACTTTATCATTAAAATACGGCACATAGGAACCTGCCAAGATAATGGTTCGGTAATGTGTTTGAGCAAGATGGGCAGTAATGGCATCATTTCTGAACGCGAACTTGTCGAGTTTTCTCCAGCGGTTAAAATTCGCTTCTGAACGCTGCACCCCGGGTAAATAGAAAGTTGAACTTTGCGTGACGTCATAGCCGCGCAAATTCGCATCTTTGGCCCATACATCCAGCATCGCGGTATAACCATTGGCATGAGAATCACCGATTAATAAAAAATCGATGTTAGATTTAGCATCACCCAATACACAATCATCCGAGTCTGGTAAAGCTTTCGGATCCGCAATATCCATACATTTATTTCGGATCACATGCGCAAATGAATTGAGTGCCTCCTGCTTGTTATGGACAGACTGTGGAAACCGGTCTGGGAAACCTTCCTTGATATCGACTATCTTGGCAATAGCGATAAAACATATGGCTGGCAGCAGAAAACCGATAATAATCACCTTGTAATTCGCTGCCATCACAAAACGTTTGCTCGGTTTTTCAATCAGTTGATAGGTCAAAAATGCCAGCATGATCGACAAGAGTACAATCACTACCTGATTTTCAGTATTTAATGGCTGCATATAAATGCCGAATAACACGATAATCGGCCAGTGCCATAAATATAAAGGATAAGAAATTCTTCCAATCCAGGTACTTAAACGATTGCTCAGTAAAACATTGCTTGACGGTGAGCATTGGCCCAGATAAATAATCAGTGCTGTTGCCAGACATGGTATGAGCGCCATTGCGCCAGGAAACGGCGTTTGTTGATCAAAATACACGGCTGTCGCAAACAAGATGATTAAACTGACCCAGACCAGGCTTTGTACCAGTTTTTTCGGCAGTTTGAGCTGTGGCAGAAAGCCAATCAACGCACCAATCAGCAACTCAAAAGCACGTACCGGCATACTGTAATAGGCCTTCTCTGCATTTTGCGTCAACTTGTGCTGGGCATAAAACAGTAAAGTGACAATTAATGTGGTGATTACAGCCCAGGTATATTTACGCGACACCTTTCCAACAAGCAGTAATAACAATAAAGGCCAGAAAATATAGAACTGTTCTTCTACCCCCAGCGACCATAGATGCAGTAACGGTATACCTTCAGCACCTTGGCTAAAATAATCTCCCACTTCATTGCGCATATAAATATTCGCCATGAGCAGGGTGGCATACATGACACTGTCAAAATATTGGGTCAACTCACCAGGTAGCATGACCTGCCATGCAATGATACTCACGACACTGAGTACGGTAAAATAAGCAGGTGCTAGACGTACCACACGTTTTTTGTAAAAGCGTGCGATGGAAAATCGTTTGGATTGGATCTCATGGGTTAAAATGAGGGTAATTAAATAACCTGAAATTACAAAAAAGACATCCACACCAATATATCCTCCAGAAAAGAAAGATAATCCGATATGGTTAAAAATCACCAATAAAACAGCGATCGCCCTTAAGCCATCAATATCAGCGCGATAGGAGAAATTCATAATGCCAAAAAGTACAATAAAGTAGCGGCATTGTATGCTTATACTGAAAAAATTCAATTTTCAAACTAAAGGGTTTATGTGACCCAATTTGATAAGACCAGCATTCAATATTGCTAAATGACCCAAGCAGCTATTTTTATAGGGTTTGTAAGTTCTGAACCTATTTATTGTTCTTTACTCATGCTATTTATAGGGCTGAATCAATATAAAATAGTTACGAGTACACGGATGTCCTCAAATAATATCAAGCTCAGTATTTTTTTATGCTTAAGCATGTGCTTGGGAATTGGCATTTTGCGTTTTTCCTATACTGCCTTATTACCCAGCACTCGCGAAGCATTTGACTGGTCAGTGGGTTTTGCCAGTCTTTTGGGCAGTGCCAATTTACTCGGCTATCTGATAGGTGCATTTTGGGCCATGAAACTTCCCCAAACTAAAATCATGACCTTCTATATCCAAAGTGCTGCAATCGCAGGCATGTTCAGTTTAATGTGCTGTGCTTTTGCAGATTTTCCTCAGCCTTGGTATATCTTCTGGCGTGTGATTTCGGGAATAAGTGGCGGATTATTGATGATCTTGTCACCTAGCGTGGTGGCACAATGCTGCGACATTCAGGACCGTTTTAAAATCAATTTTATCGGGTTTAGCGGTATTGGGCTTGGGGTTTTATTGGCTACACTTTTCTTGCCTTATCTAGACCGGATTTCGATACAAACAGCCTGGCTGATTTTATGTGGATTCGCGCTTATTATCTGTATTTGCCTAAGTATTTTGCTGCAAAAGTTTAAGCATCGTTTATCTGCACAAACCATCGCCACCACCAGCAAAGTAAAACTTAACAATCTTTTTTATAGTTTGCTGATCGTGTACGCTTGCAGTGCATTTGCCTATATCCCTCATTCCCTGTTTTGGATTGACTATCTCGACCATGAGCTGGGACTGAATCTGTTTTGGATCAATCTTAACTGGATACTCTATGGCTTAGGCAGTGCGCTGGGCGCTTTTTCAGCTTATATACTGGCTAAAAAATTTGGAAATTTCAGTGCACTAAAAATACTTTACAGCCTTTATATTCTGGCTATTTTTATTGCGGTTTTAAAGTTAAGTCCTTTTCTGACTTTTACTTCCTCTTTTCTTACAGGAATGCTCAATCCGGCAGTGGTTTTTTTAACCTCTTATACCATTTTACAGCTTTATGGCCTGGCTTATAAAAAGCTCTGGAGTATTGCCACGCTGTGTTTTGCCTCGGTACAGCTAATTGGTGGCTTAAGTTTTAGCACACTGCAACATTTCGGGGTGACCTACCAGCAACAGTTTATTCTGGCTGCTCTGGTTTTATTATTGGGAACGCTACAATTGGTTTGGCATACATGTTCAGCTAAATCCAAAGCCACTGAACAAAGCAATGAAGTGACCACTTTTCAAGAAGATGACACTAAATATGGATAAGGATTGATTGCCCCTTGCCCATCCACATAAATGCCATAATGCAAATGTGGCGGGGTATTTTTAGCATTGCCTGTATTTCCTACATAACCAATGACCTCACCGACTTCCACCCAGTCACCTTCTTGAATCTGGTCAGCATACTCATCTAAATGTGCATAATAATGCCGGCTTAAATTCGGGCCTGTAACCCAAACCACTTTACCGCCTAAATTGTTAGTGCCGACCCGAGAGACAATTCCTTGTGTTGCACTGAGTACCGGTGTTCCTCGCTTAGCAAAAATATCAATACCTTCATGCTGACGCCCTTCACTACGCGCAGCTCCCCATGTGTCATTAATCTGGCGAGGTTTAATATTCTCAACCGGCATTGCAAGTTGGGCCGGCAACTCCATTTTTTGCAATTGCATGTATAAAATGGGATAACGCATGCCTGCTGCTTCACCAGAGGGCGGTGGCTGACAACCTGAAAGCAGCATGAATGTAATCATTAAACTGAAGCAGAAAATCTTTGTGAATATTTTTCGATGCTGATGCATTAATTTCAAGAATTAAAGTGATTTAATCCATTTCATATTAGATTTTTAGTTCTATTGAATGAAATATGATTTCTGTAAATATAAAAAACCTGCAGCAAGTGCAGGCTTTCTAACATGTGGTTCAGGATTTAAACTTATTCCATATTTTCAATGACTGCTTGACCAAATTCTGAACAACGCAACAAAGTCGCATCTGGCATTAAACGCTCGAAGTCATAAGTAACCGTTTTTGCAGCAATCGCCCCAGAAACTCCTTTGATAATCAAGTCGGCCGCTTCAGTCCAGCCCATGTCACGAAGCATCATTTCAGCAGACAGGATAATTGAACCTGGGTTTACTTTGTCCTGGCCTGCGTATTTAGGTGCAGTGCCGTGAGTGGCTTCGTACATCTGGATTGCACCACCAATATTTGCACCCGGAGCAATGCCAATACCACCCACTTCAGCTGCAAGCGCATCAGAAATGTAATCACCGTTCAGGTTCAGCGTCGCAATGACTGAATATTCGGAAGGACGCATCAGGATTTGTTGCAAGAACGCATCAGCAATCACATCTTTAATGATAATGTCTTTGCCGTTTTTAGGATTCTTGATGCGTACCCATGGGCCACCGTCAAGCAGTTCACCACCAAAACGTTCAAGGGCGACTTCATAACCCCATTCTTTGAACGCGCCTTCGGTGTACTTCATGATGTTGCCTTTGTGCACGAGAGTCACGCTAGGCTTATTATTGTCGATCGCAAATTGAATTGCCTTACGAACAAGACGTTGAGTGCCCTCTTTAGATACCGGCTTAATTCCAATCCCGCAGTTTTCTTCGAAACGGATTTTAGTCACGCCCATTTCTTCTTTCAGAAATTTGATGACTTTTTTGGCTTCTGGTGAATCCGCTTTCCACTCAATCCCGGCATAGATATCTTCAGAGTTTTCACGGAAGATCACCATGTCAGTCAGTTCAGGATGTTGAACTGGAGAAGGAACTCCTTCGAACCAGCGCACTGGACGTACACATACATACAGGTCCAATTCTTGACGCAAAGCAACATTGAGAGAACGGATACCACCGCCAACCGGTGTTGTTAATGGACCTTTAATAGAAACAACAAATTCGCGAAGCGCTTCAAATGTTTCTTCCGGCATGTAAGTACCGTAGATTTTGTCCGCTTTTTCGCCGCAATAAACTTCCATCCATTCGATTGAACGTTTGCCAGCGTAAGCTTTTAGAACTGCAGCATCAACCACTGCTTTCATTGCTGGTGTAATATCCACACCAATACCGTCGCCTTCAATGAAGGGAATGATGGGATTGTTAGGAACGTTCAGTGACAAGTCTGCCTTTACGGTAATTTTACTACCATCCACAGGCACTATGATCTTCTGATAACCCATTGTACTTGTTCTCCCTATTGTTATTCTCTCTGGCGAATCTAGAAAATAATCGCCAACATGCAATACTTTCAACTTATCTTCACACACATTACTTTAATCGAATTTACATGGTTCCGAGATTTATAGGTGAAATAACGCCATTTCTCCATAAAATAAAACTCAATGCTCCAGTATTGAGCATTCTTAAAGTAATCTTTTTTATAAAATCATTATTTTGAATTATGTCTTAATTTTTAATTCTTTAGCAATCTACATTTATCTACTCAACATAGACTATAACTGACTGTATATGAAAATAATTCTAATCTTTTTCAATCTATTCGCATTGGGTGTAAAACCGGTATTTTCAAAGTAACCTAGATTTTAGCGATGGTGATATATAAATATATCCACCATCAGTCAAAATTGTCGGATCGTTTTTCTAATGCAACCCAGTTGGGGTAATACTAAAGCAATCCAAAAGCTCCATACTATTATTTGAAGATCCAGAAATTTCAATGCTATAAGTTTTACACGGTACATCGCATTTATATGGGCATTTTTTGTTGTTAATTTCTAAAGTGGCAAGCGTAAAACTGCTGTTATCTTAGCTTTTTTATGTTCATTTTACAGACAATAAAAAGCCCAATATTGAATTGGGCTTATGTTCTACACAAAATTGATTACTCTTCATCTTCGATGAGATCGCCATCTTCAGGGCGATTAGGATGTCCCTCATCATCAGCAGGATCAACACTTGAACCATCTTTGGTAATCGTGTTGTACATCTCATCCTCTTTCTTGTCATCGATAAATTCTTCATCCTCAAGATCTAGAGGTTCTTCATCGTCATCGAAATCCAAGGGCTTTTCATCATCTATCATCGCGATCCATCACTTATTTAACCAAGAGAATATTATCGTTAAACACTTAACCACGTTATTCAATAGTTAAGAATTATCATTTATGTAACTCACACTTTAGAATAGATGGGTAGCTAATAAAACTGCCCAGATACTGGTATTCATTTAAATCGATCCACTACAAGTGACTTAAAAGTGACATAGATCCAAGTCAAAAAAATATATAAAAAGTGGGATGGATTTAGGTGGAAAATATTACATTAAAATTCAATTTTAAAATTAATAAAAAGCCTACTTAACTCTCTCAACTTAAGTAGGCTTTTTAATTCACAATTTTCTAATTTTTGTTTTCAAGTTATTGGAATAAAAGAAAGATATCATTGAGAACCTATTTAATAAGTAGGTTTTATATAACTGCTCTGTTTCCAAATGTTCCAATTAAGTTATATTTTTTAATTACTTGTCCAAATTTTAAACATTTAACAAATTCTATTGCAAAATTCATAACCCGTTCTTTAATTCAATCATTTATATAACAGTTTTATTAAACTTAATTTTGCTTAGGCCATGAAATCTCTGAGTAAAGATTGTTTTATAATTTCATCAAAATTAGATTTTAATGAATTCTGCTGGTTAGTCTTCACGGTTTTATAACAATAGCTCGCTACTATACCTGCACTCAATAAGGCCAACATTTTCATTACTCACCTCACATTATTAAAATAGATATATGAATATTAAACTATCATTCAAATTTGTAGCTTTCCAAACCACTTTTGATTATTTTTTGTACTATATGTAAATTATTATATACACAATGAAAGCTTAACTCTTGAATGCACCAAGATTATCTATCGCAGTCTTTTGGATTTCAGAAGCCACAATGAGCAACCTGTGTCGGGAGTGAAGTCGCATCTGATTGCCAAAATTTAAGAAAGTTTCATAAATGGAATTGATCATAAAATGCAGGCAAAGAGTTTATGCAGTGACTAGCAATAAAAAAAGAAAAATCCTATAGCATGATGAACTCTGGAAATATTAAGCAGACTAGGGTCTGTTGACATTTGTTGCTTAAAAAAATAGCGAGGTAGTAAAATTAAATCGCCAAACCCAATTTTACTCTCGCTATGCCTCGTACAATGCTGAAT
>NZ_JBRATK010000012.1:0-78240 GCF_052712855.1 Acinetobacter sp. F16
GTGTGGGGTTACCCATGTGAGAGTAAGTCATCGCCAGCTCATTATTCCTGAAAATCCCCCTCCGCATACGCCGAGGGGGATTTTTTTATGCGCGGAATAAATAAAAAAAAGCAGACTTGAAACAAAGCAAAAGCAGAAAAGAAAGGTTCCCGAAACCAGCGAAGAAGATCAGCAGCAGCCTGAATTCCGGTTTTTATTTCATACCTTCATGATAAATAAAATTAAATTTCCTGTGCTCTAGGTAAAAAGGGATTAATAATGGCTTAAATAAAAAAATCGCCTTTTAGGTGATTTTTATCTTTAACTAGAATTTTAAATATTTTAGTTAAACATTTGAGTTGCAGCAGAATATAAAACCCAGAGAATAATAATCGCAACTACAGGTTCTAAAATTTTTGACCATCCTGGAACTGTAGTATTTACTACCGCTACAGCATTGTGCTGATCTTCACTAGCATCAGTATGTTGTTGACTCACCATTTGATTAAACTCCTTCATTGTTGAGTCTAATGATATCTCTTCTTGCATAATTGGTTTAGAGCCTTTTAACTCTAACAGGTCGTTTGTTGACCAAACCCAATCACGAGCTTGACCTGAAAGATGTTCAATTTGTCCTAAAAGTAATTCACGTAATCCTCGGACTTCCAGATTGCCAATGTCATTGAGTTGCTTTAGCTCTGCCAGCTGTAAGCGCAATATCTCTGTGACTGCTGGCTCTAATTCATGTTTAGCTAATGTGGATTGGTTTTTTGAAGAAGTGGTTAGATGACGTGCAACCTCTTGAATAAAGAGTTCATCGGGTGAGGAAATTTCCTGATAAACTTTTTTGTCATTAGAGCGCCAAAGTGTAATCAACTTACCCAATACAAGCGCATTTATTTCTAACAAATGCTCTTTTCTGTCTTCTCTAGAGTGTTGCGCGAGAAGCTGAGGCTTTTGACTATTAATCTGCTCAGCAAAATATTGTACTAAATCAAAAGCCATCAATTTACTCCATATTTTTTAGTCTAATAACCGTAGGCTCGGTTTTTTCTTAGTCTTGGGTTGTTCGGTTTCTTCTGAAAGTGTTGTTGATTTTAAAGTATCTTCAGGGATTTGGATATCTTCATATTCATTTGGATCAAAGAATAAGCCTTGACCATTTTCACGTGCATAAATGCCTATCACTGCATTTAAGGGTACATATATATCACGTGATACGCCACCAAAGCGAGCAGAGAAGGTAATGGTCTCATTGCTCATATTTAATTTATGTACCGCATGAGGGGCTATATTTAAAACAATTTGCCCATCTTGAATAAATTGTTCTGGAACCATGGTATTGGGTTGTGTGGCATCAACAAGTAAATGTGGGGTAAGGTTGTTGTCACAAATCCATTCATAAATTGCACGAGCAAGATATGGGCGGGTGGGAGTGAGGTTTAATTCCTGATCAGACATTGAAAGATACTCTATTGATTCACTAAAATTTCACGATATTTATTTTTTTCCTGCATGGTCATCGACTTGGTAAAAGCAGGACGGCTAAATATCCGTTGGCAATATAATAAAATGGGACGACAATGTTGTTTAGGGAGTTCAATTCCCATTGAATGTAACCGTAGAAAGATTGGCGCTAACATGCAATCTAAAATTGTAAAATTTTCTGACATGAAATATGGAAAATGCTGAAATAATGGAGTTAGTGAGATCAATATGTCACGCAGTTGTTTTTGCGCTTTTGCTTTCTCTTTTACATTTAAGCTATCTGAGTGACGCAACATGACATCTGCAAGTTTTAGCCAGTCTTGTTCAAATCGCCAAATATACTGGCGTTGTTCCGAACGCGGCATAGGTGCATCAGCATATAACTTGTTTTGACGATAACGATCATCTAGATATTCGGAAATAATGCTGGTATTGAATAGTTTAAGTTCATTTTCAATCAGCATCGGGACTTGATTGTATGGATTTAAGCTGGCGAGATCTTCATCGTCCTCATCCACAATAATAAGATGGTATTTAATTTGCTTCTCGGCAAGGACATAACGGATCCAGTGTGAACGAAAGTCATCTGCATGGCTATAGAGTGTAATTCCTTGAACAGGTGCGGTTTCGACGGACATAATCCCAAACAAAGCAAAAATGAATAGAATAGGATACTAAAATTCAACCTAAAAAGCACGAAGCATAAAAGATGAATCGATTGAAGACGATGTAAATTATAAGAAAATAACTGAAGGATAAGAGAATATGATAATTAAACTGGGTTTAATGCTGCTTTTTATTTTAATTGGTGTTGCCAACTACTATCTGAGTAAGTCTTTCTGGTGTCATGAGGGAGTATGGGGCAAAGATGTGCATGAACAATAGAAAAATAAATGTTAGTTATAAAATTACAGTACATAAAAAAGCCTTGGATAAACCAAGGCTTTTTGTCCGATTCGGTAAACGAATTAACGTTTAGAGAATTGAGGACGTTTACGAGCTTTACGTAAACCAAGTTTCTTACGTTCAACTTCACGAGCATCACGAGTAACGAAACCAGCTTGACGAAGAGCAGGTTTTAAAGTTTCGTCAGAAGCGATCAATGCACGAGTAATACCGTGACGGATAGCGCCTGCTTGACCACCAATACCACCACCAGCAACAGTGATGTAAAGGTCATATTTTTCAGTAACTTCTAAAAGCTCAAGTGGTTGACGAACAACCATACGAGCAGTTTCACGACCGAAATATTGTTCGATAGAACGGTTGTTAATTACGAGTTTGCCTGTACCAGCTGACAAGAAAACACGTGCAGTTGCGGTCTTACGGCGACCTGTACCATAATTAGTAGCCATGTGCTGTATCCCTTAGATGTCCAAAACTTGTGGCTGTTGAGCTGTATGTGGATGCTCAGTACCAGCGTACACTTTCATTTTTTTGATCATTGCATAACCAAGAGGACCTTTTGGTAACATACCTTTAACAGCTTTTTCTAAAACTGCTTCAGGTTTGTGAGCGATTAACTTCTCGAAGTTAGTCTCACGGATACCACCAGGGAAACCAGTATGGCGATAGTATTTCTTATCGTGAGCTTTTTTACCAGTCACAGTAATTTCTTCAGCATTGATTACAACGATATAATCGCCAGTGTCAACGTGAGGAGTATAAGAAGTTTTATGCTTACCGCGTAAACGACGAGCGATTTCAGTCGCAAGGCGACCTAAAGTTTTGCCAGAAGCATCAACAACATACCAGTCATGTTGAACTTCAGCTGGCTTAGCGCTGAGAGTTTTCATTAAACCACTACCTATTATAGTTGGTTTGGACTATGGAATCTGTCCAAACAAAAGGAGACGCGATTCTAAACGAATACGTGAAGAATCACAAATGAAAATGTAGAATTTCAAGCGCTATATTTTATAGGTAAAACCGGTAATGTGCAAAGAATAATCATAACTATTTTTATATTTTTCACAGAATGAATGGAACTGTGTATTTTCCCAGTGCATGATGAAGAACCGATCCGTATTTTCTGTTAGAAAATAGAGCTTAGGGAAAAACTTGTTTATCTAACCTGTATATAATAATGCTATTCGAGCGCAGGTTAGATGAGACGAAAATATGCTTCCTTTATATGTAACCAGTGGTGAACCAGCAGGAATTGGTCCAGACATTTGTTTAAGTTTGGCAATGCGTATTGATGAACGTCCTATTGTGGTTTTGGCTGATCTGAATCTGTTAAAAAAACGTGCTGAAACCCTAAATCAAATCATCGAACTGATTGAGTATCAAGGACAGTCAGAATCTTCAGCACAAGGTCAGTTATATGTTGAGCATATTCCACTCAATACTGATGTTGTACTGGGTGAGTTGAATGCGGAAAATGCTGCTTATGTGTTAGAACAACTGCGTCGTTCCGCTGATTATGCCATGCAGGGTAAAAGTGTGGGCGTTGCCACAGCACCGGTACAAAAATCGATTATTAATGATGCCGGCATTCACTTTAGTGGCCACACCGAATATTACCAGGAATTTGCTGATGTTGAACGTGTGGTAATGATGCTCGCAACCAAAACCTTACGTGTGGCACTGGTGACCACACATCTCGCTTTACGTGACGTTCCAGATGCCATTACCCCACAGCGTCTGCACCAGGTGATTGATATTCTGACTCATGACTTAAAAACCAAGTTTAAGATTGAGCATCCGCATATTTTGGTCTGTGGCTTAAACCCGCATGCAGGTGAGGGCGGGTATTTGGGCATGGAAGAAATTGAAGTGATTAATCCGGTGCTTGAAAGCTATCGAGCACAAGGCATCAATATGAGCTTGAGCCTTCCAGCCGATACCTTGTTCACGCCTGAAAATTTAAAAGATGCAGATGCCGTTCTGGCGATGTATCACGATCAAGGCTTACCTGTGTTAAAATCTCAAGGATTTGGTGAAGCCATCAATATTACTTTGGGCTTACCTTTCATTCGAACTTCTGTCGATCATGGCACAGCACTCTCCCTTGCCGGTACCGGACTTGCGAAAAGTTCCAGCCTGCACGTTGCTGTCGATTTAGCCCTCGATTTGGCGCGCCACTGATTATTGTTCATCACTCACGTTGGAAATGTTTTTATGTATCAAATTAATGCCTTAAACCCAAAAGAAGAAGGGCATCAGGCTCGAAAACGATTTGGTCAAAACTTTTTACATGACCAGCGTGTCATTGCCAAAATTGTACGCTCAGTCAATCCGCGTCCAGGTCAGAACATTCTCGAAATTGGACCGGGTTTAGCCGCGTTGACTTCACCATTGATTGGCGAATGTGATGCCTTAACCGTGCTTGAGCTGGATCGTGATTTGGCAGCAGGTCTACCGGGTCGTGTACCGCATCCTGAACGTTTAACCATTATTGAAGCCGACGCATTGAGATATGATTATTCTCAATTGTTTCAGGAAGACCGTCCATTACGTGTGGTTGGGAACTTGCCTTATAATATTTCAACTCCACTGTTATTCCATCTCTTGGAGTTTGGTGACAAAGTGCAAGACATGCACTTCATGCTGCAAAAAGAAGTGGTAGACCGCATTACCGCGGCACCAAATACCAAAGAATATGGCCGTTTGTCGGTGATGATTCAGTATTACTGTAAACCGACGTTTTTATTTGAAGTGCCACCCGGATCTTTTAATCCGCCACCTAAAGTAACCTCTGCGGTATTCCGTTTAGAGCCTTACGCGGTAAAACCGATTATTGCTAAAAATGAAAAAGCCTTGGCGCGTCTGGTTTCACATGTCTTTACTCAGCGTCGTAAAACACTGCGTAACAGCTTGAAAGGTATGTTGGTGGAAGATGCTTTCGAGAAAACCGGTATTGATCCGATGGCACGTCCAGAAACTCTAAGCATGGCTCAATTTGTTGCTTTGTCAGATCAAATGGTGGCTTAAGTGGCACGTTCCGATATTCGATACAACTATGTTATTGGTGATGTTCAAGGCTGTTTTGAAGCCTTAAAAGCATTGCTAAAAGAAATTAGGTTTGACCCCGATCAGGATTTCATCTGGTTTGCGGGTGATCTGGTTGCTCGTGGTGAAAATTCGATTGGCGCCCTACGTTTTGTTAAAAAGCTGGTCGATCGCGATGTCGCAGCAACGGTATTAGGCAATCATGACCTGACCCTTTTAGCCTGTGCACGCGGTTTAAAAGAGTTAAAAGACAAAGATAATACCCGTGATGTGATTGATGCGATTGACAGTGATGATTTAATTGACTGGTTACGCAAACAACCCTTGTGTCTTTTTCCGAATGATCAAACTATTTTGACGCATGCAGGTATTCCATGCATTTGGTCGGCAGAGCAAACAGCGGCCTTGGCTAAAGAAATTGAAGCGATCATTAGTCACGAAGATTTTGCCGTGGTCGATGCTTTCTTGGCTGATATGTACGGCAAAGAACCTGATCTTTGGTCAGATGATCTGGAGGGGAATGCACGCTTACGTTGTATTACCAACTATTTAACCCGTATGCGTTTAACCAGCAGTGAAGGCCGTTTGGAGTTTAGCTTTAAAGATACACTTGATGATCCTATGCCTCAGGGTTTTAGACCGTGGTTTGAGTTTGAATCAGAAGCTGCGAAAACCCATCAACTGATTTTTGGACACTGGGCGGCATTACAGGGTAAAACCATTAATCCTCAGATTCAAAATGTCGATGGTGGCTGTGTCTGGGGTAAACAGTTGATTGCCTATCGCCTGGAAGATAAAGAAATATTTAAAGTCGATAATCCAGTGATGTAATATTTGAATGATTTATAAAATAAAAAAGCCACATAATGTGGCTTTTTTTACGGGTATTTGTTGAGTTGCAATTTACTCAAGTCTAATCCAGGTTTGACTACGTCCCAAGGTTGAAACACCCATATAGGCTCTCAAGGTTAGACGTTTACCTGTAGCATTCAGCTTGATTTTTGCGTCATAAACTTTGCCTGCAAGCGGATCAATCACACGCCCTTTTTCATAGTTATTTGTTCCTGATACATGCTTTAAGCCTTTAATGATTTCCATACCCAGAATTGGATCGTTGGTATAAGGCGCAGGGCAGTTATTACATGTATCACGAGGCGTATAGCCAGGACGAGGCGTAACTTTAACAATTTTACCTGTGTAGGTCTGATTGGCTTCTTTATGAATTTTGATGATCGCTTTGGCCGCACCTGATTTATCATCAATTTGCTGCCAAACTCCAGAAATATCCTCAGCAAAAACATTGCCACTAAAAAACAGGCTCGCTACAGTTGCAAGCAATATATTCTTTTGCATATAAAACCTTTGCATAATTCATGATTTTTATCAATTCGGTATATTAGGCGGTTTATGCGATTAGTCAATATTCTGGAGAGTATGCGAAAAATAAAATCATTTTATTGACGAATGTAAAAAAGCCACATCACTGTGGCTTTTTATTGAGCTTAAATACTGGATTGGTTAATCTGCACGAAGCCAGGTTTGGCTGCGTCCTAGTGCGGAGATCCCGACATAACCACGTAAGGTTAAGCGTTTGCCATTGGCACTGAGTTTGACTTTAGCATCATAGACTTTGCCTGCAAGCGGATCAATCACACGGCCTTTTTCATAGTTGTTGGTCCCTTCAACATGCTTTAAGCCAGTGAGGACATCCATGCCTAAAATTGCTTTGTTGGTATAAGGTGCCGGGCAGTTGTTGCATAACTTTTGAGGTGTATAACCTGGACGAGGTGTAACTTTAATAATTTTACCCGCATAGGTATTATTGGCTTCTTGGCGAATTTCAATCAGCGCTTTAGGTGAACCGGTTTTATCGTCAATTTGTTGCCAAGTCCCCGACAGATCTTGTGCCAATACATTTCCACTGAAAAGTAAGCCAACGAAAGTAGTAGCAAGTAAAATATTGTTTTTCATATCAATTCCTTCGACTGTGGAGAGTAATTTTTTTATCCATAAGACCATATTATGAGCGTTTAAGAATTAGTCAATATATAGAGTCATAAAAAATCGAAATAATGTGAAATATTTAAATAATAATGAATGAAAAGCCACATAATGCGGCTTTTTTTCAGGATTAATCACTTTTAATCCAGGTTTGAGTGCGGCCCAAGGCAGAAATCCCCACATAACCGCGTAATATAAAACGTTTACCGTTGGCGGAAACTCGTCCTTTCAAGCCATATATTTTTCCTGTTAAAGGATCCAGTACCCGGCCGTTGGCATAATTATTTCCATTGACATGTTGTAAACCTTTAAACACTTCTAAGCCCAATATCGGTTGATCTGTGTAGGGAGGTGGGCAACGGAAACATGTTGCTCGGGGTGTATAACCCGGGCGCGGGGTGACTTTGATAATTTTTCCGGAATAAGATCCATTGTTTTGTTTCTCAATTTCAATCAGTGCCTTAGGCGAACCTGTTTTATCATCAATTTGGATCCAGGTACCGGCGATCTCCTGAGCAAAAATCGAAAAACTGCTGATGAGTGCTACAAAAAATGTAGTCGCGATTGCTATTTTTTTCATAAAATTTCCTTATTTATATAAGTTCACGATCCTGTTAACTTATTTTAAGCTGGAGGAGCGATACGAAATTAAGCAATCTTTTGGGATAAAAATTTAAGCGCTTATTCGTACCACATTAACCATCTATGCTGAATTGTAATGAGCATAATTTAATCTTGTTTAATCCATGTTTGGCTACGGCCAAGTGCAGAAATGCCTACATAACCACGTAGCGTGAGACGTTTACCATTAGCGCTCAATTTCGCTTTGCCGCTGTAAATTCTACCGGTGAGTGGGTCAAGAACTTTGGCATTTATAAAGTGGTTATCATCGGCAGCTTTCAAGCCGGTTAAAATATCTAAGCCTAAGATGGGCTTATTGGTATAAGGTGCGGGACAGTTTACACAGGTCTCCTTTGGGGTATATCCCGGGCGCGGGGTTACTTTGATAATTTTTGCTGTATAAGTACCATTACTTTCTTGGCGCATTTCTAAAATTGCTTTTGATGAGCCTGTTTTATCGTCAATGGTTTTCCAGGTTCCGCTAATATCATCTGCTAACACATTCCCACTAAAAATTGCACTAGCAAAAACCGCACATAATAGATTCTTCTTCATATCAATTCCTGTGAATGTGGAAAATATTTTTATTATCTATATAAAGATATAATGATCGTTTAAAGATCAGTCAACCTATTAGTTCATGAAAATGAAAAATAATGTGAATGATTTAAATAATAGTGAAGAATAAAGCTACATAGTGCGACTTTTTGTCATATTTAGTCGTTTCTAATCCAGGTCTGGCTACGGCCCAAAGCTGAAACTCCGACATAACCACGCAGGGTTAAGCGCTTACCATTCGGGCTTAATTTCGCTTTCATACTGTAGATGTGACCACTCAGGGGATCAATAATTTTGCCGTGAGTAAAATTGGATCCTGCTGCTGGTTTTAAACCTTTTAGAACATCCATGCCCAAAATAGGTTTGTCTGTATAAGGCGCTGGGCAATTTACACAGGTTTCTTTGGCTGTGTAGCCTGGACGAGGAGTGACTTTTACAATTTTTGCGGTATAAGTGCCGTTGGTTTCTTGACGAATCTCCAGAATCGCTTTTGAAGAACCGGTTTTATCATCAATATTTTTCCAGCTTCCTGAAATGTCTTCCGCAAAAACAGCACTACTGCTGGCAGATAGAAGTAGCGCTGCTAAAATTTTGAAATTTCTCATCAAAAAACCTTTCGATAACTTTATGAACGGTTTTTATCATAAGGTCAAATTTTGGCTATATAAATGTATATTAATGAAGTCCCAGTCACATCTTTTGCAAATAGAGTATAAAAGTTGGCAACCAGATCGCAGTGAAGACGGCATTTACTGCCATGCCAAAAGCCGCATAACGGCCTGCTACACTGCCTCGTTGCCATGCTTGTGCAGTTCCAATGGCATGTGCGGCCAAGCCTAATGCCAGACCAGAGGCTCTTTCATCGTTAATATGACGCAAGATAAAGGGCGAAAAAGCAGCGCCAATTACGCCTGATAAAATGACAATTAAAATGACCAAGGTCAGTGGGGCATGTAACAGTGTGGCGATATTAATGGCAATTGGCGTTGTTACCGCCCGGGTTGCAAATGCCATAATGCTAGCGTCAGACATATGTAGTAAATAGGCAAGTCCCATCGGTAAAGCCACCGCACTAATACTGGCAAAAACTAAAATGCCGACAATAGCCTTGAGGGGTAAGTCATCATAACGCATGGCTGCAAGCGGAATGGCCAAGGCAACGGTGACATAGCCAAGCAAATGATTAAACAGCGGATTGACCTGTGTCATATAAGATTCGTAAGGAATCCCAAACACAAACAGCAAGCCAATAATGAAAAACATGCCGATGACAATGACAGGAACTTGTGGAAGCTTTTTATTTAAAGGTTTGGCAATCAGGTAAGCGAACAGGGTCAATATAAAACCGTAGAGTACTGCTAACATCATATTTCCCCTATAACCAGCGCTTGGCCATTTTTGCGTAAACCCATAATGGAATCAGGGTACTGATAACCATCACCCCAAGAAAAACAGGAATTTCCTTTCCCATGTGCACCAACATAATCAGTGAACCGGCGCTGATCGGTAAAAAAGCAAAGGCACTTTCTTTCATGATTTTGTTGTTGGTATCGACTAAACGCGCAGGTAATTTGTGGACATTTCTCCAAATAGACAAGCTAATCAACAAGCTAATCAAGCCGACCAAATTACCCAGTTCAGGATGATTAAATTGTGTCATTAACCATACTGCTCCCTCACGGAAGCAGATGATCAAGGCCAGCGTCCCAATCCATGCTGGCCAGTCGATTGTTTTTATCCAGTCCATTTTTACCAAACTTTAAAATTATACTTATCACGTTTTAACCGATTTATCTTTTGATTTCAAATTCCTCAAGCGGTTTTTTAAATTGGATGGCTTTTTTTCCCAGAATTTCATCAATCGGTAAATGGGCCTGTTTAATCAGTTGCTCCAGTTTTTGTGGGGCAATAATCACGTGTAAATGCAGGTTACCTTCATCATCATGATGTTCAGTCTGAATGACATTTAGGGCATACAGTTGAGTGCGCAATTTTCCATATTCAGGTTTTAACACCAGCTCAAAACTTTGCAACTGTCCCATCAAGCATTCCTGAACGGCTTGGCGTAACAAGTCCAAACCTTGATTGGCATACGCAGAGACATAGACACGATCGGGCAAATGCGGTTTGGCATACACAATTTTGGCATCTTCACCGCTAAGATCAATTTTGTTATAAACGCGCAGTACTGGGACATCGACACCAATTTCTTTTAACACGGATTCTACGGCTTCAATTTGTTCCAGCATATCTGGGCTGCTGGAATCGATGACATGCAGCAGCAAGGTCGCCTCAGCCGTTTCCTCAAGTGTAGCTTTAAAGGATTCGACCAAGGCATGGGCCAAGTTACGGACAAAACCCACGGTATCGGCCAGAACCAAGGCACCAATCCCATCCCAATTTAAACGGCGTAAAGTTGGGTCGAGTGTTGCAAACAGTTGGTCTGCCGCATAAACATCAGAGCGCGCCAATAGGTTAAATAATGTCGATTTCCCCGCGTTGGTATAACCGACAAGGGATACCGTTGGAATAGCCGCTTTCTGGCGTGCAGAACGACCTTGCATACGGGTTTGACGAACTTTTTCTAGTTTGTCTTTTAATTGTCCAATGCGTAAACGGAGTAAACGACGATCCGTTTCCAGTTGTGTTTCACCCGGTCCGCGTAAACCGATCCCGCCTTTTTGACTATCTAAACTGATACCGCTCCCGACCAGTCGTGAAGACAAATAATCTAATTGTGCCAATTCAACTTGAAGTTTACCTTCATGCGTACGGGCACGTTGGGCAAAAATGTCGAGAATCAGCCGTGTACGGTCAATCACGCGGCATTGAATGACGCGTTCTAAATTACGTTCTTGGGAAGGACTCAGGGTCTGATCAAAAATGACCAAATCTATTGCTAATTCTTTGACTTGCTCCGCTATTTCTTCTGCTTTACCTGAGCCAATAAACAGTTTTGGGTCAGGCTTGATACGTTGAGCGGTAATATGTTCTACAATTTCAGCACCCGCTGATTGGGCCAATAAGCGAAATTCTTCTGCATCAAGGTCATCTAAAATTTGTACAGAGACACTTACTAATAGGGCACGTTCGCCACCTTGATGTCGCTCAATATATTCCACTAAATGCTATCTCAACTACGTTAAAACTTCATTCTAGTAGAAAATAAGCACGGATAGTGAAAAATGCAGCATGCTTACTCAACTAAGCCAACAAAACATTGAATAAATCAAAATATCTTGCCTAAATCGACGATTTATTATTTCTAAATTAATATTAAGATACTGATAATATTTATTATTTTATGATCAATTGGCATGGTAAATGATACCGGTCTATTCGTATAATTTTTGTTTTAAATCAATGCTGGGTGTTTATGAGTTTTCATCACTCAATTCAAAAAAGCAAAGTTCGGTTTTTATGATCAATGCAAGATCAAAATGAACAGTATAGAATGACAGAAAATAAATGATGAATACTGTGTCTGGTAAATTAGTGATTAATCTATGACTCAACCCTCTGTAACTGAAAGTTCGCCGTTAAATAGTATGCCTAAATTTTTCTTATATAGTAAAAAGTTATTGGCGGTTGTCGCTGCGATTGCACAAGGATTTTATCTGGTTTTTCGACACCGTTTATATAAAGACCCGAATAATCCGTGTAATACACGTTATGTACAGCATTTTTGCCGTAAGTTATGCGAAGTTTTTAATCTTGAAATTCAGATACATGGTGTGATTCCGCGTGAGCCGGCGCTGTGGGTGAGCAATCACATTTCCTGGCTTGACGTTGCCGTTTTGGGTTCTGGTGCGCGGGTATTCTTTTTAGCCAAAGCAGAAATTGAACAATGGCCGTTACTTGGCAAACTGGCCAAGGGCGGTGGAACACTGTTTATTAAACGCGGATCTGGCGATTCGGTTAAAATTAAACAGCAAATTACCGAATTTTTAAAACAGGATATTCCAGTATTGTTTTTCCCTGAAGCGACCACTTCAGATGGCTCAAGAATTAAAAAAATCTATGGACGGATTCTAGGTGCAGCCATTGAAGCCAATCATCCTGTGCAAATATGCTTAATTTGTTATGTGAATCAACACGGACAACTGGATCTGGTGGCGCCGTTTATTAACGATATAAGCTTTGCCGACCACGTCAAAAAGGTCTTGGAAATGCCTAAAGTGAAAGCGCATTTAATGGCCTTGCCGGCAATATCTCCTGAAGGGCATACGGTCGAAACGCTGACTCAGGAAGTTCAAGATAGAATGACTGAAGGCTTGGCACGGTTACATCAAAAAGTGATTAAAAGCCCAACTTGAACGGGCAGAAAAAACCAATGCCAGATAAAGTGAAGGCTTACATAAAGCCTTCGAGTGGCAACCACGAAATCACCTTAACACCTGCTTTTTGCCACCATTTCATTTTCGGTTCTTTGTGATAAGTTTTGATGCTGCCATCATGACGTTTAATTTTCCAGTTGATTTTATTGTTGGCATCTAGAACTAGTTTGTAGGCATATTTAGATAAATTTTGATCCATGGTTTGGTGCACGGATTTGGCTAAATTCGGGCTGTCCAGCAATACGCCAATTTCCGTATTTAAGTAGGCAGAACGCGGATCGAAATTGAAAGAACCAATGAAAACCTGCTTTTGATCAATCGCCATCAGTTTGGCATGCAGACTGGAACGGCTTAAACCCTTTAAACTGACCTTGGCCTTTTCTGCCAGTTCATCGGTATTGGCATTCAAGTTTTCAGTTTCCGGCGCAGACAGAAACTCATATAACTCGACATCATTGTTTAATAAATTTTTTCGATATTTGCCATAAAAAGCATGCACTAAAAACACATCATTGGCTGTGAAAGAGTTGGTGAGCACGCGCACATGGATATTATTTTGAGCCAATTCACTCAGCATTTTTTCGCCCTTTTTTTCAGGGACGAAATAAGCTGAAATAATATCAACGCTCTGTTCCGGTTTTTCTAAACGATTCAGCAGCTGAAAATTCAGATGTTGTTCTTTTTTGGCTTTTGCCCTGATTTTACTCGGTGAATCATTCACGATTTCAGCTTTGACCCAGTCAAACTGGATACTGCTATTTAGCCATTTTTCAAAGGCGTGTGAACGGTTCGCTAAATCCAGATAGTTCTGAACGGTAATGGTTTGTGAATGTTGTTCCAGTTGCTGTTTTAGACTGTCGAAACGCAAGGAATAATGCCGAGGATTGACAATCTTTTTGACTGGAAATGCATAATCATCGTTCCAGTATTCATCAAAAGAATGAATGATTTCATCGGATGCAGAGCCGACCAGCATCACATCGACATCAGAAAACTGATAACTGTCGCTGACGTTATAGTATTGGTTACTCATATTGCGACCACCGATTAAAGCAATCTGGTTGTCTGCAATAAAGCTTTTGTTATGCATACGGCGGTTAATGCGTTTTAAATCCAGTACCATGTCCATGGCACGGTAATGCCGAAAACGATAAGGGTTATAGAGTCTGACATCAATATTTTTATGCTGATCGAGTGCCAGATAAATGCCTTCCATTTTCTTGGCGTTGTTGTCATCCATCAGTAAGCGGACTTTTACACCGCGGTCGGCTGCTTTAATGATGGAATGTAAAGCCAGTGAGCCAATTTTATCGTTGTCCCAGATGTAATATTGTAAATCTAAAGTTTTTTCTGCTTTATCAATAAGATGTACGCGTGCCGCTATAGCTTCTAGCGGATCATATAAAACATGATAACCGGTAAGATCGGGGTTTTGTTCTCTGAGCGGTAAAATGATTTGAGCCAATGAGGTTTGTTTGGTTTCGGTATCGAACGCATATTCAATCGGTTGCGGTGTTTGCTTGGGCAGGGTGGTACATGCGGGAATCCCTACAATCAGGCTACAACTCAACAATACTGCAGATTTATAAGTCGAAAAGTTACGCAATTTACCAGTATCGAGTTGAGTTGTGGGAGGGGAAGATTGCGCCATAAGTTATAAACAATACCAAAATTGGGTTTGAGTATAATTGCCAGCTGTGAAAAGATAAATATTAGAATAGATGAATGATGTCATATCTTCGTTATTGCTAGAGAAATTATTATGTGGGATACAGACTCGGTCGTGTTTTATTTTTATATCATTTTTTTTGTGCTTGGATGTTGGGGTGTGGCACAAGCATGGCTCAGTCAAACGCGTACGGAAACCATTCATCCGTTTAAAGCTTTTGTCCATTTACTGGCATTTTATTTATCTTATTTACTGCTTCCTTTATTTTTCTTTAGCCTGTATGCCGGTTGGAGTGGCTATTACACTATTCACCAGGCTGTATTTATCTTCTTGCTCAGTAGCGTGCTCATTTATGCACGCTTTATTGAACCGCATCATGTCTGTGTTAAAACCCTGCAATATCAGTTGAATCCCGAACAGAAAATGCAGCGTCCGGTCAAACTGGTCTTGATTGCTGATTTACATATCGGGCTATTTTCTGGGCATGAACGTCAACTGAAAATTATTGTCGAGAAGATCAATCAGCAGCAACCGGATCTGGTGGTCGTGGCCGGGGACTGGACCTATGAACCCGAAAACACACTTGCCGATGAACTGGCCATTTTAAAACAGATTAATGCACCGGTTTATTCGGTCAATGGTAATCATGATGAACAATATCCTGGTCCTCCAATTCAGCAATTATTAAGACATGCCTTAAAGGTCAACAATGTGATTGATATTGAAGGGCAGATGGTGGAATTTGATGAATTTCGTTTATTGGGGGTAGGTGATTTATGGGCAGGTAAAACCGATATGCGCTATATGCCTGACTTGCCTCAAGATAAGCCTTGGGTCATTTTGTCGCATAATCCTGATACGGTGGATATGGTGCCAAAATTGCCCACACATCCATTAATGCTGTCTGGACATACCCATGGTGGGCAAGTTGAACTGCCTTGGTTAACCAATTACATCATGAAAAAAGTCTCTATACTGGGACATAAGAAAGGTTTATATCAGCATGAAAATGCGGATGTGTTTGTTACGGTTGGAACAGGAATGGTCGGTGTACCGTTTCGTTTTCGGGTACCGCCAACGATTGATGTCATTGAGCTGATTTAAATATTAAAGATTGATTGCCGGAACAATTTTTGACATACCCTAAAACAAGATTGATTTATAACAATGAGAATAAAACAGGAGAAGAGTATGTCTTTTTCAGAAGAGGTCGGTCAGTTTTTTGCTTTAACGGCGGCTCAATCGGCACAGCTTGAAGCCGGCTTGATTGCTTTAGAGCAGGCTTTTCAGCAAGCCGAAAACGATGTGGTCAATACGCCTGCGTTTGCCAGCAGATTTTACCAAAAGTTTCAGCAGCTGATTAGGGCATTTGCGATTGATGAAAATCATGTGGAAGCTTTTCTGGAGCATTTATATGCAACGGAAAGATACCGTCAACTGGTGACTTACATTATTCCAAGTTATTACAATGCCGGTGGCGATCGCAAGGTGTTTGAAGAGCTGTATCAGGAAATGTTAAGCGATGAACAGATCTGAAAAAACAGCATAAAAAAACCAGCGTCATCACGCTGGTTTTTTTATTTTTGATGAAATTAAACTTGGTTGTTTACGTCATCATTTTTTGTTTCACGAATAGCCAGGAAAGCCAGAAGTGACAGGATAGATGCAGCGGTTAAGTAATAACCCACAGCATATAAGCCATATGTAGTTGCAAGCTTTGTTGCAATTAAGGGTGCAAAAGATGCCCCTAAAATACCTGCCAGGTTAAAGGTTAATGCAGAACCTGTATAACGAACTGAAGTTGGGAACATTTCAGAAAGTACTGTACCGATTGGACCATACGTTAAACCCATGATCGCTAAACCAATACACAAGAATAAGAACACAACAATGGTACTGCCAGATTCAAGCATGTTGGCGAACACTAAACCAAACAATGCTGAAACAATGCATACGCCAATTGAAGTTGCCTTACGACCAAATTTCTCGGCAAAAACTGCAGAGAGTGGAATAAATGCTGCAAAACACAAAGTGGCAACCAGTTGTAATTGAAGGAATTCAGCGCGTGTATAACCGAGCTTAGTCGTACCCCAGTTCAATGCAAATACTGTGGTCAAGTAGAACACCACGAAGGTACATACGGCAGCAATCGTGCCCAGAATCAGCATGCCCCAGTGTTTGGTCATGACTTCTTTAAATGGAACGTTAACTTCTTTTTGCTTGTCCAAAACTTTTTGGAATGCAGGTGTTTCATGCAGTTTTAAACGAATCCAGAGGCCTACAATGACCAGTACAGAACTTGCAAGAAACGGAATACGCCAGCCCCATTGCATAAAGTCTGCTTCAGACATGAATGCACCCAGAGTAAGGAACGAACCTGTAGCCAAGATAAAGCCGATGGGTGCACCAAGTTGCGGGAACATGCCATACCAGGCACGTTTGCCTTCAGGTGCATTTTCAGTGGCAAGAAGAACCGCACCACTCCATTCGCCGCCAAGACCCAGCCCTTGTCCTAAACGACAAAGTGCAAGCAATAATGGGGCAACAATGCCAATCTGTGCATAGGTTGGAAGCAAGCCAATACACACGGTTGAAATACCCATGGTGAGCAATGCAGCAACCAGTGTGGCCTTTCGACCAATACGGTCACCCAGATGTCCGAAGAAAGCAGCACCAATTGGACGGGCAATAAAGGCAATAGCAAAGGTTGCTAAAGACTGAATGGTCGCAGTCGTTGGATCTGTACTTGCAGGGAAGAACAAATGAGGAAAAATAAGAACTGCCGCTGTTGCGTAAATATAAAAATCGAAGAATTCGATTGTTGTACCAACAAGACTCGCAGTGAGTACGCGGAATTTTGAGTTTGTAGCTACTTCTTCCGAAGCAGGAATAGAATTTGATGACGCCATGAGAAACCTTACACTTACTAAAAATAAAAAAGATTAGTTTTAAAAGCGTAATCTTTTTAAAAAAGGCGTAATTTCTTAAAAAAATACGAAATACCGGCTCATGTCCACGGATTTAGGGTTACTAAAAAATGTAGAAGTAGAGGGTTATATCACGTAAAGACAGATCGCTAAGAAATGTGATCCAGCGCCAATCAATACAAAAACATGCCAGATAGCATGCGTATATCTTACTCTTTTTAAGGCATAAAACAATGCACCAATTGTATAAGCAACTCCGCCAATGATCAGATAGGTTAATGCTTGATCGCTTAAAAAGCGTTGCATATCATCCATTACCAGCAATGCCAGCCATCCCATAACCAGATAGGCAATGAGTGAGATTTTCTGGAAACGATGAATGAAAACTAACTTGAATAGTGTACCAATGCCAGCAATGACCCACAGTGCAATTAACAGGTACTGCGCTTTTGCCGTTGGAAGTGCGATAGACAAGAAGGGGGTATAGGTTCCAGCAATCAGATAATAAATTGCGGTGTGATCCAGTTTTTTGTACCAGCCGCGACGTTGTGGCGATTCGGCATAGTGATATAAGCTTGAAGCGGCAAAAAGTAAAATCAGGCTTAATGCATAAACACATAGGCCAATAAACTGTCCTAGCGGTAAATAGCTGCCTTTCACCAGCATAAAAATACTGGCAATAGCTGCTAGAATTGCGCCAAGTGCATGACTAATCGCATTTATTTTTTCTTCATGTGGATCGTAGCTCTGCAAGTTAGATGTGCTCATCGCTTATTTTCTGTAATTAAAAATACACTTGTATAGTAATGAAGTTTTACCTTTAAAGTAAGAAGTTTTACACTGAGCACTTAATTTACTCGAGTGATCTGTATGTCTCAATTGGCTTCTCCTTCTATTCAGGAACAACAATTCTTAGATGCTTTTCAGCAAGCCATTGAAACACAAAGTTTTGATCGAATGATTCTTAGCCAGTATAAAGGCGAACTTGAAAATCTGGAGAAAATGACCTTGCGAGTCATTTCACTGCAAGGGCAGTCTGTTTTAAGTTGCCTGTATCGTTATAAGACTCAGGATGTCACCAAGAACTATCCTTTAGCAGAAGCCAGCCAGCTGGTTCAAGATTTATTGGCTCAATGTAAACAAGCCAATCTGTTGACCACTGAAGAAGAGCTGCAGCTCAAAAAGAACAAGAAAAAAGCCATGCTGACGGTGAGTAAAAATAAATCTGCAGCAAAGGTACAAAACATAGAAAATCAGCAAGGGCATGACCGCACCAAACATCGCTATGTCGATCAAGACAGTTATTTTTTACAGCCTTTAGGCATTACTGATGCGAAAGCACAAATTATTCCCAGCATGGCACGTAAATGGAAACAGATTAATAAATTTGTAGAAATTTTCTCGGGTGCTTTGGATCAAATTACACAGCAAGATCATGCTTTGCGTGTGGTCGATTTTGGTTCGGGTAAGGGTTATCTCACTTTTGCCTTATATGATTATCTGGAAAAGCAGGGTCAAACGCCCTTTGTCACTGGTGTGGAGCTAAATCCGAAAATGGTGGAGTTTTGCCAGCAGGTCGCTAAAGAGTCCCAATTTGCTCAACTGGATTTTTTCCAGGGTGATGTACGCACCTATCAACCTGAACACCTGGATGTGATGATCGCTTTGCATGCCTGTGATGTGGCGACCGACTTTGCCATTCACACCGGTATTCGTCTAAACGCCCAAATGATTATGTGCGCGCCGTGTTGCCATAAAGAATTGCGTCCACAGCTCAAAAGTCCGGAAGTGCTGAAACCAATGTTGCAATTTGGCATTCATTTGGGTCAACAGGCAGAAATGCTCACCGATACCATTCGCGCTTTATTGCTTAAAGCCTATGGCTATGAAACCAAAGTATTCGAGTTTGTGGCTTTGGAACATACCAGTAAAAATAAAATGATCTTGGCGACCAAACGTAAAGATTATCAACAGCCCGATCAGGCAGTATTGGCTCAGATTCACGCTCTAAAAGAGATGTATGGTATTCAAAAGCATTCCCTTGAATTGTTGCTCAACAACCAGTGGGATCAGCAGAATATTGGCTGCAAGTGCTAATTTGATATCAGTTTAAAATGGATGAAGCAGTCGCAATGCTGCTTTTATTTTAGGAAGATAATTTTTGATGAGCCAATTTACCATACGCACAGGTCGTTGGGATGAACTGCAAAATGATGCAAAACTGATTCGTGAGCAGGTGTTTATTCAGGAACAGCAGATCCCGGTTGAAGATGAATGGGATGCTGAAGATGCCATATCCGTGCATTTCGTGGTTTACGATCAAGATCAGCCGATTGCAACAGCACGATTATTACAAAATAACAGCGTTGGGCGTGTGGCAGTGTTGAAATCGCATCGCGGCGCAGGCATTGGAAAATTGCTGATGCAACAGATTATTCAGCAAGCCAAACATCAACAGCGCGAATTTTTAAAATTGTCTTCACAAGTACATGCCATTCAGTTTTATGCAGGCTTGGGTTTTAATGTTGAAGGGGAGCAATATCTGGATTGCGGTATTCCGCATATTGATATGCGATTGTTATTCACTCGCTCTTAGATATTTAAATCTTCAGTTTCGAAGATAGAAAAAGCCACTATCAAAGTGGCTTTTTTACTTTTATTAATTTAAGAATTAATGACCATGCTCATGTTCAGCTGCTTTTTCAGCTTCTGTCATTGCAGCATGTTGTTCTGCCGACATTTGATGATCTTCCACTGTTGCAGAGTTCGCTTCCTTCTGCTTTTTAGCTTCTGCCAAAGCTTCTTCAGACATTGCCGGTGCATTTTTAAATGCATGCTGCTGGGTATTTTTTTGCTGTTGGCTCGGCATGTAATCTGGTTCGTTGCTTACTGCAAGATAGAAAAACCCCATGAAAAAAGCACCTAAAATACAAGCAATAATCAAGGCTTTCCAACCCCAAGGGGATTTTTCAGGAGAAGAATTGTCAGTCATGAGAAAATACCAAAATGGATAAAAATAAATCGGAATCTATGTAACTTTATAACACAGAATAGAATGAAAGCCGACTCATAAGTGATTAAACCATTCATTTAAATAAGGGATTAAAATTAATGCTAAGAGATGGATCTTTATTTGAATGAAATCAAAGTTTATATCGGTGTTAGGCAAGGAATTAAAGATGGATCGGTATTTTTAATGCTCAAAAAGAACCCTTAATGCATGAACGCCCTGATCTTCAATAAAAAGCAAGGGCGTTCATGGTTTATCGCACAAATGTAATTATGAAATTTTCTCGCCAGAGTGCACTTTATCTTTCAGCAACTGGGGTGCCTTAAAACGCTCACCATATTTGGCCTCAAGTGTGTTGGCACGGATCAATGCTTTTTCCAGACCATATTGATTCAGATACTGTATTGCGCCACCGGTCCATGGCGCAAAACCAATCCCAAAGATCGAACCGACATTGGCATCCACAACCGACTCCAACACGCCTTCTTCAAAGCAGCGCAAAGTATCTAACGCCTGAACAAACAGCAAACGGTCAATCATTTCCTGTTCGGAAATATCCACGTCTTTTTTCCAGTGGCTTAAACCCGCCCATAAATGTTTTTTACCTCCTTCCGGGTATTCATAGAAACCTGCGCCAGCAGCTTTACCTTTACGGTTAAATTGATGAATCATGCCTTCAATCACATCATCTGCAGTCGAACGTGGCAGATCTTTGCCTTCAGCTTGCAGAGCTTGACGCGTTTCATTCGCGACATGTTCAGACAAGGTTAAGGATACTTCATCCTGAATGGCAAGTGGACCAACAGGCATACCGGCTTTGAGTGCCGCCATTTCAATCTGGGCAGGATGAACCCCTTCAGCAAGCAGTCGTAAACCTTCTTGCACAAAAGTTCCAAAGACACGACTGGTGAAGAAGCCACGGCTGTCATTCACCACAATTGGGGTTTTATCAATTTGTTGTACGAAGTCAAAAGCTTTAGCCAAAGTTTCAGCTGAGGTGTTTTCCCCCTTGATGATTTCCACCAATTGCATTTTGTCGACTGGGCTAAAGAAATGCAGACCAATGAAATGGCTCTCATCTTTAGAAGCTTTCGCGAGTCCTGTAATCGGTAAGGTAGACGTATTCGATGCAAAAATGCCATTACCCGATAAATAGCTTTCAGCTTCCTGGGTGACTTTGGCTTTCAGTTCCGGATTTTCAAACACCGCTTCAATGATCAAATCACAGCCTTGCAAATCTTCTGCAGAAGCGGTTGCAGTAATCAGTGCTAAAACTTGATCGCGTTTTTCAGTGCTTAAACGGCCTTGAGCAACTTTTTTATCCAGCAGCTTTTGGCTGTAGGCTTTGCCTTTTTCAGCAGCCTCGAGAGATACATCTTTTAGCATGACTTGTATGCCTTTCGATGCAGTGACATAAGCAATCCCAACACCCATCATGCCTGCACCTAAAATACCGACTTTAGTGGCTTTCCATTTGGCAATGTCTTTTGGGCGACTGGCACCTGATTTAATCGCGTTCAGACCATGCCAGAACGTGCCAATCATATTTTTGGAAATCTGACCGGTCGCAAGGTAGGTGAAATAACGCGATTCAATGGTCAGTGCAGTATCGACATCGACCTGTGCACCTTCAACGGCTGCTGCCATAATCGCTTCAGGGGCAGGGTAGCAACCTTTGGTTTTATCACGCAGCATGGCGGGTGCAATCGCAAGCACTTGAGCAACAGCAGGGGTTTTGGGGTCGCCACCTGGAATTTTGTAGCCTTTCACATCAAACGGTTGTTGTGAGATTGGATGGGCTTTGACCCAGGCAATGGCTTTGTCTAAAAGTTCTTGTTCAGTTTCCACAATATCGTGAATTAAGCCCAAAGATTTGGCTTTATCGACAGAAAATTGTTTGCCTTCCATCAACAGTGGAAAGGCATTTTGCAAACCGAGTAGTCGTACAGTACGCACGATCCCGCCACCGCCCGGCAGTAAACCTAAAGTCACTTCAGGTAAGCCAAACTTGGCTTTCGGGTCATTCAGTGCAATACGATGGTGACAACACAAAGCCAGTTCCCAGCCACCGCCAAGCGCTGTGCCATTGAGTGCAGCAACCACCGGAATACCACGTGTTTCGATATAACGCAGTTTGGCTTTCATCTCTTCAATCATGTTGAAGAATGCTGTGGCATGCTCCGGCTCTGCTTGAATCAGTTCATCCAGATCACCACCGGCAAAAAAGGTTTTTTTCGCTGAACGGAAAATAATCCCTGAAATTTCTGCATCTGCCTGTAGTCTGGAAACAGTATCTTCCAGTGCAACACGGAAATCTGCGTTCATGGTGTTGGCAGATTGGTTGGGAGAATCTAAGGTTAAAATGACGATATTGTCCGCATTTTTTTCATATTGAATTGCGCTCATTGTTATTCTCCTTATACCAACTCAATAATGGTTGCGATGCCCATCCCGCCACCGACACATAACGTAGCCAAACCACGTTTTTTGCCTTGACGTTCCAGTTCATCCAGCAGCGTACCTAAAATCATCGCACCGGTTGCACCGAGTGGATGACCCATGGCAATTGCACCGCCATTGACATTGACTTTCGCCGGGTCAACCTTCAGTTCGGTAATAAAGCGCATTACCACGGCAGCAAAGGCTTCATTGACTTCAAACAGGTCAATATCGTCAATCGTAAGACCGGCTTTTTCCAATGCCTTACGTGCTGCAGGGGCAGGACCGGTCAACATGATGGTTGGATCAGATCCGACCAGTGCAGTAGCCAAAACCTTGGCACGCGGTTTTAAGCTTTGCTCTTGAACCGCTTTTTCTGAGGCAATTAAAACAACAGCTGCACCATCGACAATGCCGGATGAATTTCCTGCATGGTGCACATGATTAATCTGACCGACTTCTGGATATTTTTGCAAGGCAATTGCATCGAAGCCCATTTGCCCCATCATGGCAAAACTTGGATTCAGTTTGGCTAAACCTTCTGCTGTAGTCGTCGGTTTAATAAATTCATCTTTGTCCAATATCACTACCCCAGCTTTGTCTTTGACTGGCACAATCGATTGATTGAAATAGCCGGCTGTTTGAGCTGCAGCAGCTTTCTTTTGTGAGTTTTCGGCAAAAGTATCGACATCTGCGCGACTATAACCATCAATGGTCGCAATCAGGTCAGCACCAATGCCTTGTGGAACAAAGTCGCAGGCCATATTGGTTTCAGGGTCAAGTGCCCAAGGACCACCATCTGAACCCATCGGCACACGCGACATCGATTCGACACCACCGGCCACCACAATATCTTCCCAACCGGAACGCACTTTCATGGCCGCCATATTCACGGCTTCCAGTCCGGAGGCACAGAAACGGTTAATCTGTACGCCTGCCACATCATTGTCCCAACCTGCAGCAATCGCGGCGGTTTTGGCAATGTCAGCACCTTGATCAGCAATCGGAGTGACACAGCCCAGCACAATGTCATCGACTTTAGATGTGTCGAGCTGGTGACGATCTTTCAGTTCATTGAGTAAGGTAGTGAGTAGGGTGATCGGTTTCACTTGATGCAGTGAACCGTCTTTTTTTCCTTTTCCGCGTGGTGTGCGAATGGCATCAATGATGTAGGCCTCGCTCATAGCTGTTCCTTTGTTATGACTTTTAAATTGTTATACTTTTCGAGTGTAATGATTAATTTTTGAAGTGCAATGACGAGAACGGATCAGATCAAATGAGCTTTTTTGCCAATTTTCGGCCATAAAAAAGCCCAGACATTCGAGTCTGGGCAGAGGAATTGCATCAATCTAAAAGATTAGGTCAAACGACACATAGCTTGTCATTAGCATGATAATCAAATCAGTATCTTAGTTTTTTAACGAACCATAATGACATCATAGTGCGACTCAAGCGATGTCATTATGAGTGTAAGACGACTCAAGCTGTGTCATTTTTCCATAAATGATTTTTTAGACTCAAGATCTTTAATTGGGTTCTAACAAATGTCTTTCATATAACAGCCATTATATTAAATAGGAGGGGAATATAGCCTCTAATGAACGAAAAAGTTCCAAATCCATCTAAAAATATTGCCAACGTTATTAGGAAATAAATAGCCTATAACGAAACAGGAAATTACTGTAAAAATGACAATTTTAGCTGAGCTAACCGTAAGACTTAGATATAGAGATGAATAGATTGCTAGTCCTAGACCTAAAATGATCCCACCTGCAGAGTAGTACAATGCTGTAATGAAACGTTCTAAATGATCCATTATTGCCCCAAAATTCTAATTATTTTAAAAAGATAGTACGGTGTTTTAGGAGTAAATAATAGAAGACTCAACTTCCTACTGGGAAGCCATGAAACATCCATTGTATGCCCCATAAAATAGCTATGATTAAAACGACTGAAACAATAATTTTTAAGCTCTGGATTCTAAAGCTAAAGAGCAGCATTTTCTTTATTTTTCATGTTCCACAATTGCAATTAAATATTTTAATTATTTAACTCTTTCGATAATCCTTCTGAAAATTACAACCGATTAAAATCTAGAAAATATTAATTTTTTAAAAATCGGTGTCATAAAAACCTCGCCCACTATTGAGGATTTTTTATGACAACTTATCTGTCGCGTGACGAAAAACCGCCATTCATAATGGCGGTTTTTTATGACAAACAGTGAGTCGCATGACGGATTAATGATAGCCGTGTAATTGGCGATATAGTCCCGGTGTAACTCCCGTCCATTTCTTGAATGCACGGTGGAAAGTACTGGTTTCACTGAAACCGACTTGTTGTGCTACATCTTCTAGGGTTAAGCCCGGGTTGAGTAAAAGATGAATCGCAGCATCACGGCGTAATGCATCTTTAACCCCTTGATAGCTTTTACCTTCAGCAGCCAAACGACGACGTAAAGTCTGCGGAGACAAGTACAGCATAGAGGCCACATCATTTAAGGTTGGCATTTCTTCACCAATCTGGCTCTTGAGGACTTCACGAATACGTGAGGTTAAAGAGTTGGTGTTTTTGAATTTGACCAGCAATTGAGCCGGTGCAGCTTTTAAGAATTCTTCCAGATTTTCTTCAGTTTGACGAAGCGGTAAATCCAGATAATCGGCTGCAAAGGTAATTTCGGTACGTGGTGCATCAAACTGCATCACCGGTGCGAAGAACAGTGCATCGTATTCATCGGCATGGGCAGGGCGTGGATAGCCAAAATGTACGCGCTCCAATGGAATGCGGCGTTCAATCAGCCAAGATGCCAAACCGTGCCAAATCATCAGCATACTTTCAGTAATGAAATGATCAGGATCCATACTTTTTGGAATGAGCGGAACAAGACGCGCTTCATGTTTGTCACGTTCCAGGGTTACTGACCATTCATCACCAAACAGTTTATAAAACTGTGATGAAAGCTCCAAAGCATCGCCTAGAGTTTTCGCGTGAATAATCAACTGACACATAATGGCGAAAGTGCCCAAACGCCGCGGTTGAACATCGAAGCCGACATGTTCGTCCTGGGTCACCATCCACAACATTTTAATAAAGCGTGTGTATTGTTCTGGAGAGATACGCGCTTTAGGCTGGCGTAGTAATTCTGCCTCTATGCCGACATGCGACAATAGAGTTTCGACGTCCATTCCTAGACGCTTCACGCCTGTTAGAGCCGCATTCACGAAATGGATACTAATCGTATCGCGGCTCATGTTAAATCCTTCAGTCTCTTTTGTATTCACTTGCTGTTGACCTAAATGACGCTAAAAAGTGTTTGGGTGGCAATTTACAATAGATGTTTTACCTTATTTACATCTTAAATTGCCGAAATGATCAAGGTAAATGGCTGAACATGACATTGTTTCATTGCATTTATATTTCTAAGATGGGTGAAAAATCAACATAAAGTGAGTAAAAAGAATATGGACGGTGCTTTAAAAGGATTAAGAGTTCTCGATTTTTCCACGCTTTTGCCTGGACCATTCGCCACCTTATATTTGGCTGACATGGGCGCGGAAGTCATTCATGTGGAATCGCCAACACGTCCGGATTTAATCCGTTTACTCCCGCCGTATGCCAATGGACAAGCGACCGCGCACAGCTATTTGAACCGCAATAAGCAGTCTATCGCCCTGGATTTAAAAGATCCTGAAAATATTGCCACTATTAAGCAGAAAATTTCTGAATTCGACATTGTGATTGAGCAGTTTAGACCTGGAGTCATGCAAAGGCTGGGTTTGGACTATGCAACCCTGGCCAAAATTAATCCGCGATTGATTTATTGTTCCATTACCGGTTATGGGCAAACCGGACTTTATAAAGATAAAGCCGGTCATGACATCAATTATCTGGCACTTTCTGGAATTGCAGGACATAGCGGTCGACAAGACAGTGGTCCACCACCAATGGGGATTCAAATTGCAGATGTTGCCGGAGGCTCTTTTCATGCAGTGATTGGAATTTTATCTGCGGTGATTGAACGGCAACGCAGCGGGCAGGGTCAATATATTGATATTTCAATGACCGACTGTGTGGTGACCATGAATAATATGGCCGCAGCAGCATCACTGGCCGGGAAAACTCAACAATATGCTGAAAAAGGGCATTTGAATGGCGGAACTTTTTATGATTATTACCAGACCCAAGATGGCCGCTACTTATCTGTCGGGAGTTTAGAGCCTCAGTTTATGTCTGGCTTGGCCGCGATTTTGGAACTTCCGGTACTTCTAGAAAAAAGCGCTTCTTTCGATGAGGCAGACCGGCAACTGGTTAAGCAGACCATTCAGGACAAAATAAGATCTAAAGCTTTTGCTGAATGGCAGGCAATTTTTGCAGCGCACGACGTTTGCGTTGAACCGGTCATGCATTTGGATGAGGCGCTTGATTCGGAACTTGCGCAGCAACGACAATGGACAGTCGAGGTGCCTTTAGATACAAATTCAGAACAGACAGAGCAACAGTTAAGCTGTCCAATTAAGTTTTCCCGGTCAAAAAATGTCTATAACTTCGCTGGACAGCGACTTGGAGAAGGAAAGTGGTGATCATTTTTTCTTCTTTTTTATCAAGTGGTTAAAAATATTTAATTGACGGGATAAAAGATTGTGAAGAAAAAATTGACCAATTTCACAAAAAATAGGCGTAATATATACAAAATACATATAAATATATCATGGTTTCTTATATGCACTTTTCTCCTAAAGCTCAGGCAGTTTCTGTTGCATTAACTGCCTTTTTATCTAGTGTTTCTGCAGCACATGCAAATGATGCATTTGATGCAGAAAGCCCGTGGATGCTCGGTGACTGGAATGGCCAGCGTACTGCATTGCAAAATCAAGGCTATGATTTTAGCTTCGGTTATACCGGTGAAATGGCCACTTTGCTCGATGCAAAATATGCCTCAAGTCACGGAACTGAATACGCAGACCAATTTGCAATTGGTGCGCACTTAGACTTAGAAAAGATTGCTGGCTGGAAAGATACTGAAGCTCAAATTACCGTAACTGAACGAAATGGCCGTAATCTTTCAAATACTTCTGATGCTTTAAATGGTCAATCTACTGGTGTGGGAAATGGTCATTTAAGTTCTGCACAAGAAGTGTGGGGCCGTGGTCAGACTTGGCGTTTAACTGATTTCTGGATCAAGAAAAAATTCTTGGAGCAGAAATTAGATGTCAAAGTCGGTCGTTTTGGTGAAGGTGAAGACTTCAATAGCTTTGACTGTGATTTCCAGAACCTGGCGCTTTGTGGTTCGCAAGTCGGTAACTGGGTGGGCGATCAATGGTACAACTGGCCTGTAAGCCAATGGGCTGCACGTGTGAAATATAACGTCACTCCAGAAGTTTATGCTCAAGTCGGCGTATATGAATACAACCCTGAGAATTTAAAACGCGGTAAAGGCTTTAACTTAAGCACAGATGGTTCAAAAGGCGCGATCATTCCTGCAGAAGTGGTTTGGACACCGAAAATCGGTACTGAAAAACTTCCAGGTGAATACCGTGCCGGTTATTACTACAGCACTGCTGATGCAGATGTAATTAGTAATAAGGATCAAAAAGATCATCATCAAGGCGGTTGGGTTGTTGCGAAGCAACAATTGATTGCCCATAAAGGTGACGCTTCTCGTGGTTTAACCGGTTTTGTGAATTTAACGGTTCATGATTCTGAAACCAACAATGTGAGCGATATGCAAAACATGGGTCTTGTTTATAAAGGCGCGATGGATTCTCGTCCTAAAGACGAAATTGCAGTCGGTGTTGCACGTATCAACATGAACGATGATCTGAATGATCAACGTAGTGAAGAAATTGATGCAGAAATTTACTACGGTTTACATGCAACCAACTGGTTAACGATCCGTCCAAACGTTCAATATATTCGTCATGTCGGCGCGTATAAGAACGGCGAAAATGCGTGGGTTGGCGGAATCAAGTTCCAAACTGCATTCTAAGGTTCATACAGCGTCTTAAAAAATTGAGAGGTCATCACCAACTGTGATTACCTCTAATTTTTTTTAAAAAGGCTTGTTTTTGTAACTGATGTACATACGGTTAATCAAAAGGGTTATGAAGAATCTTTTTGATTAACCATACTAAAAATCAAAGATTAAGGTGGTTAATATGAGTAATCCATCTACAGGAACAGGAATGCGTACATTTAGCGTCATTATTTTGGCGATATTTGCGTTAATCCTGCTGATAGGCGGTATCTGGCTAGTTGTGCTAGGCGGGTCAATTTATTACATCGTTGCCGGTTTATTATTATTGGTAACAGCGGTTCTTCTTAAGAAATCGAATTCGAAAGCATTTTTGGTCTATGCCGCATTAATGCTGGGTACGGTCATTTGGGGTGTTTGGGAAGCAGGTACTGACTTCTGGGCACTTGCACCACGTTTCGATATCTTGGGCTTACTGGGTTTGTGGTTGTTGATTCCTGCGGTTTCTCGCGGGATCAGTGATGCTAAAACAGGTAAGATTGCATTGTCTGGTACTTTGATCATTGCCATTGTTGTGATGATCTATTCAATTTTTAATGATCCGCAAGAAATTCATGGTGAAATTAAAACTGAACAGCCTAAACAAGCGCAAGCCACTACTGGTGTAGCACCTGAAGATTGGCCAGCTTATGGTCGTACTCAGGCGGGTGTGCGTTATTCTCCTCTAAATCAAATTAACAGCGACAACGTTAAAGATTTAGAAGTTGCTTGGACCTTCCGTACCGGCGAAATGAAAACTGAGAATGACTCGGGCGAAACCACCAATCAGGTGACTCCAATTAAAATTGGCAACAACATGTTTATGTGTACCACACATCAACGTCTGATTGCGCTTGATCCTGCTACGGGTAAGGAAAAATGGAGCTTCGATCCGAAGTTAAAAGCGGATAACACCTTCCAGCATTTAACCTGTCGTGGTGTATCTTATTTTGATGCAAGCAACACTGTTCAATTTGCAAAAAGTTTAGAAAGCAAAAAATCAAGCTCTGCACTTTGTCCACGTAAAGTCATTCTTCCTGTGAATGATGGCCGTCTTGTGGCAATCAATGCAGACAATGGTCAACGTTGTACCGACTTTGGTAAAAATGGTGAAGTTGATCTTCAAAAAGACATGCCATTCCCATATCCAGGCGGTTATGTACCGACTTCACCTCCAGTTATTACTGGTACGACTATCATCATTGGCGGTTCAACCACTGATAACTACTCAACAGAAGAACCTTCTGGCGTAATTCGTGGTTATGACGTAAATACCGGTGAACTTCTTTGGGTATTTGATACCGGCGCAGAAGATCCAAATCTTATCCCGGCTCCTGGTCAAAAATATGTTCAAAACTCACCGAATGCCTGGGCACCTTTGGCTTACGATGAAAAATTAGACATCGTTTATGTGCCAACCGGTGTGGGTACTCCGGACATCTGGGGTGGTAACCGTACCGAGCTTGATGAGCGTTATGCAAACTCAATGCTTGCGATCAACGCCTCAACAGGTAAGTTGATCTGGAACTTCCAAACCACACATCACGATTTGTGGGATATGGACGTACCATCACAACCTTCTTTGGCTGACATTAAAGACAAATCAGGCAATATTGTTCCTGCAATTTATGTGTTGACCAAAACAGGTAATGCCTTTGTTTTAGACCGTCGTACTGGTGAAGCAATCGTTCCGATTGAAGAACGTGCTGTGCCACAAACTGTAAAACGTGGTCCACAAACCAAAGGTGAGCGTTATTCAGCAACTCAACCGTTCTCCGATTTTGATCTTGCACCACAAGATAAATTGACGGATAAACAAATGTGGGGCGCAACCATGTTTGACCAGTTGATGTGCCGTGTTTACTTCAAATCATTGAACTATGATGGCATTTATACACCGCCTTCTGAAAACGGTACTTTGGTGTTCCCGGGTAACTTGGGTGTGTTTGAATGGGGCGGCATGTCTGTCAACCAGGACCGTCAAGTTGCCTTGATGAATCCAATTGGCTTGCCATTTGTAACCAAACTGATTCCTGCAGACCCGAACCGTAAACAAACGGCTAAAGGTGCAGGTACTGAGGCTGGTGTTCAGCCGATGTACGGCGTGCCTTATGGTGTAGAAATTAAAGCGTTCCTGTCACCACTTGGCTTACCTTGTAAACAGCCAGCGTGGGGCTTTGTAGCGGGTGTTGATCTAAATACACATGACGTGGTTTGGAAAAAACGTATCGGTACAATCCGCGACAGCTTACCGAACCTGTTCCAGTTGCCAGCACTTAAAATTGGTGTTCCTGGTTTAGGTGGTTCAATTTCTACAGCAGGTAACGTGATGTTCGTTGCTGGTACTCAGGATAACTATATCCGTGCCTTCAATGTGACCAATGGTGACCAATTGTGGGAAGGCCGTTTACCAGCAGGTGGACAGGCGACTCCAATGACCTATGAAATTAACGGTAAACAATACATTGTGATTATGGCCGGTGGTCATGGTTCATTTGGTACTAAAATGGGTGACTATTTAGTAGCCTATGCTTTACCTGATCAAAAGAAATAATCATTAAAATTAAAAAAGCCTGATTCGTCAGGCTTTTTTATTGAGTCAATTTAATCATTTTTAAAATTTAATTTTTTCATCTAAAAATAGATCTCTTTAATCGTGGAAGTTTTCAGATTTATTCTTTATATGAAAAATAATGATAAACAAGTGAAAACAACATCAAATCTAATTAAAAGCAGCAGGATTTGGCTGTAACTGGCTATATCAGTGAAATCCAGACATGCTTATCAATAAAACCGCTATTAAATATGTAAAAAACGCATTTTGTTGATAGTTTAAATCTCGTTATGCTGTCAGCCGTTATAATGAACCTACTAGCTGTACGCCATGTATTTATATACTGATTTCGATCAGCAACTGATCAATGAACGTGTTGCACAGTTCCGTGACCAAACGGAACGTTATTTAGCGGGTAAATTGACGGAAGATGAATACCGTCCGCTACGTCTCCAAAACGGTTTATACGTGCAACGCTATGCGCCAATGTTACGTATTGCTGTGCCTTATGGTCTGATGAACTCGAACCAGCTTCGTAAAATTTCGGATTTGGCTAAAGAATATGACCGTGGTTATGCACATGTATCAACACGTCAAAATATTCAGTTTAACTGGCCTGCACTAGAAAATGTGCCTGACATGTTGGCAGAGCTTGCAACTGTACAAATGCATGCCATTCAAACATCGGGTAACTGTATTCGTAATACTACAACTGACCAGTATGCAGGTGTGGTTGCTGGTGAAATTGCTGACCCGCGTCCAACCTGTGAATTGATTCGTCAATGGTCAACCTTCCACCCGGAATTTGCTTTCCTGCCGCGTAAATTTAAAATTGCGGTATCTGCTCTGGCTGAAACAGACCGTGCAGCAGTTTCATTCCATGATATCGGTGTGTATATCGTGAAAAATGAAGCAGGCGAGATCGGCTATAAAATTAAAGTCGGTGGCGGCTTGGGCCGTACTCCAGTGATTGGCAGTTTTATTCGTGAGTTCTTGCCACGTGAAGATTTAATTGCTTATTTAGAAGCAGTTTTACGTGTGTACAACTTGCACGGACGCCGTGACAACAAATATAAAGCACGTATCAAAATTTTGGTGAAAGCTTTAACGCCTGCAGTATTTGCTGAAAAAGTTGAAGCTGAATTTGCCCATACTATTCAGACTTTGAAAATTCAGCCTGAAATCTTGAAAAAACTGGATGAAGAATTCACGCCATTTAATTATCAAGATTATGCAGATGAAGATTTCTCTGAACAGTTTGCTGCACATCCTAAATTCAAGCAATGGTTCAACATCAACACCAATGCACATAAAGTGAAAGGTTATCGTATTGTGACGATTTCACTGAAACGTGCCGGTATTGCTCCAGGTGATATGACTGTTGAAGAAATGAATTTGATTGCAGATCTTGCAGACAAATATACCTTTGGTGAACTTCGTACCACACACGAACAGAATATTTCATTGGTTGATGTGCCGCAAAAAGACCTGTTCGAATTGTGGACCATTCTTGAAAAGAACAACCTGGCACGTGCACATATTGGTTTCTTGACCGACATCATTTGCTGCCCAGGCGGTGATTTCTGCTCGCTCGCAAATGCGAAATCGATTCCAATTTCTGAAGCTATCTCTCGCCGTTTTGATGACCTGGATACCGTATATAACCTCGGTCACATCGACTTGAACATATCAGGTTGTATGAATGCCTGCGGTCATCACCATGTCGGTAATATTGGTATTTTAGGTGTCGATAAAAAAGGCGCTGAATTCTACCAAATCACGCTTGGTGGTAATGCCGATCATGATGCTTCAATCGGTGACATCTTAGGGCCATCATTTGCAGCAGACCGTGTACCGGATGTGATCGAAGAAATCCTGAATACTTATCTTGATTTGCGTGCTGACGGTGAAGAATTTATCGAAACCTACCGTCGTGTTGGCATTCAACCATTCAAGGAGCGTGCATATGCTTAATACCGCACTACAAGTGCTCTCTAAAGATGGCACGATTACGGACAATACCTATCAATTGATGGGTGAAGATGGCGTATTACCACAAGGTGACGTGGTTTTAACGGTTGAACAGTTAGATCAAATTGCCAATGTTTCAGGTAAAAAAGCGCTTTACATCACTGTAGATGCGTCTCCTGAAGTGAATGAATTTCCGCTGGATCAGCTTGATGCAATCTTTATCGAGTTTGCAGGCTTTAACGATGGCCGTGGCTATTCATTTGCAGCGCTTTTACGCCGCCAAGGTTATCAGGGTGAGCTTCGAGCGATTGGCGATATCTTTAAAGATGTACTGAACTATTTAAAACGTTCAGGCTTCGATACTTTCGTGATTAAAGAAGGTAAAGATATTGAGGAAGCTGCTGCGGGTTTAAATGATTTTAAAAATCCGTACCAAGCATCGACTGCTGTTGCGCAGGCACGTTATCAAACAGGTGCTTAATTCAATTAAGTTGCTGTGATAAAAAGCCGGATTAATTCCGGCTTTTTATGTGGGGGATTTAGAGCAATTTAATATCACATTGCTTCTAGTTGACAATTCACCATCCATTTAATGCCAAACTGATCAGTAAAAGCCCCATACAGCGCACCCCAGAATGTCTTCTCTAAAGCCATGTCAATTTGACCATTCACAGATAAAGCATCAAACAGGCGTTTGGCTTCTGCTTGCTCATGGGCATTCAGATTAATTGAAATATAGTGATTATTACCTTTGGTGAAAACGGTATTGGTTTGTGCACAGAACTGATCATTGGTGTCAGATCCCATCAATTCTGTAAAGGCATCAATTGGCAATGATACATGCAGAATAAGATTCTTGTCTGCCTCAGAAAGAGTTACACCTTCTTCAGGCGGCATTTCACCATAACGGGTAAGATTTGAAAACTCGCCTCCAAAAACTGACTTGTAAAAGTTAAAGGCAGCTTCAGTTTCGCCTTGGAAATTCAGATAATGGTTAAGTTGCATGATAGGCCTTTGTTGTTGTTTTGATGGTTCTAATCTAGCAGGCTGAAGCTTAAATTTTGATGATGAAAATATAAAAAAGTGTAAGCGTAAAAAATCCCTCAAAAGAGGGATTTTATGTCCTCTCTCCCTATGGGAGAGAGTTAGAGAGAGGGATAGGAAAGTAATAACTCCCTCTCTTACATAGCAATGCTGCTCACCTTTAGAAAGGGAGACTTGTTATAGAAGCTCAATCGCCACAGCAGTTGCTTCACCACCACCGATACACAGTGCAGCAATCCCTTTTTTACCGCCAGTACGTTTAAGGGCATGAATCAAGGTTAAAATAATACGTGAACCGGTTGAACCTACTGGATGGCCAAGTGCACATGCACCACCATGAATGTTAACTTTTGCTGGATCAAGCTTGAAATCATCCATAGGGCACATGGTCACCATGGCAAATGCTTCATTGATTTCCCAAAGGTCAACATCAGAAGCATCCCAACCACTTTTGTCGAGTACTTTTTGAATTGCACCAACCGGTGCAATGGTAAATTCAGAAGGGTGCTGTGAATTTGATGCATACGCGACAATTTTTGCCAAAGGTTTTAAACCTTTTGCAGAGGCATTGTCTGCTGAAGTAAGTACAAGGGCAGAAGCACCATCTGAAATTGAGCTGGCATTAGCTGCAGTAATGGTACCGTCTTTAGCAAAAGCAGGACGAAGTGTAGGGATTTTTGCAATGTTGGCATTAAATGGCTGCTCATCTTTATCGACCACTACATTACCTTTACGTGTAGAAATCGTCACAGCAACAATTTCATCAGCGAAGTAGCCTTCATTGACTGCAGTTTGAGCACGTTCCAAGGAGCGAATGGCAAAGTCATCCATTTGTTCACGGGTATAGCCACGGGTATTCGCCATATCCTGAGCAAAAGAACCCATCAAACGGCCTGTTTCAGCATCTTCAAGACCATCGAGGAACATGTGATCTTTCACATCACCATGCCCCATGCGGTAACCTGCACGTGCTTTGGTCAATACATAAGGTGCATTGCTCATTGATTCCATACCGCCTGCAAGCACAATTTCAGCAGAGCCTGCTTTAATCATATCGGCAGCTTGCATGACGGCTTTCATACCTGAACCACACAGTTTGTTGATGGTAACTGCACCTGTTGAATCAGGCAGTCCGGCTTGACGCATTGCTTGACGCGCAGGGCCTTGTTTTAAACCGGCAGGCAGCACGCAGCCCATAATGACTTCTTCGACATCAGCTGGTTGTAATCCTGCACGAGCAATGGCTTCTTTGATTGAAGCTGCACCAAGTTCAGGTGCTGTTACACCCGCTAAGCTACCTTGAAAACCGCCCATAGCCGTACGCGCACCATTTACAATTACGATGTCTGTCATTTTTTGTCTCTCCGAGATTTACTTTTTAGTGGATTGTTTTCCAAACATAAGCAGTATATTGAAAAATGAGCAGGAATAAAGACTGTTTGTCCTACAGCTTTAGACTGACAAGTTTTTAGCAAGTAAGCGGATTTTCAATACGGGTATGTCCCATACGGCTCAATAAAATTTTATAGTGAGTTTGTTGATAAGTAGAACAATAATAAAAACTGCCATTTGATCCATTCGGAAGTCCATTTGAGGCCTGAAAAGTTAAGCTTGGAATACTTAAAGTACCTCTCCAATCCAAATTTCCATATTTCAGCTCAGTTGATTCTGTATCGATAATTTTTTCCTCAGTGTCCACTTGTCTGTTTTTATTGACATCTAAAAAGACAATAAAACCTGAATTCCAATAGCTCGCTTGGCAATTGACTTTATTTTGGCTAGGACAAATAACGACATTGGTGTGGTGTATAGCGGCATGCGATTTCGCCAACTGAATACTTGAAATAAGTTTATGAGTAATATTTTTGATTTCTTGTTTAGCCATTGTTTCATGAAAATAAGGCAAGGCTATGCTAGTCATAATCGCTAAAACAGCGAGCGTAACGATGAGTTCAACGAGGGTAAAACCCTTCTTTTGTATAGAAATCATTAAATTAACCTTATAATATGTTTTTTTTTAGTTGTTTGTGTTATTAATGTTTTGTTTTTAATAGTTTTTTTTGCGAGTAAGATTTATTACTCAACTTTTAAGAAAGCTGTTAAAATAATTGGCAAGTGACAATAAGCTATTCACAAGAATAAATTGAGTAAAAAATTACCGAATTACAACGGAAATTGTAAGTAATTTTGTCAATAATTTACTTGATTAAAATTATCAAGCACTTGGAAAAGAAATAAAGTGTTTGTATGATTCAAAGTGAATGGCTTAAAAATAAAACTGGGGTATTAGAAAGCCCATCTCAGAATAGCCCAAATTTAGGCTTGAGCTTGAACTTGAAAACAATTGTTATCTCTGGAGGATAATTTCATGAAAATGAGTCGTATTGCATTAGCAATGCTCGTTGCTGCACCTTTGGCTGCTGCTAACGCTGGCGTAACTATTACACCATTAATGCTAGGTTATACTTGGCAAGATACTAAACACAACAATGGTCAATCTCAGTTGTTATCTTCTAAACTTGGTCAAGGCGAAATGCAAGACGACTTGTTCGTTGGTGCTGCACTTGGTCTTGAATTAACTCCATGGTTAGGTTTTGAAGCTGAATATAATCAAGTTAAGGGTGATGTTAACAAATCACTTAACGCGATTGAAGTACCAGCAGGTTCTACAAAACAAGCACTTAGTCAAGTAGAGTCTGGTGCTGAATACAAACAAACTCAAATCAATGGTAACTTCTATGTTACCTCTGACTTGATTACTAAAGATTACGACAGCAAATTCAAACCATATGTATTAGCGGGTGCAGGTCACTACAAATACAAATTTGATGGCGTAGGTCGCGAAGGCGCTACTCGTGATCGCGGTAACACGGAAGAAGGTACTTTAGCAAATGCGGGTATCGGTGCATTCTATCGTTTAAATGATGCTTTATCTTTACGTGCTGAAGGTCGTGGTACTTATAACTTCGATGAACAATTCTGGAACTACACAGCTTTAGCTGGTCTTAATGTTGTTCTTGGTGGTCACTTGAAACCAGCTGCTCCTGTAGTTGAGGTTGCACCAGTTGAACCTGTAGCTCCAGTTCAACCAGCTCCACAAGAGTTGACTGAAGACCTTAACATGGAACTTCGTGTGTTCTTTGATACAAACAAATCAAACATCAAAGATCAATACAAACCAGAAATTGCTAAAGTTGCTGAGAAGTTAGTTGAATATCCAAACGCTACTGCTCGCATCGAAGGCCATACAGATAACACTGGTCCACGTGCATTGAACGAACGTTTATCATTGGCTCGTGCTAACTCTGTTAAATCTTCACTTGTAAATGAATACAATGTAGATCCAGCTCGTTTGGCTACTCAAGGTTTCGCTTGGGATCAACCGATTGCTGACAACAACACTAAAGAAGGCCGTGCTATGAACCGTCGTGTATTCGCGACTATTTCTGGTAGCCGTACAGTTGTTGCAGAACCTACTCAAGAACAAGCTCCAGCAGCTCAATAATCTGTTATTGAACTGATTTAAAAAAGCAGCCTTAGGGCTGCTTTTTTTATATCTGCTACATAAGCATAACTTGTTTAATACACTGTTTTATTTTTATCTTGTTCTAATAAATACCCCTATACAATAAAAAGAGGGTAAAACAATGAGCCAGATGTTAACGACTAAAGATGGTACCTCAATTTATTATAAAGATTGGGGAGAAGGTGCTGTAGTTGTCTTTTTACATGGATGGCCTTTATCGAGTGATGCTTTTGAAGACCAGATGTTATTTTTAGCTGAGCATGGCTATCGAGTCATTGCATTTGACCGGCGTGGTCATGGAAGGTCAAGTCAGCCGTGGGCTGGACATACTATTGATCAATATGCAGAAGATTTACATCAATTGGTTGAACATTTAAATTTGGATTATTTTGCTTTAGTCGGGCATTCTACGGGGGGCGCAGTAGTCACACGCTATACTGCAAAATATGGACAGCAGAAGGTCACTAAACTTGCCTTGATTGCTGCTGTGACGCCGTTAATGATTAAACAAGATGACTATCCAGACGGTGTTGATCCGGAAGTCTTTGATGAAATGCGTGCAAATTTATTGGATAACAGAGCTGATTTTTATCTGGATTTTGCCAAGAAATTTTATGGTTACGACAAATTGCTCAATAAAACCTCTGAAGGTGTGATGCAAAATTTCTGGCGTATCGCGATGCAAGGTTCAATCAAAGCACATTACGATAGTATTGAGGCTTTTTCAGAAACCGATTTACGCGAAGATTTAAAACAGGTCAATGTGCCGACTTTGGTGCTTTATGGAACTGCAGATGACATTGTACCCCCAGAAGTTTGTAGTCAGCAGGCACTAAAGCTTTTAAAACAGGGTGTAGAAGAGCAAATTAAAGGGGCACCGCATGGTTTGTGTACCACCCATAAAAATGAAGTCAGTTTTGCGTTAAAACAATTTTTGGCAAATGACTCACTATTATAGAAATAAAAATATAGAAATAAAAAAACAGCCAGAAGGCTGTTTTTTTATTGAAGTAGGAAATTAATCACGTTCTACATTTACAGGTTGAACATCCATTTCTTTATATGGAATCAGCTTGGTTTTATGTTTCCATTTATAACCTAGCCAGATCGCAAGAAATAGCGGAATACTGATATAAGTTGAAAGTAAACCTAACCAGTCAATTTTCCCACCAATCACTGCTTCATAGTTCTGACCTAGAATAATGATCGAGCAGAGAATGAAGGCAAACCATGGTGCGAACGGGAAGAACTTGGCTGTATAAGCTAAATCTTCGAGTTTATAGCCTTGTGCTAAATAGCCTTTACGGAAACGATAATGTGAAATGGCAATGCCTAACCAGACAATAAAACCACACATTCCTGACATATTCAGCAGCCAGTTAAATACTTCTTGTTCGCCAATAAATGTGGTTAAGAAACACAGCGCAGCAATTGCAGTGGTGGCATAAAGCGCATTCATCGGTACGCCACGAGGGTCAAGCTTAGCAAACCATTTGGGTGCGCGTCCTTGACGTGCCATATCGAAAAGCATACGGGTAGATGAATACATGCCAGAATTACCTGCAGACAATATTGCAGTCAAAATCACCGCATTCATCAAACCGGCAGCAAAAGCAAAACCTGCTTTTTCATACAGTAATGTAAAGGGCGAAAGAGTAATGTTGTCGCTTGCAGCCGCTTGTAAAAGACGAGGATCATCATAGGCAACTAATGTACCGATGATAAAAATACACACGACATAGAACAATAAAATACGCCAGAAAATTTGTTTAATGGCAACAGGGATGGTCTTTTTCGGATCTTTAGATTCACCCGCGGCAACTCCGACCATCTCGGTTCCCTGAAACGAGAAACCGGCAATCATCGCCACACCAATCATCGCTTGTAAGCCGCCCACAAAAGGTGCATCACCTTTGGTCCAGTTGGAGAAGGTCATCATATTGGGTGTCAGCATGATTTTCGCAATCATGGCTATACCAATAATGATAAAGACAATAATTGCAATCACTTTGACCAGAGAGAATAAAAATTCAGTTTCACCAAAGCCTTTAACCGTTAATGCATTAATAGCAAAAATAATGGCAAGGAAAATGGCACTCCAGTAGAAACCTGGAATATCAGGGAACCAAAATTTCATAATGAACTGTACCGCAACCAGTTCAAAAGCAACGGTAATGGCCCAGTTATACCAATAGTTCCAGCCTAAAGCGAAACCAAAGCCACCTTCCACATATTTAGTCCCATAGGTGAAAAATGCACCTGAAGTGGGGTTATGCGTGGCCAGTTCGCCCAAACTGGTCATTAAGAAATAAATCATTAAACCAATCAGGGCATAAGCCAGTAATGCACCACCGGGACCTGCATTGGCAATGGTTGCACCAGAAGCCAGGAATAAACCTGTACCGATGGAACCACCAATGGCGATCATGTTGAGATGGCGAGCACCAAGCTTACGCTGTAGGTGTGGTTGATCAGTTTCGCTCATCATTGTTCCTTAACATTTTTTTGAGTCTTGGCGAACAGCACTTTAAAGCCTTGTTGATCTGCTTTAGTCGTGCATTGACCAAAATTCTGTTCAATTAATAATGGATAATTCAAAAAGCGGTTTGCCACAATCCATAATTCGCCGCCCGATTTTAAATGACGACGTGACATTTTACATAAACTTTCACTGGCGTTGTAATCGGTCTGGATGCCCTGATGGAAAGGAGGATTGCTGACGATGGCATGCAAGAATAGCGGCGCATCTTCAATTCCGGTCACTGCAGTAATTTCAAGTTGCTCTGGTGAAAGACCATTTTTTTCAAAGGTCATTCGGGTAGAAGCCAAAGCAAATGCATCAACATCCATCGCAAAAATTCGATTTTTCGGATTCAGTTTGGCTAAATAAGCACTGATTACACCTGCACCACAACCAAAGTCGGCAATTTTACCTGAAGTTACTTGCGATAAAAAAGGCAAGAGTACAGCTGTGCCCACGTCTAAACGGTTTTGGCTAAATACACCCGGAAGGGCGCAGATGGTTAAATCGCCATTTGGCGTCGCTACTGTATATTGCTGTGCCCAATCTGCCAAGGTTTTCGCAGTCACTGTAGAGTCAATAGTGACTTGCCACATTTGACAATGGCGTGCGCTGTCGAGTTTTAGTGCTTTACCATAAGGCTGTAATTGCTTGGCTGCACGCTCAACGCCGGCTTTCTTTTCACCGACCAGGAAGATAGAAGCGCCTAGACCTAAACGGCTGACGACATTATGCAGAAGGTAATTTAATAATTCTTTTGACTTGGGTACAAAAATGATCGCTTGATCAAAACTGCCTTCAGGAAGGTCAACACCAAAATGCACATTGGCTTGTTGTGACTGAAAATATTGAAATTCATTATTATTCCATGTCCATAAACATGGAGTGATGTCTTTTTCTAAATTGGAAAGTAAGTCATCCGTTGGTGCATTAACCAGCAATACACGTCCAGAAAGATATTCATGCTGTCGAATGACAACTTCACTTCTTGGATCCATTTTTTATCTCGCCATTGAAAAACTCTGCCCAGACAGTGCTGGGCAGAGTTGATGCTGAAATGAAATTATTTCTTCGATTCAGGAAGAATAATATTTAATAACAATGCTGCAATACCACCTGTCGCAACACCAGAACTGAAGATGTTACGGAATAATTCAGGAAGATGTTCCAGAATTTGTGGAACTTGTGCAACCCCTAAACCAAGGGCAAGCGAGATTGCAATAATCAATAATGCACGACGGTCAAGCTGCACACCTGAAAGGATATTAATCCCTGAAGCTGCAACAGCACCGAACATCACCATAACAGCACCACCCAAAACGGCTTGCGGTACAGCTTGAATGACACCTGCAACTGCAGGAAGCAAGCCAAGAATCACCAGTAATGCTGCAATCCAGATCCCCACATAACGGCTGGCAACACCAGTCAGTTGAATGACACCGTTATTTTGTGCAAATACAGAACTTGGGAAAGTGTTGAAAATACCCGCCAAGAAAGAGTTGGCGCCATTTACAAGTACACCACCTTTAATACGTTCCATCCATTTCGGACCATCTACCGGTTGGTTTGAAATCTTGGAAGTTGCGGTAATGTCACCAATCGCTTCCAGTGATGTCACCAGGTAAATAAATGCCATTGGAATAAACAAGCTCCAGGAGAAGCTTAAACCAAAATGCATTGGGGTTGGAATCTGAACAATTGGGGCATCTTTCAAGCCGGAAAAATCCAGGTGTCCCATGAAACCGGCAAGTGTATAGCCAATAATTAAGGCAATCAAAATTGCCGAGCTTTTTACCCAGGTAATACGGATACGATTCAAGACAATGATAATTGCCAGTACCGTACATGACATGATCAGGTTGTCAGCGTTAGCAAAAGTTTTATCGCTCATCGCCTGGTAGCCACCACCCATACTGATCAGGCCTTCCTTAATTAAGGTCAAACCAATCAGCAGAACAACAATACCGGTAACAAGTGGCGTAATCAGCTTTTTCACCCATGGTAAAATGCGTGAAACACTCATTTCAATAAATGAGCCTGCAATCACCACACCAAAAATAGAAGCCATCACGGCTTCAACCGGGGTGCCCGCAGCGACCATCGCTGAACCAATACCGATAATTGGACCAATAAAGTTAAAGCTGGTGCCTTGAACAATGAGCAAGCCTGCGCCAAAAGGACCGACTTTTTTACATTGTAGAAAGGTTGCAATACCCGAGATCACCAATGACATCGAAAGAATCATGTTGGTGTCTTCTTTTGAAACACCGAGAGCTAAGCAAATCAGCAAACCGGGCGTGACAATTGGGACAATAATTGCAAGTAAATGTTGCAGTGCAGCTAAAAAAGCGATGAAAGGTTTAGGACGATCGTTTAATCCATAGACCAAATCAAGGCGATCTTGTTGCTCGGGAGAGTTATTCAAATCAGACATGTAAGACAGGTACAGCAGCAATTTGTCGTTATTCTAATCGAGTTACAGGACATTACAAATGAAAAAAAGTGTGATTTGTCAAAAAAACTTGTAACTGTCAATAAACTGTCACTACTAAAACTTTGTATTTTTCTGTATAATTTGCCCTCAAATTTAAAGCGTATCGAATTATACATGTCAGATATTAAAACTCTCCGTAACATTGCCATTATTGCGCACGTCGATCATGGTAAAACGACTCTTGTAGACAAACTTTTACAGCAATCAGGTGCTCTTGGCGATCGCGCGGGCGAGATCGAACGTGTGATGGATTCGGGCGCTATCGAGTCTGAACGTGGTATTACCATTCTTGCAAAAAACACTGCAATTAAATGGACCGATGCTCGTACAAACACAGAATACCGTATTAACATCGTGGACACCCCGGGACACGCCGACTTCGGTGGTGAAGTTGAACGTGTACTTTCTATGGTTGACTGCGTATTGCTTCTTGTAGACTCACAAGAAGGTCCAATGCCACAAACTCGTTTCGTAACGCAAAAAGCGTTCGCACGTGGTTTGAAACCAATCGTAATTATCAACAAAGTTGATAAACCAAGCGCGCGTCCAGACTGGGTAATTGACCAAGTATTTGACTTGTTTGATAACCTTGGCGGTACTGACGAACAGTTAGACTTCCCGATTGTTTATGCTTCTGGTCTTCGTGGTGTTGCGGGTCCTTCTCCTGAAGAACTTGCTGATGACATGACTCCATTGTTCCAAACAATTGTAGACATCGTTGAACCACCAGCAGTTGACGTTGACGGTCCATTCCAAATGCAAGTGTCTTCACTTGACTATAACAGCTTCGTTGGTGTTATCGGTGTAGGTCGTATTCAACGTGGTTCAGTTAAATTGAACACACAAGTAACTGTAATTGATAAAGATGGTAAGACTCGTAACGGTCGTATCTTAAAAATTATGGGTTACCACGGTCTTGACCGTGTAGACATCGAAGAAGCGAATGCAGGTGACATCGTTTGTATTACAGGTATTGATGAACTTCATATCTCTGACACAATCTGTGATCCTAAAAACGTTGAAGCTTTACCACCATTGTCTGTAGATGAACCTACAGTATCTATGACATTCCAGGTAAACAACTCACCGTTTGCTGGTCGCGAAGGTAAATTCGTAACTTCACGTAATATCCGTGAACGTCTAGATCGCGAATTAATTCATAACGTAGCATTACGTGTTGAAGATACTGATTCTCCAGATCGTTTCAAAGTATCTGGTCGTGGTGAACTTCACCTTTCAGTTCTAATTGAAAACATGCGCCGTGAAGGTTTCGAGATGGGTGTATCTCGCCCGCAAGTAATCTTGAAAGAGATTGACGGCGCGATGCAAGAACCGTATGAAAACGTAACATTTGACGTTGAAGAACAGCACCAGGGTTCTGTAATGGAACAAATGGGCTTCCGTAAAGGCGAAATGACCAATATGGAAGTTGACGGCAAAGGCCGTATCCGTATTGAAGCAACTGTTCCTTCACGTGGCTTGATCGGTTTCCGTTCTGAATTCTTGACCATGACTTCTGGTACAGGGATCATGACATCAAGCTTCTCGCATTACGGTCCAATGAAACAAGGTACTGTTGCGAAACGTCAAAACGGTGTGTTGGTTTCTATGGTTCAAGGCGTATGTCTTGGCTATGCATTGTTCACACTTCAAGACCGCGGTCGTCTATTTGCACGTCCACAGTTAGAAGTTTATGAAGGTATGATCGTAGGTATTAACTCACGTTCTGACGACATGGCTGTGAACCCGACTAAAGCGAAACAGTTAACTAACGTACGTGCATCTGGTACAGATGAAGCGTTAACTTTAGTACCTGCAATTGAATACACGCTTGAACAAGCGCTTGAATTTATTGAAGATGACGAATTAGTTGAAGTAACACCTAAATCAATCCGTATTCGTAAACGTTGGTTGACTGAAGGCGAACGTAAACGTAACCGTGGTAAATAAGATTTAAAATAATTTTGCTCATTTAGAGTGATGTTATGAAGAAATGCTACCCATTTATGGGTAGCATTTTTTTGTTTGTAATTAGCAATTCCGTATATTCAAAATAAGTAATTCCGAGTAAATTACAAGGAATTATGCGCTGTTATCAGTGCACTGCAATGTGATACAGTTCTCAAAATATTTTAATGAATAAAGAAATAGCTTTAAAGATAAACTGGAGAAAGACATGAGTATTGTTCAAGAATTTAAAGAATTCGCCATTAAAGGCAATATGATGGATTTAGCGATTGGTGTCATCATTGGTGGCGCTTTCAGTAAAATCATTGATTCATTGGTTAAAGACATTATTATGCCTTTAATCACAATCATTACCGGTGGTGGTGTCGACTTCACGCAAAAATTCTTTGTATTAGGCGCTAACCCCGATAATTTACAATCTTTAGATGCCTTAACCAAGGCGGGTATAAACGTACTGACTTACGGTAACTTTTTAACGATTTTAATTAACTTCCTGATCTTGGCGTGGGTCGTGTTCTTGTTGGTTAAACTCATGAACCGTTTACGTAAACAGGAAGGACCGGTAGAGGAAACTCCAACAACTCCAGCCGATATCGAATTGCTTCGCGAAATTCGTGATGAGTTGAAAAAACGTCCACAAGCTTAATTCCTTTTTTTAAAATAAAAACGGCACGATGGGTGCCGTTTTTTTCACCCTCTCCCAATGGGAGATGAGCGGCACTGCCGCGCAAGGGTGAGGGAGTTTAGAATTTTTTCACCTCTCCCTAACCCTCACTTGCGCTAGATCTAAAGCAGTGCTTTATCTCTAGCTCAGGAGAGGGAATTTAGGACACAATAAATCTATATTTAAAAACAGACATCTTCATTACGAAATACATTCCTTATCCCCTAAAAGGAAAGGAATTTTAAATTAGGCTTAATCCATTCGAAACTTAATTTCTAACAAATGCCAGCCAAACTGACTCTTAATCGGGCCATGCAATTCGCGCTCCGCCAGCGTAAACACGGCTTTATCAATTGGGCCGACCAGCTGACCTTTTTTAATTTCCCCAAGCTCACCACCTTTTTTACCCGACGGACAGGTCGAATGCTGTTTGGCAAGTTTGGCAAAATCTGCACCGGCTTTAATTTTCTTTTTCAGCTGTTCAGCCAGCTCTTTATCTTTGACTAAAATATGACGGACAATGGCAGATTTCATGCTTTATTCACTTTAGAGGGAGTCTTGGGCGCTATTTTAACTTTTTTTAAAGGCTGACACTGCGGACAAAATACACTGGCGCGTTGTCCAAGCTTTAAATTTTCCAGAGTGGTTTCACAGTTTACGCACATTTCACCAGCACGACCGTAAGCCAACAAGGTTTGCTGGAAATAACCATTTTCGCCCATTGCATTGGTATAGTCCCGTAGGGTAGAGCCGCCTAAATCAATGGCTTGTTTTAAAATTCGCTTAACTTCGATGACCAGTTTTTCAATTTCAAGACGGGTTAAGCTGGATGCAGGCTGAGCAGGGTGAATGCTCAAATTGAACAGGCTTTCAGTCGCATAAATATTCCCAACGCCGACCACAATATGATTGTCCATAATTGCCACTTTGGCACCGACATTTTTCTTCTGAAACTTTTCCGCTAAATATTCCGCATTGAAGGCATCACTTAAAGGTTCTGGACCTAAAGTATCAATCAGCTTGCTTTGAGACTGTGCATCTAACCATAAAATACAGCCGAAACGACGCGGATCGTGATAACGCAGTTCTGCATCTTCAAACTGAATAATCAAATGGTCATGCTTACGCAATTCCGTGTTGGCATCACACAAACGAAAGCTGCCAGACATGCCTAAATGCCATAGCATAGTGTCGTGTTCAAACTCCGCCAGAATATATTTAGAACGTCGGGTGAGTTTTAGTAATTTTTGTCCCTTAAGTTTTTCAATATCTTCGGGAATAGGCCAGCGTAAACGTGATTCACGGACTTGAACAGAAATAACTTTTTGATCAATTAAAGGCAATAAACTGGTTTTGGTGGTTTCGACTTCTGGTAATTCGGGCATGTTGGATTCTAGTGTGAGTAGATAAAGCTAATATCGGGTTGCAAGAGAGTGAATGCAAGTTTTTATTTTGAAATGCAGTCGGCAAAATTTATGATCTAACTTATAGATATCCCCTTTTAAAATTGGTTAAAAATATACCAATTGGTCTAATTTTAAATGCCATTTTTAACTGGCATCATTATTTTTTAAATTTAATTTTTTATATAATTTATTGAATAATATTAATATATTTAAGTTTAATTAAACTATTGGTTATTTATTTTACTTTACGTATAACTTTTTGTTTTCTCTATGATAAAAAAAATGATGAGATTAATGTTTATAAATTATGTAATTTTCACACAATATATACAATTTATTTGAATTGTAGCCTATCCAACGTTGCTGTGGTTTTCCTTATGAAAAAATTTAGTCTAGCCTTATTACCAACTGTGATGTTGGTTGCCATGACCCAAACTCATGCTGAAAATGCTTTTGATCCAAAGGGTCAATATCTGTTGGGTGACTGGGACGGTAAACGTACTGAACTTGCTGCTCAAGGTATAAAATTTGATGCCAATATTGCGGCTGATGCTGCCTATTTAGCAGACGGCGGTCGTGATGAGGGCAATAGTCCAACTGTAGCAAGCCAGTTATGGTTAGGCTCAAATTTCGATATGGAAAAACTTGCGGGCTGGGATGGCGTGACTATTCGTGCTGCGCTAAGTGCACGTCAAGGGCAAAGTACAACAGCTGATGATTTACAAGATAAAAATGCACCGCAACTTGCAAACGTTCAGGCAAACTTTGGCCGCGGTAACCAAAAAACACGTTTAAGCGAATTGTCGATTGAAAAGAATTTCAAAGAGCAAGGCGTGAGCGTCAAGGTGGGTCGTTTAGGTCTGGGTATGGACTTTAACGTGATGGCCTGCGATTTCCAAAGCACAGCATTTTGTGCTGCGCAAATGGGTAAATGGCAAGGCCTGATTTGGATGAACACACCTGTTGCACAATGGGGTGGTCGTGTGAAATATCAGGTAACGCCTGAAGTGTTTACTCAAGTTGGGGTATATGAATACAACCCTGAAAATGCTTTAGAGCGTCATGGCTGGAATTTGGATACCGATAATGCTGATGGGGTAACCATTCCAGTTGAAGTGGTATGGCAACCTAAATCATTTGTGAATGGTTTGCCGGGTAGCTACCGTGTAGGTGGAATATACAACACTGCAGATGACGCTAAAAATCAATATGACGTTGCTTATGCAAAAGGTGAAGTCGCTGAAGATCGTACCTATGGTGGCTGGTTGGCAGTAGAACAACAATTGACATCGACTGGTGCCGGCCGTCAAGGCTTGCATAGCTTTGCTAACTTTACCTGGCATGACCGTACCACCACCAAAGTGGACAATTCACAACAAATTGGTGTGAAATATATTGGCCTATTCGATTCTCAGCCGAATGATATTTTAGGTCTGGGTGTAAACCGTGTGCACGTAAACGACCGTGTGACTAATACTGCATTTAATGCCAGTGCTGAATACAATGTTGAATTGAACTACAGCTACTATCCAACCAAATGGTTAATGCTTCGCCCAAATATTCAATATGTTATTAACCCAGGCGCTACAAATAACGTAGACGATGCCTTGGTTCTTGGTTTAAGCTCTAAAGTAGTATTCTAATATGACATAGAGAGCGCCCATGCAAGGTAGATATCACCTGATTCCTATCAATCTGACTTTACTTTGCCTGACGGCATGCATCTGCCAAAGCCTCTATGCTGAAACAGGTTCTACGGAACCTGTTTTGTTGCCCACCTTAAAAATAGAAGCGACACGTACAGATACCGACTGGTTGCAAACGCCGGCTTCCGTGTATCGAATTGATCAAAATAACAATGAAAATAATCTCGGTGTCAATTTATCTGAAACCTTAAAAGGGGTTCCCGGCTTACAACTGAATAACCGTGAAAATTACGCGCAGGATTTACAAATCTCTATGCGTGGCTTTGGCGCACGTTCAACTTTTGGGGTACGTGGCATTCGCTTATATCTCGATGGTATTCCAGCCACCATGCCTGATGGTCAGGGGCAAACCTCAAATATTGATCTAGGGAGTCTGGATCATATTGAAGTATTGGGTGGACCCTTTTCATCACTTTATGGTAACTCTTCTGGCGGGACGATTTTAACCAGCACTAAACAAGGCGAAGGTCGAGACTCTATCCAGTTAGGCTACTCCGGCGGTAGTCATGATAAAGGTCGTGCGGATATTGTCTTGCAGGGCGGGGCAGATCAACCCAATGAACCGAGCTATGTTGTAAGTTCATCTTATTTTAATACTGATGGCTACCGTGAGCATAGCGCTGCCAAAAAAGTGTTAAGCAATGCCAAACTGACTTGGGACCTGGATGATGGTTCTAAAGTGAACTGGATTGTAAATCATGTCGATATTAATGCCGATGATCCACAAGGGTTGACCCGAGCTCAATGGAAAGAAAATCCTAAACAGCAAGTCCCATTCTTAAAACAGTTTGATGTTCGTAAAGAAATTAATCAGACCCAAACAGGTTTGACCTGGTCTAAGCCGTTAAATGATCAGCATGAATTATACGGGATGGTTTATGCAGGACATCGTGAAGTCACGCAGTACCAATCAATTCCTAAAGGCGAAACTTCACTAGAATTAGGCTTGGATGATGAAGGTAATCCCATTCCTTCGAGTAGCCAGCAAAACCCTCGACATGCAGGTGGGGTCATTGATTTCTCTCGCGACTATTACGGAACTGATCTGCGCTGGACAGGAAAAGATTTGTTGCCAAATACCCGCTTGACCGCAGGGCTGGCTTTCGATTATATGGATGAAGACCGCCAAGGTTATGAAAACTTTGATGCCAATAACCGGTATGGGGTAAAAGGTAATTTACGCCGTGATGAGAAAAACAGTCTATGGAATCTTGATCCTTATGTTCAGGCTTCATGGCAGTTCTTACCTGCATGGCGTTTAGATACGGGCCTGCGTTATAGTAATGTCCATTACGAATCTAAAGATGCCTATTTTAAGGCAGCTGAATATCCAGCAGATAGTGATAATGGCGATGACAGCGGTAAAAAAGATTATAAAAAGCTGTTGCCTTCAGTTGCACTGACCTGGGAAATGACACCGCAATTCTCGACTTACATGAGTTATGCAAAAGGTTTTGAAACCCCGACTTTTACCGAGATGGCTTATCCAACGGTGGGGACCTCAGGGATCAACTTTGATTTAAATCCTGCAACCAGTGATAACTATGAATTGGGCTTAAAATCTCAAAATCGTTTCGGTAATTTCACGGCAGCCGTGTTCCAAAGTGAAACACAGAATGACATTGTTTCAGGCGAATCGAACAATGGGCGTAATACTTTCCGCAATGCCGATAAAACCTTGCGCCAAGGCGTTGAGTTGTCATGGAATAAAAAGCTCTGGCGTGATTTGACTGCCCAAGCCAGTTATAGCTTTATTGATGCTACTTTTGATGCAGACATTTCCAATACCGATCCTGCAAAGGTTGTGGCGAAAGGAAATTACATTCCGGGTGTCGCTAAAAATCAGGCTTTTGCCGCTTTGGCTTGGCAACCTGAAACTGGCTTTAATGCAGGACTAGATGTTCGCTATATCGATAAATTATATGTCGATGACATCAATTCAGATGCTGCACCAAGTTATACCCTCACCAGTGCCAATGTCGGTTATGTCTGGAAAAATGCAGACTGGAAAGTGCGTACTTTTGCACGCGTTGATAATTTATTTGATGAAGAGTATGTAGGCTCTGTCATTGTTAATGACGGGAATGGCCGTTTCTTTGAACCAGCGGATGGCTTGAACTGGAGCGCAGGTTTAAGCCTAACTAAAGCATTTTAAGGAGAATAAGTGTGTCTTTATTATTTGAATCCATCCAATTTGGCTCTTTAAAACTTGATAATAAAATTGTGGTTGCGCCGATGTGCCAGTATTCGGCAACTGAACAGGGCGAAGTGACCTATTGGCATGAACAGCAATGGGCAAATTATGCATTATCTGGTGCGGGTTTATGCATTATTGAAGCGACTGCCGTTCAGCCTGAAGGACGAATCAGTTATGCAGATTTGGGATTGTGGAATGACTTGCAACGTGCCCAAATGAAAGCGCTGTTGGCTAAAGTGAAATCTTTATCTCCTATGCCTTTTGGTATTCAATTGGCGCATGCTGGCCGCAAAGCCTCTACCGATAAACCCTGGGATGGAAAAGGTCAATTTAAGCCGGATGAAGCTCATGGCTGGCAAACCGTTTCAGCCAGTGATTTGCCATTTAACCCAACCGATCATCCACCGCATGCGCTGAGTAAAGATGAAATCCAGAAAGTGATTCAGGACTTTACCGATGCTGCTGTGCGTGCTGTAAATGCCGGATTTGATTTGATTGAAGTGCATGCAGCCCATGGTTATCTGTTACATCAATTTATGTCGCCATTGTCGAACAAGCGTACTGATGAATATGGCGGTAGTTTTGAAAATCGTATTCGTCTAACGCTTGAGGTTTTTCAGGCAATTAAAAATGTAGTACCGCATAATTATCCAGTTGGGGTGCGTATTTCCGCGACTGACTGGATGGATGGAGAATACAGTTGGGATGTTGAATCTTCGGTCGGTTTATCCAAAGCTTTAGAGCAGTTGGATGCGGTCTATATTCATGTTTCAAGTGGCGGTCTGCATGCCAAGCAAGAGATTAAGATTGGGGCCAATTATCAGGTGCCTTTTGCTGAAGCCATAAAGAAAATGGTTCAGATTCCAGTGATTGCAGTGGGACTGATTACAGAAGCCGAGCAAGCTGAAAGTATTTTACAATCCGAGCAAGCCGATGCGATTGCTCTGGCTCGTGCCATGCTTTATGAGCCACGTTGGCCTTGGCATGCAGCAGCGACCTTGGGTGCGCATATAAAAATTGCACCCCAATATCTGCGCTGTCAGCCGCATGGTGTGAAATCTCTGTTTGAACCCTTTCAAAAATAAAATTTGTTTGTAAAAATGCAGTGATTGAGCAGCGCTAAGTTTGGCTAACAATAAAGAGCAATAAGGAGCAGTTGTGGTTTTAAGTGTGATTTTACCCATCTGCCTGCTGCTTCTATTGGGATTTATCTGTGTAAAATTCGACTTTATTTTAGCCGAGCACATAAAAGGCTTAAGTCAGTTTGTTTTTAAAATCTCTTTACCTGCATTTTTGCTGCAAGCCTTAGCCAGTAAGCGTTTTGATGAAATCTGGAATTCCAGTTATTTCATCGCCTATGGCGGCGGTTCACTGATTATTTTTGCACTTGCCTTTTTGTTGTACCGCAAATTTTTCCACTGTCGTCTAACCGAATCTGGGGTGTTGTCCATGGGTGCTTCCATGTCCAATACCGGTTTTATTGGCACAGCAATCCTGACAATGCTGATTGGGCAACATGCAGCAATTTATCTTTCTCTGACCCTGATTATTGAAAATTTATTGATTGTAGCGTTGACGCTGATTATTGCTGAAGCAGGGATACATCAACATAGGGCGACATCGCAGGTGCTTAAGCAGACCTTGCACAATGTGATTAAAAATCCGGTCATTCTTTCGATTATATTTGGCATGTTGTGCGTGGTCTTGAATATTCATCTTCCATCTTATCTGGTTCAGGCGTTGGAGATGTTGGGTAAAACCGCATCTCCGATTGCCTTATTTGTGATTGGTGGAAGCCTGGTTGGCATGAGTTTAAAAGTTGTCGATCTGCAAAGTGTAATTTTGGTCGGAATTAAAATAGTCTTGATGCCGCTGACCATTTTTGCGTTATTGAGTATTTTACCGAACGTCAGTCAAGAAATGCTTTATGCCGGGACATTGCTTGCAGCACTGCCGATGCCGATTGTGTTTGGAATTATGGGACAGCACTATGGACTCAGTGATAAGGCACTCAGCGCTTTAATGTTAAGCACGATATTGGGCTTTATGCTGCTCAGCGGTCTGATTGCCATGTGGTGGTAACAGATTCTTCCAGTCATAAAAAAGCCCCACATTAAGGGGCTTTTTTATTGGAGAAAATTTAGCTTTTCTTGGCCGCTTTTGCTGGATTTTTCGCTTGTTCAGCAATCATTTTATCCACTGCTGCTAAAGATTCCTTGGCTTGCGGTATATTTTCTTTGGCTAGGGCAGAGAAAATTTTCTTCGCTTCAGGCAGGTTTTGCGGAACAATATTGCCATTTGCAAACATATTCGCCACTGCCATAAGAGCAGGGATGTAGCCTTTTTGTGCTAAGTCCTGAATACTTTTTAAGCCTTGTTTAATTGGCGCTTCACTTTTATTTTTAAAGCCCAGACTAATGTCATATAAGGCTTTGGCATGGATCGCTTGATAGTTGTCTTTTTTAATTAAAGGATCTAATTTTTGTAAAGCCATTTTATCTGAGGCAGGTGTACCTTCAGCAAAAAGTAAAACGGCTAAATCGACAGTAGCATCAGCAAACCCTTGGTCAGATGCTTTCTGCAAATACTGCTTGGCTTTTTTAGTGTCTTGTTTAAGGCCTAAAGTTCCGCCAACGTAGTTTTTACCCAATACATAGTTGGCAACCGGATAACCTTTGCTTGCGGCCTCTTCATACAGTTTAATGGCTTTTTTCTCATCTTTGGCTGTGCCTTGACCGGTTTGAGTCAGATAGCCTAAGTTATAAATGGCTTGAGGGTTACCCGCTTTGGCCAATTTGTCCAGTTCCTGGTATGCACCCTTCATATCGTTGGCTTTGACCAATGCCTCAATTTTGGCAAATGCAGGATCAACCGAGTTGGTTGCCATTTCTGCCATTGCAAGATGTGAAGATAAGGCGATGATGCTGGCAAGTATAATTTTTTTCATAGTTTTATAACCTTTTTATAAACAATCACATAATTCCATTTATGTGTTTAAGAATGTATGTGGAAGACTCAATACAACATCATAAGTTTAATTATGTGAATGTAAATACATGATTTGTGTATTGCAATAAAATTTTGTTGGTATCTATATAATAACTGCCTAGTAAATAGTGAGTCATTTAAATCGGCCTTAAGTACTTTCCGTTTTAACATGAATTGTTTTTCTATAGTTAGAATTTTACTTCAAGTGAAATTTTATGCCATAAAAGGGCTTGGAGAAGGCAACTTCACTTTGCTTTTTTCTCAATGTTTGTTTAAATCGCAACTGAATAAAATTGTGAGTATATGAATGTTCATCAAAGCGATTAAACGGGCATATGATCAGATTAATCTGGATGAAAGCATTGCAGATGAAGACAAATTTGACGCATTGCTGATGAGATTAGGCAAAAACTTTTTGGTGAGCAAAGAAGACCGCGTTTATATCTTTGAGCATGAAGGAAACACTGCACGTATTGATGCAAAACATGCACGTGCATTTCATTTTAAAGAGTATGTGATTAAAGACATGAACAAACTTTTTCACGATTTTAATTTGTGATTGAAAAAGCCTCCGATTTTGGAGGCTTTTTAATGATGTTTTAAAAATGATATTTTAAACTTGAATATTATTGCGGGCGTGCTACATCACCATTTAAAGCTTCAGGTAGGCCTAAAACCTGTAATCCAAGCTCAGTAATCGCCGCAGGTTTTGCAACAACCAGTGCTTTATAACCAGCATCAACAGCAATGCTATTTACCACTTCCACATCATTACTCAATTTGCTTGCAGCAGCAGGAACTTCATCTGTGCCTTGAACCAGATGCAACCAGTGTTTGGGTTTGGCCTTAAACCAGAGACGCGCAATAATTTCCTGACCCAAATAACAGCCCTTGTCGTAATGCACGCCTTCACGCTGATGCAAGCGAAGTTCTTGTGGCTGGAACTCTTGTGATGTGCTGGCATCAATCCAGGCTTGACCTGCTTCGATCGCTTGAAGTTGCCACGTTGCAATATCGGTTTCAGTTGCAGAAAAGTCGGTGGTGTCCCCATTGAGCGTAGGGAAAACCGGACCGACCTGTTCCAGTTTCATTTTTGAAAATGCACCAAATTTTTTAATGTGTTTGGAAAATTCTTCAGCCTGATCTTGAGTCGTCACAATTTCAAAACTTTCCGGATTGATTTTTTTGAGCCATAAACCAAACTGAATACGGCCTTTTAAACTACAGATTGCTGTATAGCGAGTCAGGTTTTCTGCTAAGGCTTCGGTATTTAAAGTCACTTGACCTTGAAGGAATTTTTGCGCATCTACACCATTTAAAGTGAAGGATGTAAAAGCAGTAGACGTTGTCATGCTTGGCCTCAGTTTCAATACAACAAATCAATCAAGCTATTGTGCAGCAAGCACTAAATAGAGGCAAATAAAAAAGCCAACAATATAAATTGCTGGCTGTTGTGACGCAGGAATGAAGCAGAAAGGAATTAGTGATGAGAAGCCGGTAAAGGCGAATCACAACGATATTTGTCTCCACAGATTCGCACCGTTTGCATCATGCCTTGATCTTCATGGTCCAGAATATGACAGTGCTGGACAAAATCACCTTCAAACTTTTTGTACTTGCTTCTGGCAATGATGCGATAGCCCTGTTTCACAAAGATCGTATCTTTGAACAGTCCTTTTAAACCCCGGTATTGCGAATCAACAGCGCCTTCCGGACCATCTTTCACGTCGTTATCTGCCACACTGACATCATTGCCTCTAGGATCTAAAATTTTGACAATCTGGAAAGGGTTAACGTGAATATGGAAAGGATGGGTTGCATTGTCACTGGTAATTTCCCATTCATCGGTTTGCCCCAGTGCTAACTGACGGACATATTGACCCTCAATGGCTCCCGGTCCTTCAAACAGGTCTGCATAACTGATGATCGTTCTATCGTTTTCATCATGACGCATACCGAATTTACCTGTCGCAAAGTTGATTGAAAAGGCATTGAACTGTTTGGGTCTTGCAGCGACAGCCTGATCTATTTCTGGGGTCATCAGTGACTCATGATCTGTAAATGCAGAAAGATTAAGTTGCGACAACTGAGTCTGAATCTCTTTGCTTAAGCCTATTTTCTTCGCCTGATCTTTCAGGTACTCGGCAGCTGTTTGTCCCTTCACTTTGCTGGCATTTACATTGACCCATCCAATCAGTTGGGCATTTAAAGGATTGGTTGGCGCGATTTGCGGTTGTGGGTTTGGCAATGGCGCATTAATTTGATCATCCACATTTAACCGCATGTCATAAATACAGTATTTATTAGTGGTCGGGAAGGCAACCATGGCATCGTGACGATAACCCGGCTGGAATACAGAAAGCGTTCTGCTTTGTACGTAATTCATGGTTAAACCATCTTGAGCAATGGTGTTCACAGTTAAACTTTTTAGCTGGTCAAACTGTGCCTTTTTATCAGCGGCTTGATATTCTGAACAGGCTTTAATGGTTTGTGCGGCAGTATACTTTTTAGAATTCGGCAATTCTTTAATCATCAAGCCAATGGTATCTCGAATACCGCCATGAATCATGCGCCAGCGATTAAATTGGTTCTGATCTACCTTCATCTCACCTAAAATTTTGCCATTGATGGAGGTATAATAATTGTTGTCTCCCCAGGAGGTGAATGCTCCCAGACCAGAATAATCTTCCAGAAGGCCGACACAATTCTTGGGATCTTTAGAAGAACTGTCAGGATTGGTGCAATGGTACTGAATTTGCTGGAACAGCAGGATATTTTCATTCTGATCGCTATTTTTGGCTTTATCTTTCCAGAGAATGTCAATATCGCCGGTTTCAGTGATTTTGCCATTTTTAATTTTCGGCACTCTGGAGCCTTCAACAATTAGAGGACCTGCCATACCACTGGACACCTGAATGGCGGTTGAGCCATGCAGATGTGCATGATACCAATAGGTACCTGCAGGATGGTTTTTTTCAATTTTGTACTGATAATCAAATTTTTCTTTGGGTGCAAATTTCAGGAAAACATTATCACTGTTGCCTTGGGGACTTACCCACAAGCCATGCGTATGGATATTGGTGGTATTGAAACAATGCGGTTCATTAACATTTTCCACATGGTGTGGACAGGTATCTGCCGATTCAACAGGGAGCTGGTTATTTAGGTTGATTGCAAGCGTTTCACCTTGTTTTACACGAATTTGCGGACCCACCAGCAGGTCATTGACGTAATCACCGGCTTTCTTTTTATTAAATAGACTAGGTTTGGTTAAATAACCACGCAGCAGCACCTGATCCCATAATCCGGTATTGGGGTTGTATAACTTGTTCGATTTATAGGCCACGATAAGTTCATATTTACCCTTGGCATTTTTTTGTAATAAGGGTGGGTTGCTAATCACGGTATCCGATGCGGTTGGAAGGGGATGCGCCGGATGTGAAGGGTTGGATGGATGTGAAGGATTAGATGGGTTGGCAGGGTTAGATGGGTTGGCAGGGTTAGATGGATTATTGCCACCTTTCCAACTCTGTATCAATAGTGCTAATACAGCAGCGATGACTCCAATAATGGCTATTTTTAACATTTGATCTCACCTTTATCTTTTTTTGTACTTGGAATATTTCTTGAAGAGCGAAATTTTAATTGTTTAATTCTTCTTAACTATATTGAGAACCAGTTCACTAAAAAAGAGGTGGGTTGAAAGATACGACGAGTGACAAATAGGCGGAAAAGGATGTCCTAAAGGCCAGATCAAAATAATTTATCAATATCATTCGATATTTTATAAAAAACAAGTTTAGGAATACTAAACTATGCATGTAAATAAGAAAATTTTAAGTAACATAATAAAAGGGCAGATTCAGGTTGTTTTTTATCCTAAAAAACGCATCTAATACTAAAGAATGAGGCTGATTTCCTGCTGTTTTTCCCAAAAATGCATATTTAGAGCAAATATTCCAAGGGTTATGTAACTAAATATTTCTAAAAATGCGGTTTTTTATATTAAATTGTTGAAATATATAAGATTTGGGAAATGGCTTTTTCACAGCGTACAATGCCATCGAAGCAATTGTGACTCGTCAACAACAATTACGTAGTAAAGAAAAATGATTCAAGAGGCAGGTAAGCTATGAACAACAACTACCGTAAACCGCTGCAAGGCACCCAGCTCGAATATTTTGACGTGCGCCAAGCCGTAGAAGATATTCAGCCAGGCGCATATGCCAAACTTCCTTATACGTCCAAAGTACTTGCAGAACAGTTGGTACGCCGTTGTGATCCAGCCATTTTAGAGCAGTCATTAAAACAACTGATTGAACGCAAACAAGATCACGATTTTCCTTGGTATCCGGCACGTGTAGTCTGCCATGACATCTTGGGTCAAACCGCACTTGTAGACTTGGCAGGCTTGCGTGATGCGATTGCCGACCAGGGCGGTGACCCGTCAAAAGTAAATCCGGTTGTGCCAACACAGCTTATCGTCGACCATTCATTGGCAGTAGAGTTCGGTGGTTCAGATCCTGAGGCTTTTGATAAAAACCGTGCCATTGAAGACCGTCGTAATGAAGACCGTTTTCATTTTATTGAATGGACCAAAACAGCCTTTGAAAATGTCGATGTAATTCCAGCCGGTAACGGCATCATGCACCAGATCAACCTGGAGAAAATGTCTCCGGTGATTCAAAACCGTGGTGGCGTGGCGTATCCGGACACTTGCGTAGGAACAGACTCGCATACTCCACATACCGATGCTTTGGGCGTAATCTCAATTGGTGTGGGTGGCTTAGAAGCTGAAAACGTGATGCTGGGCCGTGCATCGTGGATGCGTCTACCGGATATTATTGGTGTAGAGTTGGTCGGTCAGCGTCAGGCGGGCATTACTGCAACCGATATCGTATTGGCTTTAACTGAATTCTTGCGTAAAGAACGTGTGGTCGGTGCCTATCTTGAATTCTTCGGTGAAGGTGCAGACAGCATGTCAGTAGGTGATCGTGCGACGATTTCCAACATGACCCCTGAATATGGCGCAACTGCGGCCATGTTCTACATCGACCAGAACACCATTGATTATCTGACTTTAACCGGTCGTGAAGCAGAACAAGTGAAACTGGTTGAAGCCTACGCTAAAGAAATTGGTCTTTGGGCATCCGAAATGAAACAGGCGGAATATCCGCGTGTACTTCGTTTCGACTTGTCGACTGTGACCCGTAACATTGCAGGTCCATCAAATCCGCATGCGCGTGTATCAACAGCTGATCTTAAAGAAAAAGGCATTGCCGGTGTGGTTGAACAGCGTACCGACGGTTTAATGCCAGATGGTGCGGTGATTATCGCGGCCATTACCTCTTGTACCAATACTTCAAACCCGCGTAATACCGTTGCGGCCGGTTTGCTTGCACGTAAGGCAAATGAACTGGGCTTAACCCGTAAGCCTTGGGTAAAATCATCTTTTGCACCGGGTTCTAAAACCGCAGCACTTTACCTTGAAGAAGCGGGTGTATTGCAGGATTTAGAAAAACTTGGCTTTGGGATCGTGGCGTATGCCTGCACGACTTGTAACGGTATGTCTGGCGCATTAGATCCAAAAATTCAGCAAGAAATTATTGACCGTGACCTGTACGCAACTGCGGTACTTTCAGGGAATCGTAACTTCGATGGCCGTATCCATCCTTATGCTAAACAGGCATTCTTGGCATCTCCGCCATTAGTGGTTGCTTATGCGATTGCCGGTACGATTCGTTTTGACATCGAAAAAGATTCGCTAGGCAACGATAAAGACGGTAATCCAATTTACCTGAAAGACATCTGGCCATCGGATGCTGAAATTGATGCCTTGGTGAAAAAGTCAGTAAAACCTGAACAGTTCCGTAAAATCTACATTCCGATGTTTGATTTGGGCGAGCGAGTAAAATCGGTAAGTCCGCTATATGACTGGCGTCCGCAAAGTACCTATATCCGCCGTCCGCCGTATTGGGAAGGCGCACTTGCTGCACCGCGTACTTTAAGCAATATGCGTCCGCTCGCTATTTTGGGTGATAACATCACCACCGACCATTTATCTCCATCGAATGCGATTGTATTAGACAGTGCATCAGGAGAGTATTTGGCGAAAATGGGCGTGCCTGAAGAAGACTTCAACTCTTACGCAACCCACCGCGGTGACCACTTGACTGCACAGCGTGCGACTTTGGCAAATCCGAAACTGTTTAATGAAATGGTGGTTCGTTCCGACGGCACAATTAAGCAAGGTTCGAAAGCGCGTGTAGAGCCGGAAGGCGAAGTAATGCGTATGTGGGAAGCGATTGAAACCTACATGAACCGTAAACAGCCTTTGATTGTGATTGCAGGTAAGGATTATGGTCAAGGTTCAAGCCGTGACTGGGCTGCGAAAGGCGTTCGTCTTGCCGGTGTGGAAGCAATTGTAGCTGAAGGTTTTGAGCGTATTCACCGTACCAACTTAGTCGGTATGGGCGTATTACCGCTTGAGTTTAAACCGGGTACAGACCGCAAAACATTAAAGTTAGATGGTACTGAGCTATATAGCGTGATTGGCAACATTGCCCCACGTTCGACTTTGACTTTGGTGGTTGAGCGTGCAACGGTTGATGGTAAGAGCGAAACGATTGAAGTGCCAGTCACTTGTCGTTTAGATACGGAAGAAGAAGTGCATGTGTATGAAGCGGGTGGTGTATTACAACGCTTTGCACAGGACTTTTTAGAAGGGCAAGTCGCTTAGTAGATTGTTCTAAAAGTGATTGATATTGTTTGAAAAAGACCCTACTGTGAAGTGGGGTTTTTAATCAGAGGATAAAATGTCTTTACTACGAGAAATTCAAACAGATGCAGTTGATTCTAAATGTAAAGTTTCTGATCTATTAAGAAAATGTAAAATTTTAGCAGCACGTTTAGGAAACGATGATTTTAAAATATGGGTTGATTCAGAACTTAATGGATATAAGCTATCGGATAGTATTCCTTCTTATAGAGTTTATAATAATGTTTTATCAAAAGGACATTTTTCAGGAGCATTTGGATCGGGACTAAGAAATGCTGACATTCCTTCAAATTGTTTTCCTAAAGAGTTTCGAAAGGATTTAACTACTGTGTCATTAGTAGCCCCAATAGCTGAAATTGAATCATTAGTTCAAAAATCTATAAAAGGTAAACTTTTACAACAACCTTGGGATTCAAATTTTGTAGCAATGTTTAATAATAAAGTCTATGAAAATATGATATGTGTACAAGCTTGGAAAGTTATACCCTCTACAAAATTAGAGGGAATTATTGATATCGTAAAAACTAGAATTTTAAATTTTGTATTAGAAATAGAAGCAATTAATCCCAATGCTGGAGAAGCAGCATTGAATACGAATCCTATTCCTCAAGATAAAGTAAGCCAAATTTTTAATATTAATATTACAGGGAATGTCCAAAATTTAGCATCAGGTAATCATCAAAGCACTATTCATCAAACAGCTTCTGATAGTGAAATTCCTGAGGATTTTAGTAATCTTTTAAATGAACTAAAAAAATCAAATATAGAGAATAATGTTGCCCAAGAAGTTGCAATAAGAATAGAAAAATTAGGAGCTAATGTAGGTAAAAGCGAATATGCGAATACATATGGCGAATTGATGAGCTTTATTTCAAATCACGTTACTGTGTTAGGTTTTCTTGCCCCATATCTTCCAATGTTATCAAGCTACTTATGATAGAAATCTAAGTAGATATGAGTAGCTGAGATTTATATTGGAAAATAAGTAAAGGAAATACAACTTCGCCCAAACGCCACTATCAATTGGCGAAATGGACAATAGACAATCATCACAGTAGGGTTATACTAACTTTACCATTTCTAAAACACATGGAGAGCAAAGATGGTTACTGCTGGCGAAAAACCCGGAATAGGTTTCTATTTTTGTGTCCAATGCGGACATCGCGTTTACTTAGAAATTGGTACAGACCGTTTACCCCCGTGTACCAAATGCCTTGGCAATATATTTAACAACAAAATTGCCTAAGCAGCACACATAAAACAGTTACCCTCTGTTTTGCATAAAAGCCCTATACTCAATAGGGCTTTTTTATGACTTGAATATCGCCGTTTACACTCGATGTTTGTTTGAAAAATAATCAAATTATCCCCATATAAAAACAAGAAATTCATCGTTTTCAGGACTGCTCACTTGGACCATTATCTTGATCTCAATCACGACTCCGGTGTTGCCAACTATGAAATTGGCAATGAATTTATTCGAGTTCAATTCAAGAAAAAATCAAAAATTTATACTTATAGTTATGCCAGTGCTGGCTATCAACATGTTGAGAACATGAAACAACTGGCACAGTATGGCGACGGCTTAAATGCCTATATCAATAAAAACGTGTACCACCTGTATGTGAAATAGCAGAACAAACATTTCATGGCTTAAATATTGCTTAATAAACATTTCCAAGTTGCGAGCATATACTTAACACTAAGTGCTTGTAGCAAAGGGCAAGATACATTTAAAAAAGCACAAGGAAAATTAAAATGGAACACGCCAGCGAAATAATGAAAACTGAAAAAACACCGAAATATGTGCATTTAATTGCAGGTTGGCCTTTTGTCTTGGTGCTATTTGGCGGCTTGATTGGCGGTGGACTGGGCGGACTGGCTTATCTGATTAACTTGAAAATTTACAATTCCCAGCTCAGCAAAATGAATAAAATACTGGCCAATATCATGTGTGGCATGGTCGCCATCAGTGCATGGTGGTGGATTGCCGGGGCAGTGCAAAATACCTTCTTTAATGCTTAATGGCTATTTTCGTGCATATGGGAATATCCAGATTCTCATGTGCATCTATCACTAAACAAACAATAAAGCGTAGGAAGCAGCCAAATGCTTAACATCAAAAAGGCAAAGCGAGAAAGTAAAAATTATCTAAAAAGATCAATAAACCGCAATAAAAAGCGGTAAATTATGCGCTTTTGATTAAATATTCCGTAAATATTAACTTTAAAGAAAATAATTTCCAAAAAATATTTAAATTGGCTTTTCTTAGGGAAATAATCCCGAGCCTAACTTGGTAAATTATATCTCAAGGGTGTGACGGGGATCGAAAAGAGTAGATTGCTACCAGTTGCGTATAACGTGAGTGTAGTACTTACCCAGAAGGTCTCGATTCGGCTTAGGACGCTATAGATCACGAGTTTATAGGCATAAGGTTATCGCTTACAAAGCTATAATTGTTGAAGTTAAACATTATGTTTTCCCTAACACCCTCAAAAATTCTCTACCAAATAAAAAAGAATAAAAATATAAAAACGAATTAAAAATCATATTCTTAAAATAAAATTTCAACCACAAAATGTAGATACAAATCAGCCACTCGTTTCAGCATATCAAATCTGTTATTTTAGAAATCACAAGCTGCCGCGTAGAGAATCAATATGAATCTCGATTTTTGGTGCCGTTTTTTACTGTCCTCCGTACTCATCAATTACATTATTTTAATGATCTGGTTTTTGGCCATTATTTTTGCCCGTGGCTGGATTAAGCAAGTCCACGGAAAATGGTTCAATCTGTCAGATGAAACCTTTGATGCAATTCATTATGGCGGAATGGCGATCTATAAAATTGGTATTTTACTGTTTAATCTGGTGCCTTTAATTGCTATATATTTCATGGGTAAAAGTTAAAATTGATCCAAGCATTTTAAAAATCTTAAATGCAAAATAACCGTGCGGATGTCACATCAATTTAATCAATATTTTCATGCTGTTGTCTTAGACATAAAAACTGTAAAGTCTCAATTAGAATAATATTTAAAAGGAGTTTAGTCCGATGAATCAGCTCAAACCCGCACTTATTTTAGGCGTTTTCATTTGCTTGGGGATGGTTGTTGCAGGATGGATTTTAGGCAGTAGCGCGCTGAAAATTAAACAATATGAACGCATTGTTTCGGTCAAGGGTTTGTCCGAACGCGAAGTGAAAGCCGATGTTGCAGTATGGCCGATTCGCTTTAGCGCTGCCAGCCAAGACCTGACCCAGTTGTACGACACCATGGAAATAAATACCCAGCAAATTCAGGCATTCTTAAAAGGTGAAGGTTTTACTGCTGAGGAAATTACATCAGCTGCGCCAAGTACAACCGATAAATACGCCCAGCAATATGGCGGCAATGAAAATGTCGCGCTCCGCTATACCGCGCATCAAACCATCACCGTATATACCCACAAAATAGATGCGGTACGTGCTGCACAAAGTCGTTTGGTGGCTTTGGGTAAAAAAGGTATTGCCTTTAGTGGAGATGATTCGGGACAGAGAACCGAATATATATTTACCAAACTCAATGACATCAAACCTGCCATGATTGAACAGGCCACCGAAAATGCACGCAGTGTTGCGGAAAAATTTGCCGCCGATTCTAAAAGCAGTTTAGGGAAAATCAAGTCGGCAAATCAGGGTCTGTTTAGTATAGAAGACCGGGACAGTAATACCCCGTATTTAAAAAAAGTACGCGTGGTTTCCACGGTCGATTATTATCTTGCGGATTAATGTCATGAAGGTGTGAGTTAGCGTGTTGAAGATAAGGGTTAAAAATAAGAGTGGATAAATCTTTCAGTATTGATGCTTTTTGCGCGCTAAAAATTTTTATTTCATCCTTTAAAATTTGAAAATAAGAAACACCCTTAAATCCTGTATGTTTAGCTGCTAGAATGTTTGATAAGTCATTGCATTGTAATAAAATTATATGGGTTATTTAGATACGCTTATTCAGCAGTGCTTTATGGCAAAAACTGCTCTGCCTGTTCAGGAATATATATTTTCAACCTTGGATGATTTACCCAAAATCGCTAAAGCAATTTATATTATTGAACAGGTGGAGGGTGACATTAACCAGACTTTTAATCATTTTCGTGCTTTTAAACAACAGGGAACCCATGCCTGTGCAAAATTAAATGCGCCTTGCAAAGTCATGTATGTGGGTTCATCTACATCAGGAATTAGGAACCGGCTGAAACAGCATTTGGGACTAGGCCACAAAGTGACTTATGCATTGCATTTAAATCAATGGTTTCAAGGCCAGTTTAAAATTACCATTAAGCACTATGAGGTAGAAAATCAGGTGCTGCAGTTGATTGAAGATGATCTTTCCGATCAGCTTAAACCTGCATTTGGAAAATTAGGTGCAAACAATAAATAATCCAATCTCAGTGCTGTGTTTAGGATGCATTGACAGCATTATCTCGCCTTGTTATTTTTCGCCCATTCTTCCAAACGCTGTATGCACATGCCCATCGACAACAACTTTGTTTATATGCCACCCCAAGAACCGCTTCCTATCGTCTATGAAGATGATGATCTGGTGGTCATAGAAAAGCCTGCAGGCTTGTTGTCCGTACCTGGGCGTTTGCCCGAGCATCATGACAGTGCCTATTTACGGGTTTTGAAAAAATATCCGCAGGCCAAAATCACCCACCGTTTAGATATGGCAACTTCGGGCATCCTCATGTTTGCCAAACACCGCGATGCAGAAGTCGCGGTCAGTAAAATGTTTCAGGCGCGCATGGTAAAGAAAAACTATATTGCGTTAATACAAGGCAAGCTTGAAGGTGAGGGATGTGTCGAGGTTCCTCTCATTACTGACTGGGAAAATCGTCCGCGTCAAATGGTGCATTTTGAATTGGGCAAAGCCGCAAAAACCGTGTATCAGGCTTTGGAGTATTCGCAAGCTGAAGATATTAGCCGTGTATTGCTCACGCCTGTTACCGGACGTTCACATCAACTGCGGGTGCATATGCAATATATCGGACATCCGATTACTGGCGATAAGCTGTATCATCCAGAACCCTATCAAAGTCCATTAAAACGCATGGCTTTACATGCAAGTTATTTGGCATTTAAGCAGCCGTTAACGGGAGCAAATGTTGAAATTAAAGGCCATGTACCTTTCTGATCCAGGAATTAAAATCCAACCCGGTATCACAGGAATTGTATAGCGGGTCTAGGGTGCATCGGTTGGAGAGAATAATGTCAACAAGAGCTGTAATTGCGAATAATCAACAAGATCAATGCAAATATTTTTAAATCATTAATAATTTGAAAAATATAGTTTTTTTATAATAGTTTGATAGTGGGGTACGAGATAAATAGAAATAATATCCCTAGTTTTGGTGATTGAAAATTGATCAAAAAATGGCTAGTGTAAAGTGGGGTTTTTGAGATAAGAACAATGATTTACCTATCCATCATAACAACGATTACAACAATAAGTATTTTAGCGCTCCTCCTTTATCGCGCAACAAAACGAGTGAAAAGTAAACAAGCCAATCTGGAATCATTACAAGCCAATCTGGATCGCACACGGGCAAATTTGGCTGCACATGAACAAAAGAATGATGAGCTGCATCATGAATTAAACATGTTTCGTGCAGAGACGGGAACTTTAAAAAATAAGCTTGAAAAACTTAGCCAGTATCAAGCTATTCTGGACATTGAACAGTATGTAGCCGAGCGAAAAAATCAAGTTGAGAACTTTGTAGAAGTGACCAAAACTGAAGCAGAGTCACTGCTACAGAACATGAAGGCTTATATTGAAAAAGTGCGGCATTATCTGGACAGTTATGAAAAAAACAGCAAGCAGAAACTGGAAATAGAGGCCAGAGAAAAATTGCATGGTTTTTATCATCAGGCCACGCAACAGCAAAATTTAACGGACATTTCACGAGTATTGGAAAATAAAATTAATGGTTATGGCACTGCGTATTTATTGCCGGCGCATACGCTTCTGGATGAGTTGATCGATGGATATAAACATCTTGATGCTGCACTTCATTTAAAAGAAGTTCGGCGCAAAATCAAAAGTGCCATTGATCATAATTGTGTGGGTGATTGTGATTATGTGGAAGAAAAGCGCCGTCTTTCCGCCATTGCTCTGGTGACCCATGTGTTTAACAGCAAGGCTGACCTGTATTTATCACGTTTGCGTCATGACAATATGGGCGAGCTGATTCAGTCGCTACAGGATGACTTTATTCTGATCAATCATTACGGCGCGGCATTTAGTTATGCACGCATTCACACGTCATTTTTAAGCTTGCGTCTGGAAGAGTTGAAGTTTGCAGCCCTGGTTCTAGCGTTCAAGGAAAAACAGCGAGAACAGCAAGCTCAAATACAGCAACAGATGGTGGAGGGGTGATCTTTGTATTGGAAAATCATATTTAGAAATTATTACTTTACTCAAATTTGTTAAACCATTGTTTTACATTTAAGCTATTAAGTATTTAAACAGCTATTGATTAGAGAAGATATATAGATTAAATAGAATATAATTAGATCTCTTGCGAAAGTCATTATTGAAAATTTATCCGGTTTACCAGTGCAGCGATTAAGTTAATGCGTAAACCGAATCTTTTCCGTCTATTTCGATAGCGTTCACTTAATATTCTAAATGTCTTTAATTGACTATTGATGTGTTCGATCACAACTCGTATTTTTCCAATCATTTTATTGTACTTTTTCTCAACATCAAATAAGGGTATATTCTTCTTTTTCTTTATTGGCATCAATAATTTAAAGCCATCTTGCTCTAATCCGTAGTACCCTAAATCGGTCATAACATCTTCACAATGTTTGAATTTCTTAACCGTTTTTCTTGCCAGTTTAATGTCATGCTGACTGCCATTCGATATATCTAGCCCTATGATTTGTTTGCTCTTCGGATGATAGATCACTTGTGCTTTTAGCGTATGTTTCTTCTTTTTACCACTGTAGAACTTACTCTGATTTTTTTTTCGGGCGTTCTATTGAACATTCTGTCGCATCGATAATGACCCAGTTAAAGTGTTCGTCTGCTGTGGTAATGCTTCGTTTTGGCAGAGTAAAACATCTTGATTTCATCAATGCATCTTCAACCTTTTTAATGGTTCGATTCACATTACTTTCAGCGATATGGTAGTGTGCCGCCAATTCCAGTTGAGTACTGTAGTTGCGTAAGTAATTGAGCGTTAATAACAACTGATCCTCTATAGCTAAAGTATGAGGACGACCTGATTTCTTTTTGAGTGATTCTGCTTTTTCTAAAACCTCTACCATTTCGGTAAAAACTGGTCGAGGTACGCCAACCAAGCGTTTAAATTCAGAATCTGAAAAACGGTTTAAGTTCTGATATCTCATGAAACTTAGATTGAGGTGGTTTTTACTTTCGCAAGAGATCTATTCATTGATTAATATTTTAAATAACACTAATTTATACAAGTTTTGTTTGAATTTAGTACAGTGAATTTTGGACTATGATGAAAGTATCTGATCAATTAGAAATACATTATTATTTTGATGATCATAATAAGCATTGGATGAGTGCTTTTATTAAAGCTAAATCAGACATAGAGCTGCTTGCGGTCATTCATGAGCTAGGAGAGATTTTTAACATATCTTTTGAAGTCAGAACTGAGGCTTTATCGGAAGGTGGACTAAAGGAAATTTACGGATTCTTAAGTGAATTCAAATCAGCTTCAATGCTAATGGCAATTGTCGGATTTATATTTAGTGTCTATATTTATCACGATGGTGCTGAAGCACGAGAATTGGATATAGAAGAAAGAAAATTAAGTATTGAAGAAAAAAAGTTAAATATAAAAAAATTACGTCAAGAATTATCTTCAGTAAATAGTGAAGAGTCTGCAAGGGTATTAGCTAAAAAAATATTACAAGTTTCTCCCAAAATAATTGCAAAACGAACAAATTATTTTAAACATATCCAACAACAATCTGATTTATCCAAAATTAGTTATACAACTATAGATACAAGAAATAATATTCGTTCAACTGAACGTGTGATCGAAAGAGAATTTTTTTCTCAAATGATTATTGAGCCAAGAAATCCAGAACCGGAGCAATATGAAAAAATTCAAATTGAAGTTATTGCCCCAATTTTAAAACACCATAACAAAGCTAAATGGAAAGGGGTTTTTAATGATGAAATTATAAGTTTTAGTTTAAAAGATAAAACATTCTCAGATAGAGTTTTTGAGGGGAATGTATCTTTTACAAGTGGGATGGTTTTAATTTGTGATTTGGAAATGCAAAAGAAAATTAATGAGGTTGGTGAGGAAATTATCACTGGCTATAGTGTTGATTTAGTACATGACTATTCGAATAATATAATTACAGCTAACCAAAATAAAAAAATTATTAAAACCAATAAAAAGGTTATTCCTGCTCAAGGAGAGTTGTTTGGATAATGAATGTATCCTGAAAATGAAACAAACTTGAGCTAATCTGGGTACAATGCTATAGATTAAAATGATTAAGATAAGGAAACGCTCCATGACACGCGATTTTGAACAATTCCCAGATGACGAAAACGGTAACGTGCTTTGGCAAATGGCTGAAGATGGTGACGATCTGACTGAAGCACATGAAATTGAATTTTCTATTGCTTTTCAAACCCAAGAACAAGCGGAAAAATGTGCGCTTTATTTGCTGAAAGAAGAACAAAAAATCAGCCTGTTTGAAGATGAAGAAGCCGATACGCTAGAGTGGATTATCACTATTTATGTGTATATGGAACCTGATTATTCAGACATTGTCGACATTGAAGAATGGTTCACTAAAATTGCTGAACAACACGGCGGTGAATATGATGGCTGGGGTTGTATGGCGTATGTCTATGACGACGAAGACATGGAAGATGAACTTAAAAGTTAATTCAAGTGATTGAATAATATTTAAAAATGGTATTTTTAATGAATCAAGGCTCATTAAGAATTGCTCTTGTTGAATGAGATACCACAAAACCCTGACCGTGCAAACGGTTAGGGTTTTTTAATGCCTAAATATTTGGCCAAGAATAAAAAATAAGGTATTTGCACTGAAAGCAGCATCAGCAGAATAGGCATTACTTACAGTAACCCTCTAGAATTTCAGCACATAAAATTTTAAATATAGAGACAATCATCAAAAATAATAAGGATATTAACGTGAATAGGGAAAAAACGCTAAATTCACAATCTCCATTACCTCCTGTAAATGATGAAACTCAGACCCGGCATATTTTACGTGTGATGGCGGGGTTTGTGATTGCTGCGCTGATTATTTTAGCCCTGTATTTCGGAAAAGATATTCTGATTCCTTTGGCACTGTCGGTGCTGTTGGCATTTTTACTTGAACCTTTGGTTTCACGCTTGAAAAAATGGGGTTTACCGCAACTTCCATCGATTGCACTTGTGGTGCTATTTGCTTTAAGTGTCATCGGTGGGGCTGCAACTTATCTCGGTTATCAACTGGGGAATTTAAGTCAGGAGTTGCCGCAATATCAGGACACGATTAAACAAAAACTCGATTCGGTGAAAAGCTATACTTCTGGGCCAAGTGTATGGGACGGTGCCATCAAGACCATTGACACGGTGGAAAGCTCGATACAGGACGTAGCCCCAGTTGAACAAACCCAGGGGGTGCAGCAGGTGCAGGTGGTGGGGCAGCAAGCCAGTACCACTGAAACGGCAATGCAGTGGGGCGCGAGAATTTTTCATCCCTTGGCCACAGTCGGTATTGTTTTTCTGTTTGTGGTACTGATTTTACTCAGTCGCAAAGACTTGCATGACCGTTTGCTGAAATTGCTGGGAGGCAATTTAAACGTCGGTACAGATGCACTGGATGATGCAGCAGACCGGATTGGAACCTATTTGCGGATGCAGTTGTTGGTGAATGTTACTTTCGGCATTCCCATGGCCGTGGGCTTATGGCTGATTGGTGTGCCTGCTGCGATTATGTGGGGAATTGTCGCGATCGGAATGCGTTTTTTACCCTATGTCGGGCCAATGATTTCCGCCTTATTTCCCATTACCCTAGCATTTGCGGTTGATCCGGGCTGGAATATGGTGCTCTGGACTATTGGGCTGATTCTGTTACTCGAGCTGATTAGTAACAATGTGATTGAACCGTGGTTGTATGGCGAAAGTACCGGTCTTTCCACTTTGGCGATTATTCTTGCGGCCACATTCTGGACTACGTTATGGGGACCTGCTGGACTGATTCTCTCGACGCCATTGACGGCATGTTTATTGGTATTGGCTCACTATATTCCGGCATTGGGATTTATCAAAACCCTGATTGGCAGCGAACCGGTGCTGACGCCACCGGAACGCTTTTACCAGCGCCTGGTTGCCGATGAAGTAGAAGATGCACTTGAAGTTGCCCAGGATTATATTCAACAAAAATTGCCGAAAAAGCCCAGTGAGGAAGTCGTCGTGCGTAAGGTCAATGCCTTTTATGACGATGTTGCCATTCCCGCCATTCGTCTGTTTTCGCAAGGACATAGTACCGAAGCAAGTGCCGAGCACCGTTTAAGAATGCATCAGGGCTTGAAGCTGTTTAATCATGATTTCCAGCAAAAGTACCCGGCTCCAAATACCGCGGGTCCTGCGCAAGTGGTGTGCTTGGGGGCGCGTTGGGAAATTGATGTATGGGCATCTTCCATGTTGGCCCATGGTTTAAATTTAAGAAAAATTGCCGCGCAAAGCCATAATGAAGTACTGATTCAATCAAAAATGGATGTGCTTGAATCCTTGCCAGAAAATACCCAGATGCTTTGCATTTCCATGTTTCATCGGCAGCCTTTGGCACAAATTCGCTTGTTGAATCATCGCATCCGTAAACGCCTGCCGAATATTAAAATTATTTTTGCCACCTGGGGCAATGTCAGCGATGAATTGCGGGACGAGATTCAAAACCGTTTTCAACCGGATGCTGTGGTATCTACGGTGAATGAATTGATGCTGAGCATTGATGCGCTAATGCTACAACAAGGTAAAAACCCTGCACGTGAATTGCTTGCGGAAAATGAACCGGAACGTTTGGCGGCTTTGCATGAACTGCAATTGCTTCAACCTGAAACTTTACTGATTTATCAGCAGTATATTGAAGAAGCCTGTCAGGCATTTAACGTGAAATATGCGCAAATTTCCCTGGTCGATGAAAAATGGGTAAATACTCCGGCCAGCCCGCTGGCAGATGAAAATCAAAATCCGATAGAGGCACGCATTCCCCGGGAGGAATCCATTTGTACCCATCTGGTTCATCAGAATGAGGCACTGATTATTGAAGACATAGACCGAGATCCGCGTTTTACCCATAACCCGGAGTTAAACAGAAATAAAATCAAGTTTTATGCCGGTGTACCTTTACGCACTAAACAAGGTCTGGTGTTAGGCAGCTTTTGTATTCTGGATAAGCAGGTTCGGCAGATGAGCGAAGATGATCTGGTGTTATTAAACCAGCTTGCAGACGACTTAATTCAGACACTGACCAGTGACAAGGCACAGACCCAAAAGCTAGAGGAAATCGCCAAGTTACAACAAGCCAAGGGGGATTCTCTTCAAGATGTTTTGGGCTAAAAGTTAAAGGCTAAAAGCAAAACAGAACCCATCTTCTTGGAAAATGAGCTGGATCTTTCGGCAAAGCATAAGCATGAAACTTGGAAAGTTAAATCACTTTTCAATTTTTAACGTGCTCTATTTTTCACCTCATGGGTCTTTGACTCGGTCTGCATGTCGTATTTACCAAAGACCCTCAAAGCATTAACCAATGAATTAACTTGTAAAGCGAACTCCTTGTTAGATTAATACAAAAAATTCAGTGCAGTTGATCCATATTCAAAAAATCAAAAGGAAGCAAGTATGAGTGCGAATTATGTGAACTATCGTCCCGAAGTCGAGCAAATACAGGAAAATGAAGAAGAGGATATTCTGCATATTACAGAACAGATGGCGCAGACCAATAACCAGGTTTTTGACCGGCACCGTCATGCGGTTCGTGATGCGCATGCAAAATCCCACGGTTTCTTAAAAGGCATTTTGACGGTTCCTGAAAATTTGCCGGCTCATTTGGCTCAAGGGATTTTTGCGCATCCGGGCTATTATGACGTGATGGTACGGCTATCGGCTGCGCCAGGTGACTTGCATAGCGATAAAACTCCGGCTCCGCATGGTTTCGCGCTTAAAATTTTAAATGTGCAGGGGCAGCGCTTATTGCCGAATGATCCGAGCGATGGTCATCACCAGGATTTTTTGATGGTCAATATTCCGGTGCTGACTTTTGGAACAGTGCGTAAATATAAGCAAATGCTGCCTTTTATTACGGAGGCAGAACAGGCGCCTGAACCGGTTATGCGTAGCCTGCGTCAGGTGATGCGCGGCGTAGATTATCTGGTGAATCGCGCAGGGTTTCCCGCACCTGCAAGCTTAAAAGGCCTGGCGCGTAGCCAGCATCATGTGTTGGGCGAAACCTATCATAGTATGGCAGCGCTTCGTTATGGTGACTACATTGCCAAGATCAGTGTCGCACCCGAATCTGATTCCGTGAAGAAACTCACTGGCATCCAGATGCAAATCAATGATGATTCTGCTATTCGTGACATCGTCCGGGATTTCTTTCAGAAGAATGCTGCAGATTATGTGATTCGTGCGCAGCTATGTACCGATCTGAGGACTATGCCCGTCGAGGATGCGGCTGTGCTGTGGAAAGAACAGGAATCTCCGCATCAGGTCATTGGCCATTTGCACTTTCCCCAGCAGGATACTTTCAGTCCGGCACGTCGGGTGTATTCCGATGACGTGCTGTCTTTTAACCCTTGGCATGGCGTGAAAGAACATCAGCCATTGGGTTCCATTATGCGGGTGCGTATGCAGGCATATGAACGTTCATCGTCTTTTAGGCATCACATGAATAGCCAGCCGCGTACAGAACCCCATCAGATTGATGACATGCCGGATTAAGCTATTTATGTTTGGAAGCTAGAATTAAATTAAACCTATCTGCTTGAGCACAACTGTTTTTAATGTAGAAATATTCTGGAAGCGGTTGAGCATTTTTCAGTAGAGGAAAATGCAGTAAAAATCTGCTCTGAATGTCATACCAAAGCCATACATAGCCAGGAATCAACCGCAGTAGACTAAACACACAAAACAACAAAAAGTGAGAAAAAACAATGCCCAGTACTGTCAAACTTCACCGTGTATTCACCGCACCGCCAGAACGGGTGTTTAGAGCCTTTATCGATCCTGATGCCTTGGTTAAATGGATGGCGCCGCATGGTTTTACCGCCAAAGTCCATCATCTTGATGCGAAAGTGGGAGGCAGCTATAAAATGTCTTTTAGCAATTTTACCACCGGTACCAGCCAGTCTTTTGGTGGAACCTATCATGAAATTATGCCTAACCAGTTGTTGCGTTATACCGACCAGTTCGATGACCCAAACTTACCCGGTCAAATTGAAGTCACGATTCAGTTCCACCCAGTTTCAGTGGGCACGGAAGTTCATATTACCCAATCGGGTATTCCAGATCTGATTCCGGCAGAAGCCTGTTATCTGGGATGGCAGGAATCCTTGCAATTGCTGACTTTATTGGTCAATGCCGAAATTCCGGATCAATAAATAGATGACCCATGCAAATTCAAATCAAGCGTGCCTATGCCGAAGTTTTAGCGTCAGATGGTAAACGGATTCTGGTCGATTGACTTTGGCCCAGGGGCATCAAAAAGCAAGATGCTCAAATTGATATGTGGCCCAAGGAAATTTCGCCCTCGACTGAACTGCGCAAATGGTACGCGCACGATCTCTGAACATTGGGAAGCTTTTCAATAGCGCTATAGAGCTGAACTTGTTCAACAAGTAAAGACATTGCAGCAAATTTGGAAAATCGCTGAACAGGAACAAGTCACTTTAATTACCGCAGCCAAGAGCAAAGATTATAACCATGTGATTGTACTGAAACGGCTTTTGGAACAAGGCTGATATTTATTTTGGCTAGTTTTATTCCCTGAAATAAGTAGGGTTTTAAGCAAGAAATTGATTTATAAAATGCTATAGTAGAGTTTTTGAGGTTTTTTATGTCTTTGCCAAATTGCCCCAAATGTAATTCAGAATATGCGTATGAAGATGGCGATTTACTGATTTGCCCGGAATGTTCTTATGAATGGAGAGAGGGTGACAGCAGCGCTGAGCAGGCGACGGTTATTAAAGACTCAAATGGCAATATCCTTGCCGATGGCGATACGGTTACCGTGATTAAGGATTTGAAAATTAAAGGCTCTTCATCGATCATTAAAGTCGGAACCAAAGCGAAAAACATTCGTCTATTACCCGACTCAAGCGATGGTCATGACATTGATTGTAAAGTTGATGGGGTGGGTGCAATGAAATTGAAATCTGAATTTGTGAAAAAAGCTTAATTCACCCAGATTGAAATATGAAAGCTCTAGCAGGGATGTTAGGGCTTTTTTGATGAGACCGTTTGATAACGCAGCAATCATGCGCTTGAGAATTTATGATCTGTCAAAAATTTAAAAGACTTGCAGGATGAGCTTTCTAAAGGATATTCACTGGTTGGGAATGTTTAATCTATAAAACAGCACTGGGACTTAAACATGGATTGATTGCGCTTAAGATTGAGCAAATGACATGGTATAACAGCACTAAGCCTTTAAAGAATTTTTTGTCATGCCCCACATCCATCTTGAATATTCAGACAATATTGAAAACCTTGAGCCAAAACCACTCTTACTTGCCTTAAATCAGGCCATGCTTGATGGTGCATATGTTAAGGCTGCCAATGAAGTGAAAAGCCGTGCCATTTGTCAGCGAGATTATGTCATTGGCTTGGGAGACGCTTCGCAAGCATATTTACATGCCAAAGTTTCTTTATTGACCGGACGCAGTGTGGAATTGCAACAGGAAATTTCCCAGGCATTATTAGCCACACTCGAACAGCATTTACCACAGCAGAGCCAGGTCAATGTACAGGTTTGCGTAGAAATTTTGGAAATGCAGAAAGCCACTTATTCCAAGAAAATTGTCTAGGCTTTAATAAAGATCCAGAGACTAGATTTGCTTTTATTCTCTTGATCTTTATTTTTTTATTGAATCAATTTAAGTCAAATTTAGTCGGCTAAAACGCACTTTTATTAAACCAAGGCTTAGATATTTTTGGTTACAAAATAACCACATTTAAAAACTCAAAATTATTTATATTTTATAAAACAGTATGTTTTTAAGAACAAAAAATAATCAAATTCTTATAAATTTTAAAATAATAAAAGGGGATTGAAATGGCCGGATGGTATGAAATCAGTCAAGTCGACGATGGACAATATCGTTTTGTGTTAAAAGCTGGAAATGGAGAAGTCATCTTAACCAGTGAATTATATAAGGCAAAGGCCTCTGTACAGGTGGGTATTGAATCGGTTCAGAGAAATAGCATAGATAATAGTCGTTATGAACGTCTAGACGGGAAAAATGGTAAGCCTTATTTCAACCTGAAAGCGGTGAATCATCAGATTATTGGTCGTAGCCACTTCTATTCAAGTGAGCAATCACGTGAGAAAGGCATAGAATCAGTCAAAAACAATGGATCAACCACCAAGATTAAAGAACTCATTGCCTAGCTTTAGTTGATGGATATGATAAGGCATGTATTTATACATGCCTTATTTTTTGAGTGGTGCAATAAAATTCAGATTTGAGCGACTAAAAATCAGTATAAAAAATCTGATCTCAAACAACATAAAGCTATTGATGATCAGCTTGATCCATCCTGTTTTTTAGAAACGCTTAGGAATTTTCTGGCCATTGGGTACCGGAGTTTCCGCTTTTTTAAGCACGCCAAATAACCAGGTTTCAGCATGGTTTACGGCTTGTTTTAAATCATCGCCTTGTGCCAAACGGCCGGCAATGAAGCTTGCCAATGAACAGCCTGAACCATGATATTCGCCTTCAAGACGAGGACATCGGGTTTCAGAAACCAGCTCGCCATTGATATATAATGCATTGCGAATATAGTCCGGCGTATCTTCATGGCCACCTTTGACCAGCACGGCTTGGGCTCCCATTGCAAAGAGTTTTGCCGTGGCCTGGTCGATATCTTCAACACCGGTTAATGCACGAAGCTCTACCGTATTCGGTGTCAGCACTGTAGCCAGTGGAATCAGTTCTGCAAACGCCTTTACCAGTGTTTCCTGATTGCCGAGTGAACCACCGCTATTGGCAACCAGAACAGGATCAAGCACATAGAGGTATTCAGGATGCTCACGTAAAAATTCAGCCAGCGCTGCAATATTGTCCGTGGTGCCTAACATACCGGATTTAACGCATTTAATCGGTAAATCATGCACTACTGCATGTGCTTGAGCCAGCAGTAATTCTTTCGATGTCGCTTCAAAGCCAAAGACTTGTTGTGAATTTTGAATGGTCAGGGCAGTACAGGCAATTGCCGCATGGGCACCACTTTGGCCAATTGCTTCAATATCTGCCTGCAAGCCAGCGCCACCCGAGGGATCTAAACCAGAAAAGCAAAGTACTGTAGGGCGCACAATGATGTCCTTCTTCACAAAATTTGCGTTAGTATAGGCAACTTTGAGCCAAGTCTCGATAGTATTTGTGAAGTAAAAATTTAAGATGAAAGGGTCAGTCTGTGATTAAAAATATTTTGATTGATTTAGATGGAACATTAACTGATCCAAAAGTGGGAATTACCACCAGCGTACGTTATGGCTTAAATAAAATTGGCCATCCTATTGCAGATGATGTCAATATTGACTGGATTATTGGTCCACCTTTACAGGCTTCGCTGGCAAAAATTTTAAATGTGGCAACAGATGATATTTTGGCTGAACAGGCGTTGATGGGCTACCGCGAACGATTTGCGGTCACCGGCTTATATGAAAACCATGTTTTCCCTGAAGTATCTGAAACTTTAAAAACATTGCAAGCACAAGGCTACCGTTTGTTTCTGGCCACGGCGAAACCTGAAATTTATGCCAAGCAAATTCTAGAGCATTTTGATTTATTGCAATATTTTGTATATCCCTATGGCAGTGAACTCAATGGTGAGCGCACCAATAAAGCTGATTTGATTGCTTATATCATTGAAAAAGAGCAGTTAAATCCTGCCGAATGTTTGATGGTGGGTGATCGTGAGCATGATATTTTCGGAGCGCGCCGTAATGGAATTGAAACCATTGCGGTGGAATATGGCTATGGTGCAGATGAAGAGTTAACCGCAGCGAACCCTAAAGCCAGAATCGAGAGTTTTGCCGAGTTATTGGATCATTTAAATTAGGGCGTGTCCTCATTTTGCTTTGCACCAAATAAACAAACAAGCCAAGAACAACATGGACTTATAATTACGAGCCAACTTTTCAAAACGAGTGGCAATACCA
>NZ_JBRATK010000013.1:0-72481 GCF_052712855.1 Acinetobacter sp. F16
TCATGATGCAACTTTGACTTTGGTCGGTCGGATGCAGAATGCTAGCTCATCTTGCTCCCTTCCAGTATTTTAATCTCTGTTGCACTTCATATGAGAATCTAAGTATTAAAATAGTTTTAGCTAAGCAATAAAGCATCAATAACAAATCTGAATATCTGGATTAACAATTTATTATTTTAAGGATCACAATAAAAAATACTGAATAATCTTTTTCATTGGGTATATATTCATTTTTTATAAAAAGAAACAGGGAAAATATTTATTTATATGAAATATAGCTGCTTATAACTTTAAGTTTAGAAAGGTCACTCAATATATCCAATACAATTTAGCCCCTGTTCATACCGCTCAGATATTTAAAATTATGAAAAAATAGATGGGTCATTTTTAAATGTAGAACTATTAAAATATAAAACTATATAAATAGACTTTTGAGGTGAGTTAAATTTTGATTGTTAGAATCGACTGTTTTGTTTTTCTAATTTTTGAAATTCTCGAATCGAAAGTTCATTGACTTGTCCGCGCCAAATCCATTTGAGTTTCGACTCTAGAAACTTATCCCCCTCAAACCAGACAAACAGCCCTTCCATCATTTTTGGCCAATCTTCTCGAGTGATGCTATGACGCCCAGAAATCACCGCAATGATTGCCGCTAAAATCGTATCGTGGCTTACGGCCAGACTTAAACCAAAATGATCTTGCGGATGGGTGTTATAAATCAGCTCTAACACATCTACCACGCCCGTAATTGGATGTTTCATTCCCGGCAAGGCATTATTGACAAAACTATTGATAAAGCCTAAAGCACCCTGTTTTCTAAAATATGGACCTGCCTGCTTGATATCCAGCACAAAACTTCCCGGCTCAACCAGCAAGCCTTGCTCGACGATTTCAATACAATGGGTATTTTGGGCAAGCGTACTGGAATCTGCACCCTGAATCATTAAAGCTGCCGTATCGACACAGCGTTGAATTGGGCTTGAAATACAGTGCTGAATACTCCGGTCTGTATTTTCAATTAAATAGGTGCCCCACGCCTGTGCCAAGTCACGGCCTTGTGAGGTTAACTGTAAATCGTAGCCAGCCAAACCCTGCCCAGCCACAACTTCTCGAATAGAGTGGCGAGTAAATAAAGTCACAGGTGTTTTTGCATCGGGCAATAAATCAATTGCCTTGAGCATGCTTGCAGGGAGTAGGTCTAACGCCATGATCCAGCCAAAAATTAAACATGGTTCGGCACACTATAGCATGTTAGAACATCAGCTCAATGCATGTTCGCCATAAGTCCTAGAGCCTGGAATGCTAATTTTTTCATTTCGATATTCTTAAACGCAATAAAGCCGCCGTTCAACAAATTATCTCGCTGATTGTATAAAAAAGGTCGCCCTTGCAAATCTACCAAGCCACCGCCAATACGTTCAATCAGACATTGACCTGCGCTGGTATCCCATTCACTGGTCGGATGGAAACGTGGATAAATATCGACTTTGCCTTCAAGCATCATGCAAAACTTGTAGGCACTGCCCGCTTTAAACTCTACAACTTCAACCTGCTGTTTTAAGATGTCCAGGTATTCAGCATATTTAGACCTGCCTTGACTGCTTTGACTTAAACCCACTTGAATTGCTGCACAAGGTTCATCTGCTACATATTCTAGCCATTGCCCGGTGCGGGTCTCAAATTTCAAAGGGACGCCCTGCTTCGGACAAATATAGAGCGTCTGCTCGGCCGGAATGGCCAATATTGCAAAAGTGGTATGTGCGCCTTCAACCAGACTTAGGTTAATGGTAAATTCAGGCCGTTTATGCAGAAACTCTTTGGTTCCATCTAAAGGGTCCAGCAACCAGAATTTTTGCCATTGCTTCCGTTCGGTATGATCACCTTCTTCTGACAATAAGGCGATCTGTGGAAAACTTTTTTGTAATGATGTGCTGATAAAATCATTGACTCGATAATCGGCTTGGGTCACAGGAGAATTGTCAGTTTTCTGCTCGACATCAAAAGCTCCACCTGCACAATAGGCCTGATATTCCACTCGCAAAATTTCACATGCCTGTGTCACAATGGGTACAAGCTGTAAAATCAAAGCATCTTGTGGTGCTGTTGTTATTTTAAACATAGATTACCTGTATATGCCGAATTACTCAGAAAAACCGACCATCATCTTTGACATGGATGGCACGCTCCTTGACCTTGCTTATGATGATTTCATCTGGAATCATCAACTTCCGATTCGCTATGCGGCCACGCATGACTGCACGCTCGAACAAAGCACTGAATCGCTATTTCAGTTCTATCAGCAACATAATCATACCCTAAATTGGTACTCAACCCGGTTCTGGAGCGCAAAAGTTGGTGTCGATACATTGGCACTGCAACATGAATTTAAACATAAAGTTGCGCTGCGTGCAGGCTGCTTAGAGCTACTTAATTATTTAAAAAGCAATGGCTACCCATGCTGGATTGCCACCAATGCAGACTGCGAAGGCTTAAAGTTTAAACTGCAACAAACTCAACTGGCTGATTATTTTGATGTGATTATCAGCAGTGAAACTATCGGTTATGCCAAAGAGTCGATCGAATTCTGGGAGAAGCTACAATCTCTGCACCCATTCCAAACCGATCAAGCCTATTTTATAGATGACACAGAAAAAGTACTCAACAGTGCAAAAAAATTTGGCATTTGCAATTTAATTACCATTGCCCAGCCCTCATCTAAAGGAAAGATACGGACTGAAAGTCCTTATCCTATTTTACAAGACTTGACCGATTTAATGGTCATGTTAGAACAAGCTGAGGATCTGAAAAAATATGCCTAATCCTTCTCAACAAAATACTGTTGAAAGCATGCGTGTTGATAAATGGCTGTGGGCGGCACGTTTTTTTAAAACACGTTCCATATCTAAAGCTGCCATTGAAGGCGGAAAAGTCCACCATAACGGTGAACGCGTCAAAGTTTCCAAAGAAGTTCGTGTTGGAATAGAACTGACCATCCAGCAAGGTTTTGATCGCAAAACCATTGTGATAAAAGCGTTGTCAGCAAACCGTGGTGCAGCACCCATTGCACAACAACTGTATGAAGAAACAGAAGTCAGTGTTGCACGACGAGAGTTGCTTACAACACAAAGAAAGTTGCATAATCTAGCCCGACCTGAACATCGGCCAAGTAAAAAAGATCGCCGACAAATCAGTAAATTTAAACAAGATAATGATCAACAGTTTGACCAGGACTGGTCATACAGCGATGATTAATTTAAGCGTCATATTCTGTCGTACTCGACCGAATTGATATAGAACATAAAGAATGAATCTGTCACTATACTCGAGTGGAACACGTTTTAAAGTAACTCATCCACTTAAGTTAATATTTTTGTGACATCGTTTTGAGGTTGTGAGATGGATGATAATAAAAGTAAGGCGCTGAATGCTGCCCTAAGCCAAATTGAAAAACAGTTTGGTAAAAATACAGTAATGCGTCTTGGTGATAACACCGTACTGGCTGTTGAAGCGGTGTCTACAGGTTCTTTAACCCTGGACATCGCGCTCGGTATTGGTGGCTTGCCAAAAGGTCGGATCGTGGAAATCTACGGGCCTGAATCTTCGGGTAAAACCACGATGACCTTGCAAGCGATTGCACAATGTCAAAAAGCCGGCGGTACTTGTGCCTTCATCGATGCCGAACATGCGCTTGACCCTCAATATGCACGCAAGCTGGGTGTAGACCTCGACAACCTGTTGGTTTCTCAGCCAGACAATGGTGAACAGGCACTTGAAATTGCCGACATGCTGGTTCGCTCTGGCGCAGTTGACATGATTGTTGTCGATTCCGTGGCTGCATTGACCCCTCGCGCAGAAATTGAAGGCGAAATGGGTGATTCACACATGGGCTTACAGGCACGCTTGATGAGTCAGGCATTGCGTAAAATTACCGGTAATGCAAAACGCTCTAACTGCATGGTCATCTTCATTAACCAAATTCGTATGAAGATTGGTGTAATGTTCGGTAGCCCTGAAACCACAACTGGTGGTAATGCACTTAAATTCTACGCTTCTGTACGTCTGGATATCCGTCGTATTGGTCAAGTGAAAGAAGGCGATGAAATTGTTGGTTCTGAAACACGTGTTAAAGTTGTGAAGAACAAAATGGCACCGCCGTTCAAGGAAGCGTTATTCCAGATTTTGTATGGCAAAGGCGTGAATCAGCTGGGTGAATTGGTTGATCTTGCAGTTGCACAGGAACTGGTACAAAAAGCGGGTGCGTGGTATTCATATCAAGGCAATAAAATTGGTCAGGGTAAAAACAATGTTATCCGCCATTTAGAGGAAAACCCTCAAATTGCACAGGAACTTGACCGCCTGATTCGCGAAAAGCTGTTAACACCGATCACCAAGCCAATTGAAGAAAAAGACGAAGAAGAACCAGACTTACTCGATGCTTAAATAGCATGATGTTAAAGTCGCATTTTTCGAGTTAAACTGTAAAACGCCCTACGGGGCGTTTTTTATTTGATGTGATTGATACACAATATGAGTAATCCCAAATTTCCCAAAATGCTTGACTATGCAGCAATCAAACAACAATTTGATGATTCATCGCCAGAATCGCCACCAGAATCATTCTCCGCTCCCATAGAATCAAATGCCTTACACTTTGAAGATGATCCACAGCCCAAGCCAAAAGGTCTTACAGGCTCCCGTTTACGCTCTTATGCATTTGCAGTACTGACACGCCGGGAATACTCAAAAGCCGACCTGATTGAGAAACTTGCGCTCTACGCCATGGATCGTGATGAGGTTTTAAGGCTGGTTGATGAGCTGGCAAAAGAAAACTATCAAAGTGACCAACGTGTCGCAGAAATCCTACTGTCTAGTCAAAAACGTAAAGGCAAAGGCCCGAACCGGATTAAGCTGGCGTTAAAATCAAAAAAAATTGATGCGAGCTTAATTCAGGAAGAATTAAAAGAAACCGATTGGAATGAACAAGCGTATCAACTGAAAGTAAAAAAATATGGCACCCAAGTAGAAAAAGAGCCAAAACTAAAAGCCAAGCAAATTCGCTTCTTGATGTATCGGGGTTTTGAAATGGATGCGATTATTAAGGCAATTACAAGAAAAGAAGATGAGTTTTAAGAAAAGGACAAGATAAGAATTATTATTTTAGAAACTGGTGGCAACCCCACTAGCAAAACTTCGGCACATCATAGTTCTGTTACCGTTGCTACCTTCCGGTCCTGGCGGGGTTCACAGAGTACAATTGCGAAGCCACCAGCGGGGCTACCATTGCAAGATCAGAGTATAGAGATTTTTATTTAACTTGCAAGCCTTCGAATCAATTTTCGAACTACATCGCTTTTATTTGATTATTAAAAAAACAATATTGATTAAAAACAGCATTTTTGTGTATTTTTTATCAAGACTATCAATTACTTTAAACCTACCACAAGTTTGTAAATGCATATTGCATTTCATGGCATGGACGTTTTTAATGTGATCAGATCTTTTAAACAGGTACATTCTAAATGTCGCAAATTTTGAATATGCCTAAGAATACGAAATGGATGTTTTTATGATGCTCAAACAGCATACTTTATGTGTACTCGCCTTACTTAGCTCAGCTTCACTTTATGCCAACATTCCAATTGAATCTCGTGGTTTAACTCAAACCAGCATCGAACCCAGTGCAAACAATGTCGCAATCGATTCAGGTGCCGCCACTGCCAATGTACCGACCAATCTGAATTGGCAAATCATGCAGAAAAATCAGCAGTTAGAAAATGATGTCCGTGCGCTGCGTGGCAAAATTGAAGAACAAGACAATGAAATCGAAAAACTTAAGCATGAACTCACCAATCGTTATACTGACCTAGATCAGCGCCTAGAACTGTTACAGCAAAAAGTGGATCCGGAAAGCGCAGCGCCAGAGGAGGATAACCAACAGGATACTTCTCCCAGCACCGTAAATACCCCAACTCCAGTAGTAGCGGCCAAGGCAGTCAATACTCAGCCAGCAGCTGTCACGACTCAAGCGACTGCAACAAATAGTCAATCCGCATCTTCAGCGGATCTGGATAAAGCCGCTTATACCGTTGCTTTAGATGCCTACAAACAAGGTGGTGCAAAGAAAGCCATTGCACCGATGAAAAACTTTATCAAAAACAATCCCAACAGTGTTTATATCAGTAATGCTTATTTCTGGTTGGCAGAATTCAATTTAGCCATTGAACCCACCAACTACACTGAAGCGAAAAAGAATTATAATATTGTGATCAGTCAATATCCAAATTCAGCTAAAGCAGCTCGAGCGCTCTACCAGCTTCACAGTATCGCCAAAGATGTAGACCACAATACAACGCTCGCCAATCAGCTTAAAAGCAAACTCATCAAAGACTATCCAAAGTCTGAAGAAGCGGGCTATTTCAAGAAATAAAAACACAAAAAAAAGACACCATAGAAGGTGTCTTTTTTATGCAGCAGCATATTCAATTAACGAACAATACCACGTTTGGATTGTTCTAGAGAATCAATCAGCAACTGAACTTCTGGAACTTCCGGAAGAATTTCCGCACGAATCTGTTGAATCGCCTGTTCAGTGGTTAAACCAGCTTTGTAAATCAATTTAAATGCCTGGCGTAATCCCTGGATAACATCCTTAGACCAGCCTTTACGACGCATGCCTTCGACATTCATTGCGAAAGCATGTGCCGGATTACCTGAAACCATCACATAAGCAGGCACATCTTTTAGAATTAAAGAAGCACCACCAATCATGCTGAAAGAATCAATTTTGCAGAATTGATGAATCCCTGAGTTTCCACCCACCACCACATAGTCACCGACATGAACATGTCCAGCAACACCAGCATTATTGGCAAAAATATTATGATCGCCCACTACACAATCATGTGCAATATGGGTATTCACCATCAATAAATTATGGCTGCCAATTTTAGTGATGCCCTGATCTTGGGTCGTACCACGATGCAAACTGCAATGTTCACGAATCGAGTTATGATCGCCAATTTCAAGCCAGGTTTCTTCGCCAGCATATTTTAAATCCTGACATACTTCACCCACACTCGCAAACTGGAATATTTCGTTGTTTTTCCCAATGCGAGTATAGCCACCAACAACTACATGTGAATGTAGTTTGGTGCCTTCACCAATGCTGACCTGTGGCCCAATAATACAATAAGGACCAATTTGTACATCTGAAGCAATAACTGCAGATGAGTCAATAATGGCGGTTGGGTGAATTAAATCGTTATTACTCATGCCTGCTCTATTTTCTGATGCGAAACCATAATTTCCGCGGTAGTTGCTACAACGCCATCAACAGTGGCTATACAATTATATTTGTAAATTCCACGTTTGTGCATAACCAGCTCAGATTTTAAAACGAGCTGGTCACCAGGAACAACTTGTTTTTTAAAGCGGACTTTTTCTGCACCCGCAAAAAGAAACAAAGAACCTTCACTTGGCTTCTCATTATTCATGATAAAACCAAGTATACCAGAGACTTGAGCTAATGCCTCAACAATCAGTACCCCAGGCATAATTGGATAACCTGGGAAATGTCCCTGTAAAAACTCTTCATTGATCGAAACATTTTTATAAGCAACGATACCATTTTCGGTCACATCAACGACTCGATCGACCAATAAAAATGGATAGCGGTGAGGTAAATATTCACGAATTTGTTGAATGTGCATTGGCAATTCAGGCTTCGTAAATGCAGGAGTATTCGACTCAGTCATCATATTCTATTTACGCTTAAAAGTTGATTCAAGGGACTCTATTTGAGCCTGTATATGATCAAGCCGTTTCACCAATTGGGTCAATGGCACATCTGCTAATTGTTTAAAGCGTACAGCAGCGCGTTTCCAGTGCAAACTTTCCAGGATTGGCGTACCAGAAGAATAGCTCCCTGCCTCAGAAATATTTTTTGTGACCATTGACATGCCGGTTATTGTGACATTATCCGTAATATTAATGTGTCCCACTACCCCTACTGCACCTGCAAATATACAGTTTTTGCCAATGGTGGTACTACCTGCAATCCCGCATTTTGCTGCAAGTGCTGTATTGGCACCAATCTTGACGTTATGCGCAATTTGCACAAGGTTATCAATAATCACACCATCTTCTAAAATTGTGTCGTCTAATGCACCACGATCAATACTGCAATTTGATCCGATTCGTACATCATTCCCAATTTTAACTGAGCCTAATTGTGCAATACGGTTCCATTTGCCTTGATAAGGTGCGAAGCCAAAACCCTCCCCACCAATCACAGTATTGGCATGAATACGGACTCGATCGCCTACTTTAGTTTCACCGGTTAAAGTGACGTGCGAATCAATAAAGCATTGTTTGCCAATTTCTACGTCATCATCGATTTTAACTTGAGACTGAATGACGGTTTCATCACCCACTACGCAGTTTTCACCAATGACCACGTAATGCCCAACATAAGCACTGTCGGAAATAATGGCAGAAGGATGAATTTGAGCTGTGCTTTCGATACCCTGCTGGGTATGCTTTTTCTCGAACACATGCGTCAAAATTGCGAAAGCAAGATAAGGATTATCAACCACAATAAAATTATTATGCGTATCTAACTGTGATTTTAAAGCTGGAGTAACAATTAACGCACCTGCTTTTGAGGCACGTGCATGATCTAAATATTTTTCCGCATTTACAAATGCAATATGTTTGGCTTGAGCGACATCTAAGCTTGCCAATCCTTCTAAGGTTAAATCAGATTGACCGACATACTGGCCTTGTACAAGGCGAGCAAGATCTTCTAAGCGAAATTGTCTAGGATTCATTGATTACTTAATAATATTGACCTTTTGAATCATTTTATCAGTTAAATCATATTTAGGGTCATAGGCAAGTGCTGAATTTTTATTTAAAACAACATCCAAGTTATTTTCTTTACGCAATTGTTCAGCAGCTTGCTTTACACGCGCATCAAAAACACTGCGAACTTGTTGAATCGAGCTTTGGACGCTGCTCTGAACAGATTGTTGCAATTGATTCAATTCTTGAAACTTTGCTTGATATTGTGCCGAAAGCTTTTGCTTTTCCGCATCGGTAAATTTGGTGTTGGACTGTGCACGTTGCTGTAATGCTTCAAGCTCTTTAGACAACTGCTCAATTTTAGTGGTTTGCGGCTGAATTTTTTGCTGTACAGCTGTGTTTTGCTGTTTTAAATAGCTACTATTTTCTACAAGACGTTCTAAATCAATTACCCCATAACCGGCAGCCTGTGTCAAAGACGTCATGCTTGCCAAAGCGATACCCATCGCCATCATCATCTTTTGCATCATTTTCTCTTTAAGTTTGGTTGTGTCAATACACACATAATGTATTAACACAACCTGAATTATTCTTAGGCAACCTTAGAAAGTACGGCCAATTTCAAATTGGATATTTTTAGTTTCATCACCCTGTTTATCATTTAATGGGTATGCATAGCTGAGTGAAAGTGGACCAATCATGGTAATCCAGGTAAAGCCAACGCCAACGCTATAACGGAAGTTTTCAGCGTCAAAACCAAAATTGTCTTCACAATATTGTTTAGCACTGATACCTGGATCAGTTGCAGTTCCATTTAAATATAAGTTTCCGCCAGGAACCTTACATTGGGTATCAAATACTTGTGCACCTTCAGCAAAAACTACTGGTCGTACTTGACGCGTCCAATCCCCTTTAAATGGTAACGGCAAGGCCAATTCTGCACCAAATTGTACTAATGCATTACCACCGACTTCTTCTGGATCAAGGTCTTTCGTTTTCGACTCATTATACGTTACACCCGGATATTTCGGGCCTAATGTACTATTATCATAACCCCGTACCGAACCGAAACCACCAGCATAGAAGTTTTTATAGAATGGCAGGTCATTACCGTATCCTAACTTACCATAACCACGTAGTACAAAGTCATACGGCAATGGTAAGAATGCTTGTGCATCATAGGTCAATTTTTGGTATTCAACATCACTACCAGGAAGTGCAATTTCACCATTCACACGATGTGACATACCATTAGTTGGGAATACTGGACGGTTTAAGGTGTTATATGACCATCCTAAATTCAGGTTATAAGTTAAAAATTCACCTTTAAACTCATTATCAAAATCTACTAATGGAACATCACAAACAACTTCTTTTACACCTTTTGTTGGATCTGCAGGATCATTGTAAACAATTGTCTGGGTACCGGTACACACCCCTTCAGCTCGGCCTGTAGCCTTACCGCCATTGGCTAACAAGTAATCTCGAACATAGGTCGATACATAAGGACCAGTAGTCACTTCAGTTTGGTCGATATTCAACCCAGCACTTACACTTTGGTTTTCATCAATTGGATAACCAAATGTAATACCACCACCAAAACTGTCCGTCACATAGTTGTTAACGTTATAGTCATCATCTAGCTTGGTTTTACGGTAGTACATGTTATAACCGCGACGCACACCATCAATGGTGAAGTATGGGTCAGTCACACTTAAATTATAATAATCTTGCGTTTCTGAACGGGATAAATCAATCGAAACACTGTTACCTGTACCCAAGAAGTTGGTTTGACTTAATCCTGCCTGGAAAGTTACACCACCACTTTGCGAGAAACCGACAGCCAGCGTACTTGTACCCGAATGCTGTTCTTCAACATTGACATTCAAGTCTACCTGATCCGGCACATTCGGAATACGAGCGGGTTTAATATCTACAGTTTTAAAGAAACCAGTACGCTCTAAACGGACTTTAGACAAGTCAATTTTTTCATTGCTGGCTAATGCCCCTTCCATTTGACGCATTTCACGACGCAATACTTCATCCGCAGTTTTGGTATTACCAGTGAAGTTAATACGACGCACCGTTACTTGTTGACCTGGATTAATATAATAATTCAAGTTAACCAGTTTGGTTTCTTCATTAATTTCAGGGACCATGTTTACTTCGGCATAGTAATAACCTGCATTACCATATTTACGAAGTAAAAGTTGTTTCACTGCATTTACTTTTTCTTGAGAATAAGTCTCGCCATCTTTATAAATTTGCAGTGCTTTCAATTCTTCTGTTTTATAAAGCGCATCACCCAGAAACTTGGTTTCACCAAATTTAAACTGTTCACCTTCTTCGACAGAGACTTCAACAAAGATATTCTTTTTATCCTCACTCAAGTTCAAACTTGAGTTCGTAATATTAAAGTTGATATAACCTTTGTTTAAATACAATGCACGTAAAGCTTCCAGACTGGCCGCCATTTTTTCTCGTGCATAACGATCGTTACGGGTAACAATCGAACTCCAGCTACTTTCTTTAACCGCAAAAGCTTGCTTGATTTCACTTTCTTTAAAAACAGTATTGCCAATAATATTGATATCAACAACTTTAGCTGCTTTACCTTCCACAAACTCAATGGTCAGATCGACACGGTTGTTGGGCCTAGCCACTGTTTTAACACTGACATCAGCGTCATAACGGCCTTGCTGCATATATTGTTGTTCAAGTTCGGTTTCAATGGTTTGCAGTGCAGATTTTTTCAAAACCTCGCCTTCTGCAATGCCCATTTTTTTCAGACCATCTTCAAGGGCTTCTTTAGGGATCAGTTTATTCCCTTTAAACTCCACCTTAGAAATCAGTGGACGTTCAACCACGGTAAAAATAAGCGTGTCCGCTTCTCTTGATGCTTTGATATCATCAAACAGGCCAGTGGCATACAAAGCACGAATCGAATTTGCAATAGTCGTATCATCGATACGATCGCCAGCATTGACAGGCAACATCCCATAGACATTTGTTGGCGTTAAACGAACAAGCCCGTCAATTTTAATATCGCGGACAATGAATTCATCTGCTGCATATACTTGTTGTACTGCTGCCATTGCACTAATAAGCGCCAAAGGCATAAATAAATGTGTGTGCTGCATGCCAGTCTTTTCCGATGTTAATTTATTTCGTATCTACGTTGTTATAAACGCATGAAGTCATTGAATAATGCAAGGAGCATCATGCTACCGAGCAGTACCATACCAATTTTTAAACCAACCAATTGTATTTGTTCAGAAACAGGTTTACCACGAATCAGCTCAATAAAATAGTAAACTAAATGTCCACCATCCAGCATAGGAATCGGTAATAAATTTAAAATACCTAAACTTACACTCATTAAAGCCATGAAAGAGATAAAGGTCTGCCAACCCATTTCCGCACTTTGTCCTGCCACTTTGGCAATGGTGATTGGGCCGGATAAATTATCCAGGCCAATTAAACCACGAAACATTTTGACGATCGAGTTCAAAATCATACCTGAAATTTGACCCGTTTTATCAACCGCCATTACAAATGCTTCAGTCGGACTATATTGAATCACTTGTTTATAATCTGCAGGAATATTTATTTTCCCGGGGATATTCTGTACACCGAGCACACCTGAAACATTACCCATGCTGTCACGTTTAGCTTGTGGCATCACTTCCAAATGTAGCAACTGATTTTGACGCAAGATATCTATTTTTAACAATTTTTCTGGTGAAGCCTGCACAACTTGAACAACATCAAACCAGTCATTCATTTTTATGCCATCAATCGCAATAATTTTATCACCTTCTTCCATCCCTTGGCGAATTGCTGCACCATCTTCACTGAGTTTAGCGGCAACGGCAGGAATGTGTGGGCGATACGGCATAAAGCCTAAACTATCTAATGCAGACTGATTTTGATTTTTTAAGAAATCTTGAATGGGTAACTGAAAGGTTTTAACCTGTCCTGCACGATCTGCCTGAATTTCGATTGAACCTGTTTCACCAACACGGTCGACCAAAGCAAAATTCAACTTTTCCCAGGTTGGCGTTGCAGTACCATCCACATTGGTAATTTTGTCGCCTACTTGCATTTGAACAGTTGCAGCAGGTGTATTTGGTAACACTTTACCAACACGAGTATTCAGTTGTTCTTGTGATGGGATAAATAAAATCCAGAATAACACCACAGCAAAAGCTAAATTAATCAATGGACCTGCAGCAACAATCGCAATTCGCTTCCAAGGATGCTGGCGATTGAATGCTTTAGGTAAATCTTCTTCGGCAACGCTACCTTCGCGTTCATCCAGCATTTTCACATAACCACCTAAGGGCAATGCAGAAAGTTGATATTGAACGCCAGACTTCTTAGACGTCCATTTGAGTAATGTCGGTCCAAAACCAATCGAATAAACTAAAACTTTCACACCAAGTTTACGCGCAACAATATAATGTCCAAACTCATGAATCGCGATGAGCGGTCCAAGTAAAAGAATGGCTGCCACAACAATAAACAAGGCACTCATAATTTAGTTTCCTTTACTGATGACAATTTGCTGTGCCACAGAACGAGCCGCTCGGTCAGCTTGCAAGATAAGATCGATCGATTCTGCAGTTCCACTTTCAACCTGGTTCAAAGTTTGTTCGACCACTTGAGGAATTTCAGTAAAGCCAATGCTATTTTTTAAGAATGCTGCAACAGCAATCTCATTTGCGGCATTTAAAATTGCAGGTGCCAAACCACCACTTTGCATCGCCTGTCGAGCCAGTTTTAATGCGGGGAAACGTGTTGTATCTGGTTCTTGAAAATCTAACTGCTGATTCATAAACAGATCAAGTGCAGGAACATGCGTTTGAATCCGCTCCGGCCATGCCAGCGCATGTGCAATTGGGGTACACATATCTGGATTACCCATTTGTGCCAAAGTCGAACCATCCACGTATTGAACCATAGAATGAATAATACTCTGTGGATGTACCACCACTGTTACAAACTGTTCTGAAATTGCAAAGAGATGACACGCTTCAATCAGCTCCAAGCCTTTATTCATTAAGGTCGCAGAATCTACAGAGATTTTTTGTCCCATAGACCAATTCGGATGCTTGCATGCTTGTGCAGGCGTCACATTTTGTAATTGTTCAAAGCTATGGTTTAAAAATGGACCGCCAGAGGCAGTAAGCAAAATACGCGACACCCCCTGTTTGGGCTGGCCATTTCGTTCAGTTTGGAAATAATTCTGAGGCAAGCATTGAAAGATTGCATTATGTTCAGAATCCACTGGAAGCAGTTCTGCATGATAATCACGCGCAGCCTGCATCATCAGGTCACCAGACATCACCAGTGCTTCTTTGTTGGCAAGCAGGACACGTTTACCGGCTTTAACCGCCGCCAATGTTGGCAATAAACCTGCCGCACCGACAATGGCCGCCATGACCACATCGACATCAGCATGTTCAGCAACCGCGATCAAACCGGCTTCGTCGCTCAGAATTTCAATATCGTTAATATTTTGATTTTGAAAATGTTGTTTTAGTTCATCAACTTTATTTGACGGCACTACCGCGATTTTTGGTCGATACTGTTTGCATATTTCAACAAGTTCCACAATTCGACTATGTGCCGTGACTGCGAATACAGAATATTTTTCAGGATGTTGTTGCAGAATTTTTAAGGTACTTTGACCAATCGAACCCGTTACACCTAATATACAAACAGATTGTGACATCTATAAATCTACACCAATAAGTTTTAAAACATACATGCCTGCAGCAAAAATCGGAGCGGCAGCAAGCAATGAATCAATACGGTCAAGCACCCCGCCATGTCCTGGCAGGATACGACCTGAATCTTTAATTCCTGCACGACGTTTGATCATGGACTCGAACAAATCACCCAATACAGAACTGAATACTGTGACTATAGATAAAATTAAGAACAGAATATGCTGAGCTAAAGTTAAATCTAAATAAACCACTTCAACCGCGACCACAATAATCATTGCAGTAACGATACCGCCATATAAACCTTCAACCGATTTATTGGGACTGACATCGGGTGCAAGTTTTCTCTTGCCCAATTTACGCCCGACAAAATAAGCCCCACTGTCTGCACCCCATACCAGTAAAAACAGGTACATGAGCCACCATGGTGAACTATTCCAAACCGAGAAAATTGCGGTAACCGCAGCAGAAATTAAAATAAATCCGATCACATTTAGGCTTTGATTATACCATCCATCATAACCTGGATATGATTTAACCCAAAAGATACTTAAAATCCAAGTAAAAATGGACGCTGCCCAAAGCAATAGAGCGATATCATTAAAATATAATGCCAAAGTTGCCAATGCTGCTGTCGCTAATCCATAACCCCAAGCAAATGGTTTCACCAGATTTTTATTTTTTCTTGGCATAAGTTTAAACCACTCATACCCTGCGACCCCTGCGGCAACAATCATCAGCACAAACATTGGATACTGAGACTGTGTAGCAAACATACAACTGAGTACGACTGCCACCAATACCAATGCGGTTATAATCCGCTCTAACATTTATTAATTCTCGATTTTCTCTTGTTGGATTTGCTCTGAAGTTTTACCAAAACGACGTTCACGTCCAGCAAAGACGGCTAACGCATCATCGAATTCTTCCACGGTAAATTCAGGCCATAAGGTTTGGGTAAAATACAACTCAGCATAAGCGGCTTGCCAAAGTAAAAAATTCGACAAACGATAATCACCACCCGTGCGAATCAGTAAATCTACCGCGGGTAAATCCGCCATACTGACATGTTGCCCAAACAACTCAACATTTACATCTTCAACTGTAACTTTTTTTGCCAGAACATCCGCTGCAATTTGTTTTGCAGCCTGCGCCATATCCCACATGCCACCGTAACTGACCGCGATGGTCAAAGTCATGCTGTCGAACTTAGCAGTCCTTTGTTCAGCATGCAACATTAACTCACGTAAATGCGCAGACAAACGAGAACGATCACCAATAAAACGTAAGGCAATATTGAATTTTTCCATTCGAGGCAGTTGCTCCTGGATTGTTTCTTCCAACAATGCCATGAGTAAATCCACCTCAAATTGGGGACGGTTCCAGTTTTCGCTAGAAAATGCAAAAACGGTTAACGCTTGAATTTGTTTTTTTCTACAGTGCTCAACAATCGGATTCAGGACATTTTTCCCTTCACGGTGTCCGGCACCCTTTTGCATTTGCATTTTTTTTGCAAAACGATTGTTGCCATCCATAATGATGGCAACATGTTTTGGAAGAGGTAAACTGTCTTCTGAAACGGTCATTAAATCTTAGACCTTCATCAATTCAGCTTCTTTCGCAGCAAGGCGTTTGTCCACTTCAGCAACAAATTTGTCGGTGATTTTCTGGATATCATCAGATGCACGACGGTCGTCATCTTCAGAAATTTCTTTTTCTTTCAACAATGCCTTGATGTCGCCCAATACATCACGACGAATGTTACGGATCGCAACTTTGGCATTTTCAGCTTCAGTACGTGCAACTTTCTGCATGTCACGACGTGTTTCTTCAGTCAGTGCAGGCATCGGCACGCGAATAGCATCTGCAGTAATCGGGTTTAAACCCAAACCTGCTTCACGAATCGCTTTATCAATTGCTGAAACCATTGTACGTTCAAATGGCTGTACGACAAGGGTACGAGAGTCTTCAAGACCCACGTTTGCCACTTGGTTTAAAGGCACATCAGAGCCATAGTAAGGAACCATCACACCATTCAAGATTGATGGATGCGCGCGGCCAGTACGAACTTTAGCGAAACCATGTTCTAAAGACTCTAAAGTCTTGTTCATGCGGTCTTCGCTGTCTTTTTTAAGATCGTTAATCATATGATCTTCCTTACTTAATTCTAAGAGATGTAATTAATAAATAGCGTGTAGTATAAAGAGCTTTCAGGCTCACGTCATTAATTGGTAACGTGAGTCCCTTCTTTTTCACCCATCACGACGGATAACAATGAACCCGACTTATTCATATCGAATACTTGTAATGGCACATTGTGATCACGGCACAAGCAGATCGCAGTTAAATCCATGATGCCTAACTTTTCATCTAACACTTGGTCAAATGTAAGTGTTTCATATTTCACTGCATCGTCATATTTGCTTGGATCTTTATTATATACGCCGTCTACTTTAGTGGCTTTCAAGATCAGGTTGGCTTCAATTTCAATACCACGCAAGCAAGCTGCTGTATCTGTGGTAAAGAATGGATTACCTGTACCCGCAACGAATACACATACTTCGCCTTGCGTTAAATGACGGATTGCATCACGGCTTGAATAGGCTTCAACCACCGCACCAATCGGTAAAGCAGACATTAAACGGGTTTTAATATTGCGACGCACCAAAGCATCGCGTAATGCCAAACCATTCATAACAGTTGCAAGCATACCCATCTGGTCACCGGTTACACGGCCAACCAAACCATCTTTTTGCAATTGACTGCCGCGGTACAAGTTACCACCACCAACCACGATACCGACTTGTACGCCTAAACCCACCAAGTGAGCAATCGCTAAAGACATTTGATCGAGTACAGTCGCATCGATCCCCATGTCTTTATTTCCAGCAAGAGCCTCACCAGAAAGTTTAAGCAAAATGCGTTCATAACGAGGCTTTTTTGAATCCAACATCAGGAAATCTCCGAATCTTCCAATATCTAAAATTTTATTCGTATACTTTTATGACAGATCAAGCAGACTTAACTCGAATTAACTTCGCATATAAATCATATTCATCTGCATCGGTAATTTCGACTTCAAGCAAATCGCCTGCTTTGATCTGGTTTTTATCAATATCTTCAACAAAGACATTACCGTCAATTTCAGGTGCATCCGCATAAGAACGTGCTACAGCAACCGGGAATTCATCTTCCAGATCATCTACAAGCACAGTCATGGTTTGACCGATACGTTTTTGCAGTTTGGCTGCTGAAATTTCTTGCTGCACTTGCATGAAGCGTTCGTAACGGTCTTGCTTGATTTCTTCAGGCACATGATCCGGTAAATCATTTGCTGTCGCACCTTCTACAGGTGAATAGGTAAAGCAACCTACGCGATCAAGCTGTGCTTCTTTGAGCCACTCAAGCAAAATCTGGAAATCTTCTTCAGTTTCGCCAGGGAAACCAACAACGAATGTTGAACGGATGACCAGTTCAGGACATTTTTCACGCCAAAGCTTGAGGCGTTCAAGTGTGTTTTCACTATGCGCTGGTCGCTTCATCAATTTTAAGATGCGCGGACTGGCATGTTGAAAAGGAATATCTAGATATGGCAGGATTTTACCTTGTGCCATCAAGTCGATTACAGCATCTACATGCGGATATGGATAAACGTAATGCAAACGCACCCAAATACCGAGTTGGCCTAGAGCTTCACACATGTCGAAGAATTTGGTTTTAACCGGCTGACCGTTCCAAAAATCAAGTTTGTACTTGGTGTCTAAACCATAAGCAGAGGTATCTTGAGAAATCACCAGAACTTCTTTTACACCGGCATTTTTCAATGCTTGTGCTTCACTTAAAACCGAACCAACAGGACGAGAAACCAGATCACCACGCATGCTTGGAATAATACAGAAGGTACAACGATGGTTGCAGCCTTCCGATATTTTCAAATAAGCATAATGTTTAGGGGTCAAACGAATCCCTTGTTCAGGAACAAGGTCAATAAATGGATTATGTTTTGGTGGTTCAGGTACGTACTCGTGTACGGCCTCCATCACTTCTTGATATGCCGCGGCACCGGTCACTTTCAGGACATTTGGGTGCATTTTACGAATTTTGTCTTCATCTTTACCCAGACAGCCGGTCACAATGACACGACCATTTGAGCTCATAGCTTCACCAATGGCATCTAACGATTCTTGTACTGCAGATTCAATAAAACCACAAGTATTAACAACAACCAAATCAGCACCATCATAATCTGATGCTACATCATAACCTTCAGTCTTCAACTGAGTTAAAATTCGTTCGGAATCTACCAATGCCTTAGGACAACCTAAAGAAACAAAACCGACTTTGGGGGATTTCATGAATCTGCACTCCACTATAATGCGCGTATTGTATGTCTTTTCCAATCATAAAAATAGGTAGAAAGCCGACTCTTTGCATAACGCACCAAAATACGTCCAATTTTTTACTAAATATTTTGCATGCACCATTTTGGTTCACTAATATTTTTATTTCCTTTACTATGCTAGATAAATTCTGTATTCAAACAATAAAAAGCACACTTTTATGGCGTCAGAATTTTTATTCATATATATGCTCAAAGTTGGCGTGCATTTTGCTTTATTTCGACAACGTTTAACTCGTTGAATGTCCCATAACAGGGAGAAATGACAAGAAGTGCAGATGCCATTGCGCTATTTTAATACAGGATGCTTTCGCTAATGGATCAACCCACCGGGATCGACTATCGCCTTTTAGTGGATAACTTAACCACCGCCATTTTACTGGTCGATAGCCAGCTGAATATTTTTTATTTAAATTCTTCTTGTGAATCTTTGTTTGACATCAGTTTGCTGCGCGCTTCAGGTCAACCTGTCTTAAATTTGCTGCATATGCCGGATGATGAGTTTAATACCGAAGAAGCGCTATTAAATACCATCGCCACAGGCCAGCCTTATACCCGCCGTGAAGCAACCATTAGTGTCAACTTTAAAGATATGCATGTGGATTATACGGTTTCACAAATAAATGCTCAAAAACCGTATCACCCGCTTCTGCTCATAGAATTAAATCCGATTGACCGGATGCTAAAAATCTCTAAAGAAGAAAACCTGATTCAGCAACATCAGGTTGCGCGGCAATTGATTCGTGGTGTGGCACACGAAATTAAAAATCCTTTAGGCGGTATTCGTGGTGCAACCCAGTTGCTGGCACGCAGTTTAAATGATCCTCAATATTCAGAATTCACCGATATTATTATTAGTGAAGTCGATCGCTTGCGTAATCTGGCCGACACCATGCTCGGGTCTCGTCAGTTGCCAAGTTATGAATTAGTCAATGTACATGAACCACTCGAACGTGTGCGTTCACTCATTACCAATCAAACCAAAAAGAAAATCAAAATCACCCGTGACTATGATTTGTCTTTACCCGATGTCATGGCAGACCGTGATCAACTGATTCAGGTCATGCTGAACATTAGTGTAAATGCAGTACAAGCCATGATGGAAAATAAAGAATTCTTCGTTGACCATCAGTCCGAACTTATCTTGCGAACACGCATTCAGCGTCTGGTCACCATTAATGGTGTTTTAAAGCGCTCTGCTGTTCGTATTGATATTGAAGACAATGGCCCGGGCGTACCGGAAGAAATTTTAGAATCGGTGTTTTACCCCCTAGTCACAGGACGTGCTAAGGGCACAGGGCTCGGTTTGAGCATTGCACAGAATATTATGCATCAACATAGTGGAATGATTGAATGCCAGTCAGTTCCAGGAAAAACCGTCTTTAGCTTATATTTACCTTGGGAGTTTAACCATGTCGCGAAATAAAATATGGGTCATTGATGATGATCGCGCCATGCGCTGGGTCTTGGAAAAAACCTTTAAAGAAGAAGGTTTTGACGTTACCAGTTTTGAAGAAGCACAATCTGCGCTTGATCAACTCAGTATAGACGCACCTGATGTGATTTTGACCGATATCCGCATGCCGGGAATCGATGGCCTCACTTTCTTGGGCAAAGTCAAAACCAGTCATCCAGACCTACCTGTCATTATTATGACAGCACATTCGGACTTGGAATCTGCGGTATCCAGCTATCAAACCGGTGCTTTTGAATACCTGCCAAAACCGTTTGATATTGATGAAGCATTGGCATTGGTGAATCGTGCAATTTTGCATATTGCCAAGTTACAACAACAAGAATCTGCAAAAACAGCACCCCCTATTCAAACAACCGAAATCATTGGTGAATCACCTGCCATGCAGGAAGTTTTCCGCGCGATTGGCCGTTTGTCACAGTCGCATATCACTGTACTGATTAATGGTGAATCTGGCACGGGTAAAGAACTGGTTGCGCATGCCCTGCATCGCCATTCACCACGTAGCAGCAAGCCTTTTATTGCCTTAAATATGGCAGCCATTCCAAAAGACCTGATTGAAACTGAACTTTTCGGTCACGAGAAAGGTGCTTTTACCGGTGCCAACTCGCAACGCCAAGGCCGTTTTGAACAGGCCAATGGCGGCACCCTGTTTTTAGATGAAATTGGGGATATGCCGTTTGAAACGCAAACACGTTTACTGCGTGTTTTGGCAGATGGCGAGTTCTATCGTGTGGGGGGTCACATCCCGGTTAAAGTGGATGTGCGTATTGTGGCAGCAACCCACCAAGACTTGGAAAAACTGGTGCATGATGGCCGCTTCCGTGAAGACTTATATCACCGCTTAAACGTGATCCGTATTCACATTCCAAAACTGGCCCATCGTAGTGAAGATATTCCAATGTTGGCGCAGCATTTCTTGGCACGCGCAGGTAAAGAATTAGGGGTAAATCCTAAAATCCTGCGTCCAGAAACCCAAGAGTACATGCAACAACTGCCTTGGCAAGGTAATGTCCGTCAGTTAGAAAATACCTGTCGCTGGTTAACAGTGATGATCACAGGTCGTGAGGTTTATCCCGAGGATTTACCGTCTGAATTGAAACAGATTCCAATTCAACGCTCAGGTGATGAAGTGCAACCTCTTGGTACTTTTGACCGTGTTTCGCTGCATCATTGGGATGAATTATTGGCTCAATGGGCAATCCAAAAGCTTAAAAATGGCGAAATGAAGATTCTCGACATTGCTACACCCATGTTTGAGCGCACTTTAATTACTGCTGCTTTACAGCAAACCCGTGGTCGTAAACGTCATGCCGCTGAATTGCTCGGTTGGGGCCGTAATACCCTGACTCGCAAGCTTAAAGAACTGGGTATGGACACGGCAGATGATGATGTTGAAGAAGAAGTAATCGAAAACTAAAATTTTCTACCCATCTCAAAAAAAGCTCCTAAAGGAGCTTTTTTATTTCATTCTATTTATGCAGTAAAACCTACATAACGAGAATATCCTTGTATGCCCAAGTCGGACTTAAAAATCAAATAATTAGGATAAGTAGATTGAGTCAATTCTGTGAACATATTCACCTGATCATCATTTGCATGCAAATCATCCACTGAACGCGGCATGGTTTGTTCAAATTCATCGGTCATATATTCAAAACCAATATCCATGGCAATAAATAAGGTATGTTCACAGGGCTGCACATACTGCTCTTCAGCCCAATTAATGACGTCTTGTTGACAATGTGGACACTGAATATTGTCCGTTGCCTGAATGGATAATGGAATAAGTTGATAGGCCATATAAAAATAAGTCAGTTTGCTATACGCCCATTTTAGCAAATTATTAAGAGAACTTTATTTTTTCCAATCAAGATTTGCCATAAAAAAGGGAATCTGTAGATTCCCTTTTTTTAATGTATTTTTAAAGATTCTATTTTTTAAGATCAGGATTTTACTTATGCGCAGATTTATACCGCGATAGTGCAGTCACAGCCACTGCCGAAATGACGACAGCAGGCAAACTCGCCATTAAAATACCGGTTGTCCCTAATCCTAAGGCCAAGATTTTTCCGGTAAGTAATGGTCCAGTCATGGCACCCAAACGCCCCAAAGAAATTGCACTGCCCACACCAGTCACTTTACCTGTACCCGAATAGAAGATTGGCGAAATACCGTAAAGAATTGATTGACCACCTGTGGAGAAGATCCCGCCCATCACGCCCGCTAAAACTAACATTGGAATATAAGTTGTCGTGAATAACAGACTCAAGGCAACAAATAAGCCACTATAGATAATTACAGCCATCTGCCAAAGTTTTAAGCGGTCAAGCAAATACCCCAAAGCTAAAGTCCCAATCACCGCACCCACCTGGAATACCAACATCACCATGAATGCTTGTTGTTTTAGCAGACCTTGTTCCATCAACAAGTTTGGTAACCAGCTAATCAAAATATAATTGATCATCAGGGTAAAGAAGAAACCCACCCAAAGTGGCAAGGTATTTTTATATTGCTGGTTTTTAAACAGTACTTGTGCCATGCCCGGTACAACTTCTGTCGACATTTGCGCTACAGCCACAGCTTTAGGCTTATCTTTAAGAATAAACGCCATACATGGAATAAGGGCTAACGGCGTTAAGCCACCAATCAGGAACAAGGTTTGCCATTGAATCTCAGGCAATAAAATTGCAAGACCGGCAACAAAAATTGCACCAACGGGCAAACCGCAATACATCAGGCTATTTAACTTGCCACGATTGGCTTCCGTCGCTTCATCACCTACCACTGAAATCATGGTCGGCATTGCTGCTCCCAACCCAAGTCCGGTAAAGAAGCGCGCAATATAAAGGATTTCCAAACTTGGTGCGATTGCACTCAAACTAAAAAATACGCCAAAAATACCAATAGATAACATCAGGACTTTCTTCTGTCCCAAATAGTCAGCAATACGCCCCCCAAAGAATGCCCCAAACAGCATTCCAAATACGCCCAAACTGAAGACATACCCCATCTGAACCTGATCCAAACCGAATGTCGCGGCAATTCCTTTCGCGGCTATACCCGGTGCTTGAAGGTCGAAGCCTTCAAAAAATGCGACCCAAAAACACAAAAATATCGTTAAGATTTTTTGTAGTTTCCCTGTGTGTGTTTGTGCCATGATTGATCTCCATCAATAGTATACAAATCGTTTTTACAAGGACGATTCATCTCACTATTCTCTGCCCAATCGATTGATTGAAATACCACGACAATAGTCGGATTTCATGGCTTAAAAAGGCAAAAAGCCAATTAAATTAGACTTAAAAGATTAGATAAACAGACTTTTTAAATCTTAATTTTAATTGATATTGTGTATTTTCAAATACTTATATTTACGGTAGTTATTTATGATGAAGCCATACTCAAAATTGATTCATAAGAATTAGGCAATAAAAAACCCGCATGATGCGGGTTTTTTATTGCCTAATTACGCTGATTTTTTAGCTTGTGCTGCATTCTTACGAATCGTAATCATCACCAATTGAACTGCCGCAGGTGTCACACCCGGAATACGGCTAGCTTGTGCCAAAGTTTCAGGACGGATGTCTTTTAGTTTCAATGTAATTTCACGAGACAAACCAGAAACGATGTCATAGTCGAAGTCGCTTGGAATACGTGTTTCTTCCAGACGCTTCATCTGAGCAACATCTTCATGTTGACGGTTGATATAACCGGCATATTTCACCGCAATTTCAATTTGCTCACCCACAAATGGAGTCACTTCAGAATTGGTTAATTCTGCAATTTGAGCAAAACTGATATTTGGACGTTTAAGTAAATCAATCGCGCTACATTCTTTACTTAAATCCGCACCTGTCAACTCAACGAATTTTTTACCCATTGGATTGTTTGGCGCAGCCCATAAATGCTGTAGACGACCTGTTTCTTTCTCAACTGCTTCCATTTTTTCGCAGTAAGCTGCCCAACGCGTATCATCAACCAAGCCCATTTCACGGCCGATTGCAGTTAAACGCTGATCGGCATTGTCTTCACGCAGCATCAAACGGTATTCGGCACGTGAGGTAAACATACGGTACGGTTCTTTGGTACCTAACGTAATCAAGTCATCTACAAGGACGCCCATATACGCTTCATCACGTTTTGGTGTCCATTGTTCCTGATCCCAAGCACGGCGTGCAGCATTTAAACCTGCAAGCAAGCCTTGCGCACCGGCTTCTTCATAACCTGTGGTACCGTTAATTTGACCGGCAAAGTACAAGTTATTAATGGCTTTGGTTTCAAGCGAGAATTTCAACGCTTGTGGATTAAAATAGTCATATTCAATGGCATAACCCGGACGCAAGATATGTGCATTTTCCATACCACGGATTGAACGAACCAACTCAAACTGCACATCAAATGGCAAAGAAGTTGAAATACCATTTGGATAAAGCTCGTGCGTATCTAAGCCTTCAGGCTCCAGGAATACTTGGTGAGAATTTTTATCCGCAAATTTATGAATTTTATCTTCAATCGATGGGCAATAACGCGGACCCACACCTTCAATTTTACCTGTATACATCGGTGAACGGTCGAGTCCGCCACGAATGATTTCGTGGGTGCGTTCATTAGTATGCGTGATATAGCAGTTCACTTGTTCCGGATGCATAGACGCATCACCCATGAATGACATGGTTGGAGACGGGAAATCACCCGGTTGCGGCGTCATTACAGAGAAATCAACTGAACGTGCATCAATACGGGGTGGCGTACCTGTTTTTAAACGACCTACCGGCAAGTTTAATTCACGTAAACGCGCAGCCAATGAAATTGAGGGCGGATCACCCGCACGACCACCGCTAGATTTCTCAAGTCCAACATGGATGACACCACCTAGGAATGTACCAGTGGTCAATACAACAGTATTCGCATCAAAGCGAACCCCCATTTGAGTCACAACACCTTTAACGGTATCGCCTTCAACAATCAGGTCATCAGCGGCTTGTTGAAAAATATCCAAGTTTGCTTGGTTTTCTAATGTTTCACGAATCGCAGCTTTATAGCGAATACGGTCAGCCTGCGCACGTGTTGCACGTACTGCCGCACCTTTACGTGAGTTTAAAATACGGAATTGAATACCGCCTTTATCGGCAGCAAGTGCCATGGCACCGCCTAAAGCATCAATTTCACGGACTAAATGTGATTTACCAATACCACCGATGGCAGGATTACAGCTCATCTGCCCTAAAGTCTCAATGTTATGAGTTAAGAGCAAAGTCTGGCGACCCATACGCGCTGCAGCAAGTGCTGCTTCGGTACCTGCGTGACCGCCACCGATAACAATGACATCGTAAACTTTAGGATAATGCATAATGGTTTGAGAGATAAAAAAGAATGACGAAGTATTATATCAAAACTTGGAAAGATAAGTGGATAAAATCAGCTGTTTTTCAGAATCAGCCTAAGATTCTTTATTCACTTACAAAAACATTGAAATGTAATCACGCTTTGCAGAGTTACTATAGAAATAAAACATTTAGTTTGAAAAGTTTACCTGATTGGTATTGTTTTATTGCGGCTATTTTTTAAGCTATAAGCTGGATACATTACGAACAAAGGTATAAAAGATGAATAAGAATTTCCTGCTCTCATCCATTCTCTGTGGTGTATGTCTAGCACCATTTGCAGCCTCAGCAAATGATAAAGTCGAAAAAGTATATGATGCTCAAAGATACCAAAAGGTCTGTAAAGGCAAAACTCAAGGCGCTCAAGTCAGCTTTGCTTACCGAGGTATTATCTGGAATGGTACGTGTGAACCTCAATTCTTCCCTTCCTCCAAAAATGCGTCCATCACTGGAGATGAAGCAGAGTTAAGCACAGCTTGCAGTGGAGATACCAGTGCAACTACAGCATCCATCAATGGTACTGAAGTTAAGGGTAAATGTGCTTTAGGCTTTATGCCACCTCGACCTAGCTCTCAATCTTCAATGCAATCTCAGCCATCGATGCAGTCTCCGTCAATGCAATCCCAGCCAGCGATGCAGTCTCCGTCTATGCAATCACAGCCATCGATGCAGTCTCCATCAATGCAATCTCAGCCACCAATGCAGTCCCCAGCTGAAATGCAAACTCAACCACAAATGCAACCTTAAACTGGAACTTGATCTCAACAATGCATATAAAACACTAATTTTATTCAAATTTTCAGCGGGTAAAAGGATTACTTTTACCCGTTTTTATATTGCTTATTTAAACAACTGGTTTAAACTCAAAACATATTAAGGATAAAAAATATAAAAAGGATATTCCATGGATTCGGGGCTATTTACTTTTTTTTTACCCATCGCGCTTGCCATCATGATGACAGGTTTAGGGCTAGAACTTACTGTTAAAGATTTTCTGCGAGTACAACGCCACCCTAAAGTTATTTTTTTAGCCCTATTTACCCAATTGATCGTTCTGGTTTTTATCGCGTTTTTAATCTGTACCTTATTAAAACTCCCTCCACTTTTAGCTGTAGGCCTGATGCTGCTTGCTGCTTCACCGGGTGGACCAACTGCAAATTTAATCAGCTATATCTTCAAAGGTGATGTCGCACTCAATCTCACGCTCACCGCGATTAACTCTCTGATTTGTACTTTCACCCTACCTTTTATCGTCAACCTGTCGATTCATTATTTTCTAGGTGATCATCCAAAAATTGGCATGCCGACTGAAAAAATCACCCAAGTATTTTTAATTGTTTTCATACCGGTTTGTTTGGGCGTGTTTATTCGTTCAATCGCACCTAATATTGCATTAAGACTAAATAGACCCATGCGATTATTTTCTGTGCTGTTTTTATTTCTAATTTTCTTTTATGCCGTGTATAGAGAAAGATTTAACATGGTTGAATATTTTGCTGATATTGGGCCTGCAACTGCACTTTTTTGTTTTATCAGTTTATCGGTTGGCTATCTGATTCCGCATCTGGCTGGGGTCTCTGACAAACAGGCACGTGCATGTACTTTTGAAATAGGCATTCACAACACCTCAGTTGCAATGACGATTGCACTGTCTGTGTTATCCAATACCACGATTGCCCTACCTGCCGGCATTTATTCTATTTTTATGTATATTTTTGCTTTTATATTTGGCTATATTTTGACAAGACAGCCGCTTCCAATTAAAGATGCAAATTCAAAAGCATTAAGTGATTAATATACATCTGATTCATAGATGCAGTAGCTCATCTTAAATGGCAGGGCGGTAAGAGGAATCAGGTCTAAGTAAGATAATAATTATCCTGTTTTATTGCCATAATTCCACTCAGCAAGATTAAAGCAATTCAGCTAATTAAAGTTGTACTGATCAACGGTCAGTTCTCGCTATTCCCTATCTCTGATTTATCAGCTATATATTCAATCTATAAAAAATCAGTACAAGACAACTTCGCCCAAATCAAAACAAAAACTGACCAAGAAAAGGAGATTTCGAATGGATTCAGGAATCATCACCATTTTATTACCTTTAGCACTTGCCATCATTATGATCGGTTTAGGACTGGAGCTTACCCTCAAAGACTTTGCCCGCGTAGCACAGCAACCCAAAGTGGTTTTCATTGCCCTGTTTTGTCAATTGGTGGTTTTAGTCAGCATTGCCTTTATCATTTGTAAAGTCTTGGCGCTTCCGCCTCTTCTTGCCGTGGGCTTAATGCTACTTGCAGCCTCACCCGGAGGAAGCACAGCCAACTTATTTAGCTATCTTTTTAAAGGGGACATTGCGCTAAATATCACTTTGACCGCGATCAATTCAGTCATGGCCGCTTTTACCTTGCCTTTTATAGTCAATTTTTCTATTCAGTACTTTATGAATGATGGACAACAAATTAGCTTGCAGTTCGGAAAAATATTACAAGTATTTGCCATTATCATTATTCCTGTAGGTATTGGCATGCTGATTCGACACTATGCACCACACTTCACTGCAAAACTAAACAAACCGCTGCGTATTTTTGCGGTGAGTTTTCTGGTGCTGATTATTATTGGTGCGGTTGCGAAAGAACGTCATCAAATTTTGGAATATTTAGCGCAAGTGGGCTTGGCAACTGTTTCATTCTGCCTGTGTAGTCTAATGATTGGTTATTTTGTACCGCGCTTGCTGGGCATTAATAGTGCTCAAGCACGGGCTTGCGCTTTTGAAATTGGCATTCATAACAGCACCCTCGCCATGACGATTGCACTTACGATCATGGCAAGCTCTACCATTGCCATACCCGCTGCGGTGTATTCTATTTTCATGTATGTTTTTGCCGCTGTATTCGGCATGCTACTCAATAAATTTGCACCACAGCCACATGCAGTAGTGAGTTAATCCATATGATCTAAATAAAAGGAGGGTTAATATACCTCCTTTTATTTTCAGGATAGTTTTTATCAATATATAGTTGTTTAAGCCTGAGTTCCGTTACAATGGCATTTTTAAAAACACAAATTTAGGTTATCTCCGTGAAGTGGTTACAAATTCATATTACCGTTGATCAAGCTCAAGTCGATTTTACTGAAACCCTCCTCAGCTCATTAGGTGCTGTTAGCGTAACTTTAGATGATGCTGAAAATCAGGACTTACTTGAACCACTTCCAGGTGAAACTCCACTTTGGAATAAAGTCATTGTGACCGGCATCTACGCACAAGAAGAAGGCGAAGAAATTGATGTTGATGCTTTAACAACATTTATTACCGCACAAATGCCTGAAGCACCATTACGCCATGAATTTCTTGAAGACCAAGAATGGGAACGCACCTGGATGGATGCGTATGAACCGATTCAAATTGGTGAAAAATTCTGGATTGTTCCGGAATGGATGGAAGCACCAGATGCAGATGCTGTAAATATTAAGCTTGATCCAGGTCTAGCCTTCGGTACAGGTAACCATGCATCAACTTTCCTTTGCCTGCAATGGCTCGGTCAAACCGATGTTAAAGATAAAATTGTGATCGACTATGGTTGCGGTTCAGGCATTTTAGGCGTTGCTGCACTGTTATTGGGTGCCAAAAAAGTATATGCCACAGATATTGACCCTCAGGCAGTTCTCGCGACTCAACAAAATGCTGAATTGAATGGCGTACTCGGGAACTTATTTGTTGGTTTGCCTGATGAATTCAACGAAGAGTTTAAAGCGCAAAAGGCCGATGTCTTTGTCGCAAACATTCTTGCCGGCCCGCTGATGGCACTTGCGCCTGAATTCGCAACTTTGGTTAAATTTGAGGGCGAGTTCGCACTTGCTGGCATATTAGAAGAGCAAGTTGCTGATGTTTCTAGTGTTTATTCTGATTTTTTTGATATACTCCAAGTCGAAAAACGCGAAGAACATTGGTGCCGAATTTCAGGAAAACGCCAAAATATCCATTAAAATTTTGAATAGACTATGAGCGAAAAGCAAACCTACTGCCCTAACTGTTTTACCAAGTATAAAGTCTCCGTGGCTCAACTGACAGTTGCGCGAGGCATGGTTTGTTGCGCGAAATGTTCGACCAATTTTAATGCGTTAACCCATCTTGTAGTAGAAAAAGAGCAATCTTCTTCTACTACTTCAACTCCCCCTTCAAATCTTGACAATAAAAAACCTCAATCCAATGAGACGAGCGCTGAGACCTTTATGGCAGATCAGCAACCAGAACAACATTTATTAGATATTTTCGACCGTAAAGTAGAAAATTCCAATATTGATTTAAAAACCTATCTCAACAATTTGAATTATTTCAGTACAGACCCGATTGGTACATACCCGGCTCTGAACTGGTCTGAAAAATCAGAACAAGAGAAGAAAGAAAGAAGTGCCTTGAGTTATGTTTTATGGGGAGCTGTGAATTTATGTCTGGTGAGTTTGCTTATTTTTCAGTTTTTTTGGTTTAACCCGAAAATTTTAAACAATAGCCCGGTCTTTAGTGCCTTATTTAATAGCGCATGTCAGGCATTTAATTGTTCGGTTATGGAGCAAAATTACCATCTCATATCGACCAATAAAGTTAAAATAAAACAAATATCCAAAAAAGAAACTCAATTCACCGGTGAGCTCATTAACTATCATTCTAAAAGTTTAGCCCTGCCGATCATCAAGGTAAATTTAAAAGATAATGGAGAAATTATTTCTACTTATTCTTTCCAGTCTTCTGAATATTTGATTGACAGTCTTACAGGAATACAACGAATTCCACAAAACAGTCCTTTTAAATTCAAGTTTAGCCTTCCTGTAGAACGGAAAAGCTTTGATACCTACAGTTTAGAAATAATTCGCCCTTGATATTGAAAAAAACTATTAAAAAACACAAAAAAAAGTAAAAAAAGTGCAGTTTTCTTGCTCACTTTTTCTTAGACAATGCTATCATACGCGCCACGAAAGCTTTGTGCTGCAAACTCCTCACTATTTTCACAACAATTATAGTTTAGCTTATATGCGCTTTATCCTGATAATGCGTATTGAGTAGATTTTTTTGTTTTGATTTTGGTCTGTAACAAATATTAATCTATTGTTACGCTTAATTTTCGATCAAAAACGTCGAGTTGTGGCAAGCTAAATGTACAAGTTTTAGAACTTCCGTTTTAGGACCTAAAACGGAATTTAAATTTTAGACCACTTTTATATATCCCTTTACCCAAGTGATATTTGATTTTTCGGATTAATTCGCATGAATAGCAAATCTCCTATTTTTACTGCACAATCTGATGTCGCTCTTCGTATTCACGTAGATCGCGCAGTTCGCCATTATTTTGCACAATTGCAAGGCGAGCAACCTTCTCAGGTATATGACATGGTGCTGGCAGAAATGGAGAAACCTCTTCTATCTGTAGTTCTAGAATATACGCGTGGGAATCAGACACGCGCTGCCGAGATTCTCGGACTCAACCGTGGTACTTTACGTAAAAAGTTAAAAGCTCACGGTTTAATGAGTGAATAAATGATAAAATGCTCACGGTTACCGTGGGCATTTTTTTTATCTTATATTTTGCCTGCTGTTTTAATCTAGACCTTTAATATTGTTGACGAAAATCATGACTATTAAACGCGCTTTAATCTCTGTATCTGATAAATCAGGGATCGTTGAATTTGCTAAAAACCTCGTGGCTCTTGGGGTAGAAATTTTATCTACTGGTGGTACATATAAGTTGCTTAAAGACAACAATATCGCAGTAGTGGAAGTTTCAGAGCACACTGGGTTCCCGGAAATGATGGATGGTCGTGTTAAGACACTACATCCAAAAATTCATGGGGGTATCTTAGCTCGCCGTGGTCTAGACGAAGCTGTAATGCAAGAACACAACATCGATGCCATCGATCTAGTGGTTGTGAATCTTTATCCGTTTGCTGCAACGGTTGCTAAACCGAACTGTTCATTGGCTGATGCGATTGAAAACATCGACATCGGTGGTCCAACGATGGTTCGTGCTGCTGCGAAAAACCATGCGTCTGTCGGTATTGTGGTAAATGCTGCTGACTACGACACTGTAATTGCTGAAATGAAAGCAAATGGTGCCTTATCTCTTGAAACTCGTTTTGACTTGGCAGTGAAAGCGTTTGAACATACTGCACAATACGATGGCATGATCGCCTCTTACCTTGGCGCTCGCGTAGGTAAAATCGAGGGTCAAGCAGACAAATTTGCCCGCACTTTCAACACGCAATTGAACAAAGCCCAAGATTTACGTTACGGTGAAAACCCGCATCAATCTGCTGCGTTCTATGTAGAAAGTACTGCGACTGAAGCTTCTGTTTCAACTGCGAAACAGCTTCAAGGTAAAGAACTTTCTTATAACAACATTGCAGATACAGATGCAGCACTTGAATGTGTGAAATCTTTCGCAAAACCTGCTTGTGTGATTGTTAAACATGCAAACCCATGTGGCGTTGCAGTTTCTTTAGATGGCATTAAAGCTGCTTACGATCTTGCTTATGCAACTGATCCTGAATCTGCATTCGGCGGCATCATTGCATTTAACCGTGAGTTAGATGTGGCAACTGCGCAAGCCATTGTGGATCGTCAATTCGTTGAAGTGATTATTGCACCAAGCATTGCTGATGGCGTACTTGAAGTGACTGGCGCGAAGAAAAACGTACGCGTACTGGTATGTGGCGAACTTCCAGCAATCGATGCACGTCATTCGCAACTTGATTACAAACGTGTAAATGGCGGTTTATTGGTTCAAGACCAAGACTTGGGCATGATCACTAAAGACGATCTTAAAGTTGTGACCAAAGTTGCACCGACTGAAGCTGAAATCGACGACATGATTTTTGCCTGGAAAGTTGCGAAGTACGTTAAATCGAATGCAATTGTTTATGCCAAAGGTCGTCAAACCATTGGTGTAGGCGCAGGCCAAATGAGCCGTGTTAACTCTGCTCGTATTGCTGCAATTAAAGCTGAACATGCGGGTCTAGTGGTTGAAGGTGCAGTAATGGCATCTGACGCATTCTTCCCATTCCGTGATGGTATTGATAATGCTGCAAAAGCCGGCATCAAATGCATTATCCAACCGGGTGGTTCTATGCGTGATGAAGAAACCATTGCAGCGGCTGATGAAGCTGGTATCGCGATGGTCTTCACTGGCATGCGTCATTTCCGTCACTAAGTTGGCGAATTGATCATGACTTATTTACAGTCATACGTGCTACATAAAATAGATTCTTAAATCTTTCATAGAGTCCTCTTCCCCTTTGGGTTGAGGACTTTGTGTTATTTCGATTCATGGAGTATGAACCGATGAATATTTTAGTTTTGGGTAATGGTGGTCGTGAACACGCACTTGCATGGAAAATCGCGCAAGACGATAAAGTAGCGAAAGTCTTTGTTGCACCGGGCAATGCCGGCACAGCAACAGAAAACAAATGCGAAAATGTTGCACTTAACATTTTAGACAATGCTGCAATTATTGCTTTTGCTAAAGAAAATGCAGTTGATTTAGTCCTTGTTGGTCCGGAAGCACCGCTTGTAAATGGTGTGGTTGATGCTTGCCGCACAGCTGATGTCAAAGTTTGGGGCCCAACTCAATTTGCAGCACAGCTTGAAGGCTCTAAAGCTTTCGCAAAACATTTCTTGAAACGCCATAACATTCCAACTGCATTTTATGATGTGTTTACAGAAGTAGATGCAGCCAAAGCATTTGTTGAAAAAAATGGCGCGCCAATCGTGATCAAGGCAGATGGCCTTGCTGCGGGGAAAGGCGTGATCGTTGCCATGACCAATCAAGAAGCATTTGATGCGATTGATGACATGCTTGCAGGCAACAAATTTGGTGATGCCGGTTCTCGTGTTGTCATCGAAGAATTCCTTGCCGGTGAAGAAGCGTCTTTCATTTGTATGATTGATGGCGACAACATTTTGCCTATGGCAACTTCACAAGATCACAAACGTATTTTTGAAGGCGACCAAGGTCCGAACACTGGCGGTATGGGGGCTTACTCTCCTGCTCCTGTTGTAACTTCAGATGTTTTTGAAAAAGCTATGAACGAAGTGATGCGCCCAACTGTTGAAGGTATGAAAGCAGATGGTCACGTTTACACGGGTTTCTTATACGCAGGTCTGATGATTGACGAACAAGGTCAGCCTAAAGTGATCGAATTCAACTGCCGTTTTGGTGACCCTGAAACTCAACCCATTATGATGCGTTTAAAATCATCTTTAGTTGATCTGGTTGAAGCTGGTATTGCAGGTAACTTACCTGCGGAAGCTGAATGGGATGAGCGCAAGACTGTTGGTATCGTACTGGCATCTAAAGGCTACCCAGAAACTTCAAGCAATGGCGATGTGATTTCAGGTTTAGATACTGAAATGACCGACGCCAAAATATTCCATGCAGGTACAAAAGCCAATGAAAATGGCGAGATTGTAACTGCTGGTGGTCGCGTTCTTTGTGTAACTGCGCTTGGCAATACGATTGGTGAAGCACAGGCGAAAGCATTAGAACTTTGCGAAAAAGTGACGTTCGACGGCGTTCAATATCGTAAAGATATTGGTTACCGTGCGATTGCTCGTGAAAATACTTAATCTACATTTTGGTTAAGTATAAACCCCGCTGAGTGCGGGGTTTTTATATCTTTCCTATAATGTATATAAAAATGATATTTCACTTAAAAAATTATCAAACATAAAAAATCCTGCTTTAAGCAATTGTTTTTTAATTAAGTAAAAATAAGTTTCGTATAAGGTGTATTATTTTAATTTTAGGAAAACTTAAACGAAATCACCAAAAATTATGAAAAAAAAATCAGCTTTTTTATATTATTTAGATGTTACAGCACCATTTTATTATTTTTATTTTGTTCCCACTGCAATCGCATTAGTCATAGTCAGTTTTGATTTCTCATTTCAGGGCTTATTCCCGGCCACAATTGACTCTTCGATTTCAAGCCAACATAAGTTTCTAAATGACTATTTTGCAATATGTAATTTTTTCGTGATTGGGCTTATTGTTATTAATTATTTAAGACACCCACTACCCGCCACATATGTAAGACAAATACGTCAGCATTATGCAACATTAAATAAGAACCAGCAGTCTATTAATGGCTGGCTTGGCATTGTATTTTTCTGTTTTACTTTAGGCCTGATGAACCTGACTTGGTTTATTATTAATGATGAGCCTCTCCCACCATATAAAGAATGGCGCAAAGGCGATACTCTTACCTACTTAAACAGTTTCGCACATCCTTATATTTCTGCTATTGCTTTTAGTTTGCAATATGCCCTCATTGTATTCTTTACATTAATATTTATGAACATATTTGATAATCGTAAATATAGATCAAATTGAAATACTTAGCCTCATTTAACATAATAGTACTTATACAATTTTTTTTAATTTAAGCATTAAATTTCAATAGCTTAAATAATTTTAAAATTCTAAAAAACAGCAAAAAAACCGGTTTAGAAACAAGACGATTTTTTTATGCTCGGTTCTGGAATCTTTTGCCAATCCATTTGTATAAAAAACGCTTTTATCTACTAGAATCTAGTTAAATATGATTTCTTAAAATTACATCCTTACCCTTTCACCACCTATAGCTAGAATGTATTAATCTTTACTTAACTTCACTGCATATATCTATTTTTTAGCTTTAGACTTTAGAAAAAGTTATAAAGCGTTATATAAAATGATACTTTATAGATTGTTAATATAATTTTAAACAATATATTGTTTTTACGATTAAAATTTCAAATATCTTATTATCGCTATTCACTTAATAAGATAATCGTTAATTTTTTATTCACTATATTGCATATAGATTTATTGCTATGATGAGGCAAATTTTGATTGAGTAGAAACGCAATCTCATTAATGAATACAATGATTTAAAAACTTTTAATAACTGTTTTTTGAATCACTATTCAACAGATTGCTCATTGCATCAGCATAATTTGTAAATTTTATAGTGCTGCAGATCTATCAGGCAAACGTTTGGACATGATGACTGTAATCATGCCTTCGTTCTATACTGATTTCGATTTGACTTAATCTCTCTAATAAATAATTCGTAAATTTAAAGTCAAAATTAAATTTACTTGGGATGAATACATGAAAAAGCTCCTTGGACTTGTTTTAGGTTTAACCGTTGGCTTAGCTGGCTGCTCTAAACCTGAAGCGCCTGCAACTGATGCAGCAAAAAGTGATACAGCAACAGAACAAACTGTGGTAATGGCATCGACTGGTTCAGATGCAGATATCTGGCGTTATATTGCAACCTTGCCGGAAACTAAAGAAGCAGGTATCAATCTTGAAGTGAAAAACTTCACTGATTATGTTGCCATGAATACTGCTGTAGCCAACAAAGAAGTCGATATCAATGCATTTCAATCTTATGCTTATTTAGTGGCGTTCAATGCTTCTAATAAAGACAAGATTGCACCTGTTTCGACGACTTATCTTGAGCCAATGGGTATTTACTCAAGCAAAGTAAAAAAAGTTGAAGAATTTGCCAACGGCGCAACCATTGCTATTCCAAACGATGCAGCCAATGAAGCACGTGCCCTTTTACTTCTTCAATCTGCTGGCTTGGTAAAACTTAAAGCTGACTTTGACCCTGCCACTGGTACACCAAGCGACATTACTGAAAATGCTAAAAAAATTGTGATTAAACCGATTCAAATGGCGACTGCGGTTCGTGTTAAAGATGAAGTGGATGCGATTGTTTTAGGCAATACACTTGCGCTTGAAGGTGGTTTGAACGTACTGAAAGACTCGATCTACTATGAGCCAGTAGACCAAAGCACCAAGTTAAATGTAAACATTTTAGCGACTGCTGAATCTCGTAAAGATGATCCTTTACTACAAAAAGTCGGTGCCTTGTATCACACCGAAGCTGTAAACAAATATGTGCAAGAAAAATTTGCGGGTACTAAGGTTGATGTAAATAAACCAATTAGTTATTTAACTGAAACAAAATAGTAATATAATCATCCAAACCAAACAGGCAAAGTCATTTTGCCTGTTTTTTTATTTTCTGCTTAGTTTCTGACGATATGATTGAATTTAAAAACATTTCAAAGCACTATCAGCTCAAAGGCCAAACCATACGCGCCCTGGACCAAATTAATTTGGAAATTCCAGAAGGCAGTATTTTTGGCATTATTGGTTATAGTGGCGCAGGTAAAAGCACTTTAATCCGTTTGATTAATTTATTAGAACGACCAAATGAAGGTCAGGTGATTATTAATCAAAAAGATTTTACCGCTTTGGATGCACGCTCATTACGTCAAGAACGTGCAAATATCGGTATGATCTTTCAGCATTTCAACCTGTTGCAAACCAAAACTGTGGCGGCAAATATTGAAATGCCACTCAAGCTTTTGGGCATAAGTAAGGCTGAACGTGAAAAACGTTTAAACGAATTACTTGAGTTTATTGACCTCAAACATAAAAAAGATGCTTTCCCCGATGAGCTTTCTGGCGGGCAAAAACAACGTGTCGGTATTGCCCGCGCGCTTGCCAATCATCCTAAGATTTTACTCTGTGATGAAGCGACTTCTGCGCTCGATCCGCAAACCACCAAATCTGTTTTAGCCTTGCTCAAAAAAATCAATAAAGAGCAGAATATTACGATTGTCATGGTGACTCATGAAATGGATGTGATTGAAACGGTTTGTGATTATGTCGCGGTGATGGAACAAGGCAAAGTGATTGAAACCGGTTCCACCCTCGAAATTTTCAGTCAGCCGCAGCATCCAACCACTAAAAACTTTATTCAAACGGTGCTTCAGCAACAGTTACCGGTCAATATTTTAAAGAATCTCGAAAATCAGAATCATAACAGTATTTATTGTCTGCAGTTTTTAGGCAAATCTGCTCAAGAAACTGTGGTACAAGCAGTGATTAAGAAGTTTGATATCAGTTTAAATATCTTGTTCGCCAATATGACTGAAATTAATGGCACCGTGATTGGACAAATGTTTATCCAGTTGTTGGGTGATCCGGCAATTATTCAGCAGGCAATTGAATTTTTAGAACAAAATGGCGTGAAGGTTGAACATTCAGGAGATCAGGTATGAGAGACTTAATCGTACAATGGCTCACTGAACTTACTGCACCGTTTTGGCAGAGTTCCCTGTCAATTGACCAGTTTGTCACAGCCCTACAAGAAACCTTTCACATGGTATTCTTTGCCATGCTGTTTGGCGGCATTTGGGGCTTTATTCAAGGTATTGTTTTATTGGTCACCCGACCTGAAGGCATCCTGCCGAATCGTTCGGTTTATCATATTTTAAACCCGATTGTGAATGCCCTACGCTCGCTACCTTTCATCATCCTACTGATTGCGGTTATTCCTTTAACCAAATTTTTAGTGGGTACGTCAATCGGGACTTGGGCAGCGATTGTTCCACTGACCATCTATATTGGCCCATACATGGGACGTCTGATTGAAACTTCATTATTAGAAGTGAATGAAGGCATCGTGGAATCTGCTCAGGCCATGGGTGCGACTCCATTACAGATTATTTTTAAGTTTATTTTGCCGGAATCACGCAGTTCACTGATTTTAAATTTAACCACCGCGACTATTAGTTTAATTGGCGCAACCGCAATGGCGGGTGCAGTCGGTGCCGGTGGTATTGGTGATTTGGCGATCTCATATGGCTATCAACGTTTTGATACCAGCGTGGTCATTTTAACCGTGATTGTGCTTCTACTCTTGGTACAAATTGTTCAGACTGTAGGTGAATGGCTCGCCAAATTAAGATAAATTAAGATAAATATTCATCAAGTCAAGGCTTTAAAACCCTCAGTTAGAATAATGCCAGTCAGTTAAAAAATTGACTGGTATTATTTATTTCGAATTCATCATGTTATTTGAGACGAGGATACGTCATTCGCAACTGTTTGAGGCAGTATTATATTAACAAGTTACTGTTTCTTCGATAGATTTTATAGTTAGTGGTAATAGATGAGTTTCGCGATGAAAGGACTTTAAATAAATTATTTAAAGTCTTTGTAATATGCTTTTCTTGCGAAGCTTCGCTTCTCATTTGGCTAAACAAAAGAACTGACGAAATCTAGAGATTTGGGTTAAAAAGATCAGGCTCCGTTTTGAATAAATTAAAAACCAAGGAGTTCATGATTCACTCTCATAACTGATCAGCATTACTTACTTTGAAGGTTTTTATTTGGCAAAAATATCCTGGTTAAAAACAATCCGATTTATGACTTTATCAATAAAAACATCAACTCCAATCAATATTGTGATTAAAAATCTGCATCGAATTTGGTAAATATTAAGCCATTCCTATATTCAGAGCATGCTAAAATAGCCGTCAGTTTTTGCAGGGACTCATTTATGCACTTTGTTCATCTTGGTATACATACAGAATTTTCAATTACGGAATCGATCGTACGTATACCTGATCTTATGAAAGCTGCAGAGAATGATGCAATGCCAGCTTTGGCATTAACAGATCTGTCCAATTTACATGCTGCAGTTAAATTTTATAAAAAATGTTTGGATAAAGGCATCAAACCCATTCTGGGCAGTGTCATTCGCCTGAATGATGCAGAGCATAAAGTCACCCTGCTTTCCATGACCAATAAAGGCTGGCGTGGTCTAACTGAAATTGTTTCGCGCGGCTTTATTGAAGGTCAGCAGCTTGATATCCCTTGCGTAAAAAAAGAATGGGTGCTTGAACAGAACCAGGACATCATCGTGCTTTTAGGCATGCACAGTGATGTGGGCAAAATGCTCAACTCATCCAACCCGCAAAAAGCTGAAGCACTGTTAGAAGAATGGATTGAAAAATTCGGCAATCGGGTGTATTTAGCCCTGACCCGTACCGACCGCCCCGATGAAGAGAGTTTCATTGCAGGCGCGGTTAAGCTGGCCCAGAAATATAATATCGGTGTCGTGGCACATAATGATGTGCATTTTATTGCAGCAAGCGACTTTGAAGCACATGAAGCACGTGTATGTATTGCCGATGGCTATGTGCTTGGTGATAACCGTCGCCCACGTTCTTACACGCCTGAACAATATTTCAAAACTGCTGAGGAAATGACTGAACTGTTTTCAGACATTCCAACAGCGATTGAAAACACCTATCACATTGCCAAGCGCTGTAATGTCAGCTTGCGTTTAGGCTTCAATGACCTTCCCGACTTCCCCATTCCAGAAGGCCATACCATTGATACCTTCTTTGAGCATATTTCTCAGGAAGGCCTGGAAGAACGCTTAAACTTCCTTTATCCCGTTGAAAAACGCGATGAAGACTGGCCTGAAATTCGTAAAGTTTATGATGAACGTCTCGCCTACGAAATTGGTACGATCCTGAACATGGGATTCCCCGGCTACTTCCTGATCGTGATGGACTTCATTCAGTGGTCCAAAAACAATGGCGTCCCGGTCGGTCCGGGACGTGGTTCAGGTGCCGGCTCACTGGTGGCGTATAGCCTGAAAATTACCGATCTCGATCCGCTACGTTATGACCTGCTATTCGAACGTTTCTTGAATCCTGAACGTGTTTCGATGCCCGACTTTGACATCGACTTCTGTATTGCAGGTCGTGACCGGGTAATTGACTATGTAGCACGTCATTATGGTCGTGATGCAGTATCTCAGATTGCCACTTTCGGAACCATGGCCGCGAAAGGTGCCATTCGGGACGTCGCACGTGTACTGGGTAAATCCTACGGACTTGCAGACCGGATCTCCAAGTTAATCCCGACCAAGCCATTAGGTGTAGACCTTCGTGCTGCCATCGATATGGAACCGCAGCTTAAAGATATCGTCACCAATCCATCCAACCCGGACAATGACGACGCTGCTGAAATTTGGGAAATGGCACTCAAGCTTGAAGGCATTACCCGTAATACCGGTAAACATGCCGGTGGTGTGGTGATTGCACCGGGTAAAATTACCGACTATTCGGCAGTGATGTGTGATGCGGATGGTACCAACCGTGTTGCGCAATTCGATAAAGATGATGTTGAATCCGCAGGTTTGGTCAAGTTCGACTTTTTGGGTCTGCGTAACCTGACCGTGATTGAAGATGCGATTCAAAATATTAATAAACGCATTGGGCCTGAAAAAAGCGTGGATATTGCGCATATTCCGCTAGACGACGCCAAAGCCTATTCAATTTTCGCGGATGCAAATACCACTGCGGTATTCCAGTTTGAATCCGTCGGCATGAAAAAAATGCTGAAAGAGGCACGTCCAAGTAAATTTGAAGAAATTATTGCCTTCGTATCCTTGTACCGTCCGGGTCCAATGGATCTTATTCCTGACTTTATCCACCGTATGCATGGTGGCGATTTTGAGTATCTGCATCCATTATTGGAAGGTGTACTCGAGCCGACTTACGGGATCATGGTTTATCAGGAACAGGTAATGCAGGCCGCGCAGTATTGTGCCGGCTATACCCTGGGCGGCGCGGACATGCTCCGTCGCGCCATGGGTAAAAAGAAAGTCGAAGAGATGGTGAAACACCGTCAAATCTTTATTGAAGGTGCCGCAAAAAAAGACATTGATGAAGCGACAGCCAACCATATCTTTGACTATATGGAAAAGTTCGCCGGCTACGGTTTCAACAAATCACATGCCGCTGCTTATGCCCTGGTTGCATATCAAACAGCATGGCTAAAAGCCTACTATCCGTCTGAATTTATGGCAGCGGTACTTACTTCGGAAATGCAGAATACCGACAGTATTGTATTTTTGATTGATGACTGCCGAATTAATGGCTTAGAAGTATTTCCGCCTTCCATTAACATGTCTTTTTACCAGTTCCATGCCAGCGATGAAAAAACCATTGTCTATGGGTTAGGTGCAATTAAAGGCGTGGGTGAGGCAGCCATGCAATCGGTGATTGACTCACGTTTGCATGATGGTCCTTACAAAGATTTATTTGATTTTTGCCATCGTATTGATCTGAAAAAAATCAATAAACGAACCTTGGAAGCGCTCATCCGTTCCGGTGCTTTGGATTGTTTGGGCATTGATCGTGCCAGCATCATGGCGCAATTGCCGGAAGCGGTTCAGGCGGCGGAACAAGCGCGATCTAACCGTGAAACCGGGATTATGGATTTATTTGGTGAAGTTGAAGAAGTTCAGCGTAAACCGTCTAAACCTGTAAAGCCATGGTCAGATGAAGTCCGTCTTAAAGGCGAAAAAGACACTCTTGGCCTGTATTTAACCGGACATCCAATTGATGTTTATCGTCCCGAGTTAAAATCATTTATTCCTGTACGGATTAATGAATTAACCCCGACACGTCGCGGAGTCACCACGGTATTTGCCGGACTGGTGGTGGATGTTGCCAACTTCCCGAACCGGATGATGGTGACGCTGGATGATGGTACCGCACGTATTGAAGTCTCTGCCAATCATGAACGTTTCCAGCGATTTAAAGATGTCATTCAAGCCGACCGTGTGGTGGTGATTGAAGGTGAAATTTATGAACGTGAAGGTTATGATCGTCCGATGGGACGTTTAACCAAGGCGTTCAGCCTAAATGAGATTCGTCAGAAACGTGCCAATAGTATTCAGATTAAACTAAATAGTGAACATCTGACCAAAACCTTGAGTCAGGATTTACAAAAGATTCTGATTCCATATTGTAATGTCGATATGTGCAATCACATTCCAATGCAATTACAAATTGATTATCCCTACGCTTCTGCAGAAGTTCATTTGGGACTGAATTGGAAAGTTGCGCCACAGGATGAACTGCTGGCGAAATTACGCGATTATTTTGGTAAAGATGTCATTCACATTGAATATCAAGTGAAGTCCAAAGCTGCCAAGGCCGCGCATCATAGTAAGCCCGCATACATTGCACCCCCACCTGCCAATGTCAGCATGGATGATGCGATGGATCTGTATCAGGCTGAAGCCAACCAATATTCTTAATTTTTAAATATTTAAATTCAAATCGGACACATTATGAGTCAAGTTGACAATGCTGTTGTTTCAGCACATCTCTCCCATGTGCGTATTGTCATGGTCAATACCACATTACCTGCAAATATCGGTAGTGCTTTACGCGCGATGAAAACCATGGGCTTATCCAAGCTGGTACTGGTTGAACCTAAAACCTATCCGCATCCAGATATTAATGCCTTGGCTGCAGGTGCAGTCGATTTAATCGAACAGATTGAAATTGTACCGACTTTAGAAGACGCAATTAAAGACTGCCATCTGGTTTTTGGCACCAGTGCGCGTAGCCGTACCATTCCATGGCCTTTGCTGGATGCGCGCCCTGCTGCGGAAAAATCGCTCAACGCAGTCGTCAAAGATCAACAGGAAATTGCGATTGTATTTGGTCGTGAAGACCGTGGCTTGACCAATGAGGAATTGGCGATGGCCAATTATCACGTCACCATTCCTGTCAATAACGATTATGGCGTATTGAATGTTGCCCAAGCCATTCAGGTGATTTGCTATGAAATGCGCATGGCGGCCATGGCATTGACCGAACAGAAAGAAAATCCTGAAGCGACGATGCATGTGACCAATGAAATTGACATGCAGTGGGATGAACCTCTGGTCACGCATGAACAAATGGAACAGTTCTACCCGCATATTGAAAAAATGTTGGCAGAAATTGAATTTATGGATCCAAAAAATCCACGTTTATTGCCTTTACGCTTGCGTCGTCTATTTGGACGTATACAATTAGACCGTATGGAATATCATTTACTTCGTGGAATATTCACCCGTGTACAAGCGATGAATAGTGGTAAATGGAAAAAATCTACTGACAAAATAACAGATTCTTCAGAGGATCAACCTAATGCTTAAACAGCTCAGAGAAGACATAAAGGCTGTATTCGCGCGCGATCCTGCAGCTCGAAACACCTTAGAAGTTCTAACCACTTATCCAGGCATTCATGCACTGATTATGCATCGTATTGCCCATGAACTTTGGCAAAAAGAGTGTAAAGGCTCTGCTCGCCTGCTGTCTTCTTTTAGCCGTTTTGCCACAGGTATTGAAATACACCCGGGTGCAAAAATTGGTCGTCGTTTCTTTATCGACCATGGTATGGGTGTGGTGATTGGAGAAACTGCTGAAATTGGTGATGATGTTACGCTTTATCACGGCGTGACCCTGGGCGGTACAACCTGGAATAAAGGCAAACGTCATCCTACCCTGGAAGATGGTGTGGTAGTCGGTGCCGGTGCAAAAATTCTTGGACCCTTTACCGTGGGTAAAAACTCCAAAGTCGGTTCCAATGCAGTTGTGACCAAAGAAGTTCCACCGGATACCACAGCCGTTGGTAATCCAGCGCGCTTTATCACCAAAGACAAACCCAAAGATGATGAAGAAGCACGTCGCCGTGATTATGCAGAAAGCATTGGCTTCCAACCCTATGCGGCAACACAAGATCAGTCAGATCCTATTCTAGATGGTATGCGGGTTTTGCTGGACCGAATTCAACATAATGAAAAACGCATGAATACCTTATGTCAGCGTTTATCTTTACTCGATCCTTCATTTAAAAAGCAGCATGACGAACAGCCCTTTAGCGTTGAAGAACTTAAAATTATTGAAGATGTGCGCCGTGAATGTGAAGCGCAAAGCACTCAATCCAAAGCCTAAAGTGCTTATGTGAATCTTCACAATTGCTAACTTGTGTGTTCGTCAGAGTTTTTTTAGACTGACGAACATGCAAGTTGGATTTATTGATACTTCATCTGTTCAATTTTGGCCTACAGCGCAAGCCATTTATGAAATGTCAGCAAAACCTAATCAATTTTAAAATTAAATAATGGATGATCCATATGACCCTTAAGCCTTTGGCATGTACATTAATAGCGGTTTCTTTACTTTCTGCGTGTAGCACCACTCCTAAAGAAGACCCAAAACCGACTACTCCAATTATTTTTACTGAACCTGAGTTAACTCCACCATTCTATGCGTTAAATCCATTTAACTACGATGCTCCACCTCCATTTGAAATTGCATTAAAACAAGCTGCCGCACAACCGGTGACTAAAATGGAAGTCAATCTTCAAAGTGATCCATCCAAGAAAGTCACTTTAGATGTGAACAAGCTGATTATTCCAACCGTAAACAGCAATGCACGTAATTTGAAATTTGCCGTACTTGCCGGTGAAAATGAAATTGATGTCACTGAAATTGATGACTTCTTGCAATTGGTTGAAGGTAAGGCACGTCACTATCCGCCTCGTTTTACTGAACGTCAGGAACGTAAAGGTTTTGAAGCCAAGTTAAAAGAATTGACGCAACAGCTTGATACTTTGGCATCACGAGATAATGCCTCTTTTGATGTACTGATTCGTGCATTTAAAGCCAGCGTGATGGCGCGTAACTTGGACTTGGGTTCGGTCTATACCACTAAATCTTTAACTTATGCACAGCGCATTTTAAAAATCAACAAAGAAGATGCTGAAGCAAACTTCTGGTTTGGTTTTGGTCTATCTGAAGGTGGCGGCCAACGTGAAGCGATTCCTTATTTAGATAAAGCGATGCAAGCGGGTGTTCAGGAAGCGTATTTATCTGCGGCAAATAACTATATTGCCATGGAACAAAAGAAAAATGCGATTCAGACTTTGAAGAATTATAAAATCAAATATCCGCAAGAAGCTGAAGTGGCTGACCGTTTAATTGCTGAGATTGAAAAGCAAGGTCGCTGGAATGTATGGCAAATCATTGCTGCTCCTGCTCAGCCAACACCAGCAACACCAGCAACACCAGCAACACCAGCAACACCAGCAACACCAGCATCTTAATATTTAAAGCCAGACTAAAGTAAAAATAGGCCGTCCAGTACGGTCTATTTTTATGTGTATGGATTGATAATTAGAAGAATTATCGTATGATGAATCAAATTCAAATAAATACATACTGCAGACTATTATTATGCCAAAACAGATCTACAAAGTTTTATTTGCAGCGCTATTCAGTAGTTATCTCCTCACTGGCTGTCAGGTGGTCAGTGTAAAAAGTCAGGGCATCAACGTCACCATCGCCAATGAACGAGAAAGTATTTTAACGCGCAATAAATTAAGTGAAGCGAGCTTAAATGTGCTCTCGATGACGGGGCGTGAAGCGAACATTTGCTCGGATCAACCTGAAGAGTGCATTCGAGAACTACAACAAATTCCCCAAATTCAAGATGAACAATTATTATCTACAGCAAGTGAAGTCTACTTGGCCAAAGCTTTAAATTTTGAAAACTCAAGTGATTGCAAAATTGGTATATTAACCAGCACCAAGTCAGAAGAAAAAAAACAGCTCCAGCAAGTCAATTATGATAAATGTTTAGACCAACAACTTTATATGTTGGATAAGAGCATCCGATACAGTTATGCCTACATGTTTAAAACAAAACGCGCACCACAAGACCGTATTTTTGATAACAGACAGGTTCAAATACGTGACTTTTACAATTTAGCCTTGGCCAAACTGGTTTCAGCTTATGGCCTACGCCACAAACCCACCCAAGTCGAAAAACGGATTAAAGTCGGTGACAGCATCTACAGCATTAACTTTGATCATTATCCGCAACTGAAAGAACAGAAAATCGAGCAGCTACTCTCAAGTTATAACCTGAACTTTTCAGGGTTGCGTTCCATTAACCGACGTGACGGTTTCGGTTCAGAATTTGTCGTCGTTTTACCGCAAGTGAAGGACGAGATTGGTGAAGGTAAAAATAAATACATTATCGACCCGATAAATTTTAGCTACAAAGATGGCGTCAATCCGAATATCCATCAAGCGCGTTATCTGGCAGCCACCATTACCGCCCAACCGAAATCTGCAACCAATATTGAGGATATTTTAAATAAGGCCGAGTTTGAATTGGAGGCTTTTGATCCATACAAGTATGAGAAAGTTGATCTGGCAGGAAAAACCTATCCGCTTGCGGCTAACTTCTCGACCCCGTATGGGTTGTGGCTGGCACAGAATAATCTGGGGAAAGCAGCATATTTAACCCTGATTGATCGTGATGATCATCTCACCATGCCGCATTTATATATGCTTGAACCTTATAACCCGAATAAAAAAGTCATTGTATTGGTGCATGGTTTGGCCAGTAGTCCAGAAGCATGGATCCGGCTGACCAATGACATTATGGGTGACGCAGTACTGCGTGAAAATTTCCAGGTCTGGCAAGTATTCTATTCAACCAATATGCCGATTATTGAAAGTCGCTTCCAGATTTATGCCCTGCTCACCCAGGCTTTTGCAAAGGTAGATGCCAAAGTGCCAGCCAAAAAAGATGCCGTACTGGTTGGACACAGTATGGGAGGCATTATTGCCCGGCTTTTGGTGAGCGATGCAGATGTGACAAAAAAAGCCCTAGCCATGATGAACAACCGCCAGTTAAATAAATACCAGAAATTACCGATCGTCTCACAGCGCTTGGTCATGAAGGATATTCCCAATTTTAATCGTGCGATATTTCTCGCATCTCCGCATACAGGAACGGATTATGCGGATCGCTGGTTTACCAAGGCAGCGCGTAAAATTATTCGTATACCGGGTGCATTCCTGTCTGCCATCGGTGACAGCATACAAAATCAGGATCTGGACGTTAAAGATCTATTAACCCAGATTGATCATGGCCTGATTCAAAATGGTCCAAGCGACTTGAGCCATCAATCAAAATTTATGGAACTCACCAAAAATATTAACCCGCGTAAAGGTCTCGCCTTCCATTCTATTATGGGCAATATCACGGATAGTGATGATCTGAATATCATTAGCGACGATGTCGTTACCTATAAAAGTGCCCATTTAAACGGTGCTGTTTCTGAAAAAATCATCAAAGGTGGACATTCGATTCAGGAAACACCTGAAGCCATTTTAGAATTGCGTCGAATCTTACGCCTGCATTTGACCCAATTAGGTTTACATAAACCTTAAGGCTTAAGCAATTTCAGTCGGTCATGTGCATACAGCATGATCGACTGAACTGCCATTAAATTTGGTTTTAATTTATTTGCTTAGGCTATTCTTGGCTATGATTAGACATCATTAAAATATATCAAATTTAGCATATTGATCCTAAATTACAGCGCTATTCACCCATCCTGAACATTCTCATAAAAAATAAAAAACTGTTTGCTCATTTTTACGTATTTATTGCAAAGCATTTTTCTCTGCTCATGCAAATTTGATAAGATAAGCTACTCGAATGAAGTTAAGTTTTTTGATAGGCACGACTTGCCAGAAAATCAAAAAAATATAAGCAGAATGTCTTAGTCATCAATTGACTTATCTTCATGCAAAACATTGAAATTGGTGAGACAGCCAAGTTTTTAGCGATCTAGATTTATACAAATATTTAAGGATTTTACCTCAATGAGTTACCCGGAAATCATGGCTGATCTTTCCACTTTAACGCCAATGATGCAGCAGTACATGAGCGTCAAGATGCAGCATCCTCACTCACTCATGTTTTACCGTATGGGTGACTTTTATGAACTGTTTTTTGATGATGCGCATAAAGCTGCAAAATTACTCGGGATTACTTTAACCCATCGCGGCAAAGCCAATGGCGAACCGATCCCTATGGCGGGCGTACCTTATCACGCAGCTGAAGGTTATCTGGCGCGTCTGGTCAAGAAAGGCGAAACCGTGGTCATCTGTGAGCAGCTCGGTGAAGGCGAGAGCGCAGGCACTCGCGGTAAAGCACCCATGGAACGTGGTGTGGTCCGAATTATTACGCCTGGTACACTGACGGATGATGCGCTACTGAATAGTCATCAATCTTCCAATCTGGTCGCGCTTTGCATTCAACAAAATCAGATTGGTATTGCACTGTTAGATTTAAGCGCAGGCATTTTTAAGGTTCAACAACAAGACTTCCAACACGAACAGCTCGCGATTGAGCTGTCTCGCTTAATGCCAAGCGAAATTCTGGTGGATGAAGATATTGTAGATCCCAATATTATTGAACAAATTAAAAAGCAACTTGAGTGCCCGGTTACCAAGCGTCCAAATGTCGATTTCAATGTCAATAATGCGCAAAAAACCTTATGTGATCAGTTAGCCGTATCGACACTATCCGGTTTCGGTATTGATCATTTGCCATTGGCAAAAGCCTCTGCAGCCGCACTGATTCACTATGCCAAAGAAACCCAAAAAACCGCTTTACCGCATATCCGTTCCATTCAACTGGAACAAAGCAGTGACTTTATTGCACTCGATCCCGTTACGCGTCGTAATTTAGAATTGGTTGAACCCTTGTTTGATCATGGCACATCGCTGTTTCAACTGATCAACGACTGTCAAACGGCTATGGGTGGGCGTTTACTCAGCCGTACCTTAATGCAGCCGCTGCGTGATACCAAATTACTCGATGCTCGCCTAGATGCAACGGCAGCGATGCTGAATGGTTATCATGAATCACCTATTCGCTTGGTACTGAAAGACATCAGTGATATTGAACGTGTGCTGAGCCGTATCGCTTTAGGCAGTGCACGTCCGCGTGATTTGGTACAGTTGCGTCAAGCCTGTGCGCAAATTCCTTTATTACGCCATGCCATCCAGCCGATTACCCAAGCCCAGCAATCTGGCTTAATTCAGCAATTGGATCAGGAATTAGGTGATTTTAAGGGATTATACCAACGCCTGATGTCCGCCATTGTTGAACATCCACCGGTATTACTGCGGGATGGCAATGTCATTGCCGAAGGTTTTGACAGCGAACTGGATGAACTGCGTAAAATTCGTGATCATGCAGGTCAGTTCCTCATTGACCTAGAAACTCAAGAGCGTGAAAATACAGGGGTTTCCACCCTTAAAATTGGCTATAACCGTGTCAGTGGCTACTACATTGAACTGACCCGCGCGCAAGCAGATCAGGCACCGGATCATTACATTCGTCGCCAGACCTTAAAAAATGCAGAGCGCTATATCACGCCAGAACTCAAGTCTTTTGAAGATAAAGTGTTATCCAGTGAATCTCGTGCGCTGGCGCGTGAAAAAATGCTGTTTGAAATGCTGCTAGATGAATTACGCCAAGATATCGGCAATTTACAAATGATGAGCAGCGCGATTGCACAAATTGATATGCTGGCCAATTTTGCCCATCAGGCACGTTTACGCAACTGGTCACGTCCAGAATTTAGCCCTGAAATTGGGGTGAAAATTATCGCCGGTCGCCACCCTGTGGTTGAAGCCTTAAGTAAAACTGCCTTTACCCCAAATGATACGACTTTAGATTTTAATCACCGTATGGCCATTGTGACGGGGCCAAACATGGGTGGTAAATCCACTTTTATGCGTCAAACCGCACTGATTAGTTTATTGGCTTATTGTGGATGCTATGTCCCTGCCAAATCCGCAGTACTAGGTCCAATTGATCGGGTCTTTACCCGTATTGGTTCAGCAGATGATTTATCGACTGGCAAATCGACCTTTATGGTAGAAATGACCGAAACTTCACAAATTCTGCATCATGCCACCAACCAGTCTTTGGTGCTGATGGATGAAGTCGGTCGTGGTACCAGTACCTACGATGGCTTATCTTTGGCGTGGGCCTGTGTGATTGACCTGAGTAAACGTATTAAATGCCTGTGCTTATTTGCGACTCATTATTTTGAACTCACTGAACTGGGCAAAGAGCCTGGCATTGATAACTACCATGTCACAGCCAAGGAATTGAACGGTAATTTAATTCTGTTGCACAAAGTCCAGTATGGCCCTGCAAGTCAAAGTCATGGTCTTCAAGTGGCTAAATTAGCCGGTATTCCTGCCAGTGTGATTAAAGAAGCCCAAAATCGTTTAAAGATTTTGGAGAAACAGCAACATCAGCAACTCAATAAAGCAGTACAAAACGATTTATTTAGTGTAGCAGATGAGCCGTCTATTGAAGTGACTGAACGGGTTGTTGAAGTGGAAAAAGATGTGCCAGCGCTGAATCTGTTGAGGGCTTTAGATGTCGACAGTCTTTCACCACGTGAAGCCCTGCAACAAATCTATGCTTTGAAAGATGCCCTAGAAGCTTAATTTAAAATCATTGCAAATAAGTCAAAGACTCCTAAATAGGAGTCTTTTTCATTTAGATACCCTATTTAAGCAGATGTTCAGTTTTTATCAAAATTAACAGCCCTATATATAACAAATATCAATAAAAGCAATTGTTAGTTACATGCGTTTTTGCCTAGAATACAGCAAGAGTAATTAGAACCATATTTTTTAGGTAGCTGTCGCCATGACCTTTGTTGTCACTGAAAATTGTATTAAATGTAAATACCAAGACTGCGTAGAAGTTTGTCCAGTGGATTGTTTCTACGAAGGTCCAAATTTCCTCGTCATCAATCCTGATGAATGTATTGACTGCGCACTTTGCGAACCTGAATGTCCTGCAAATGCTATTTTCTCGGAAGATGAGTTGCCAGAAGGTCAAGAAGTCTTTATTGAACTCAATACTGAACTTTCACAAAAATGGCCGAACATCACCCAGATTGGGGATCAACCTGCTGACCGTGAAGAATGGAATGGTAAAGCTGACAAGTTACAATACTTGGAAAAGTAATCCTGTCCTCAAACTTCGAAAAAAGATCAGCAAATGCTGATCTTTTTTTATACTTAAAAAAACATTTGATTGCAATTTTTCCAAATTTTATCCACAAAATTATATTAAAATAACGCACGTATTTATAAATATTTGATTTCTATAATGAAGCATTTTCTCAAGGGATTAATCGGGTTCGGTTTAATCCCACTTGTCATGATTGGATGTACCACATCTCCTCAGAAACAAGGACGTACCACCACGACTCCCGACGGAAAACGGATCTTCATTCCCCAAGAACGCATCATTATTGAACGCCCAATCCCACCTAAAACAGTTCCTTATGCTTATAGCGCTTGGGCTGCCATAGGCGATAATTTACGACGCGTGCGCGAATATGAAGTGTTTCTTGAACAAAATGGCGTAGGCAATATTATTCCAAGTTTTGAACTCATGCGTACGGCACGGGATTGGCAAAAATGTTCTCGTTCACAATATATGATTCCAAACCGTGAATTGTGGAACAATCAAGTTTCGACCTTGCGTGTATTTAAATATTTGGTTGCAGCCAAAGTGCTTACCGATTTCGAAGTCACTTCGGTTTATCGTGATTTACCCCTTAACCAGTGTGCTGGCGGGGCAAATTCATCACGTCACTTATTTAATTCGGCAATCGATTTCCGTATTGGACCTGCATATCCTCAACCTGAAGATTATGCTTTTATCGAAAATACCAAATTTAAATTATGCCAATTCTGGGCACAACATGGTCAAAGCCTGAATATGGGACTTGGATTATATGCTTCAGGTCAAATCCATATTGATACTCAAGGCTATCGTACTTGGGGACCTGACTTATCACGTCATTCCTCTATGTGTAATTACTAATCTAGATACAATGACTCGAAGTTAGTTCAGATAAAAAGAGATCTTGATGATCTCTTTTTTATTGTCTTATTTTCAATAAATTTAAACGATAAATTGCACTCTGAATGGAAAGGTTTAAAATGCTTGCATCGTAAAAAAGGTGACGAAACTATGCAACAAATGTGGACAGAGATTGATGCTTACATCGATTCACATTTAATTCCAGAAGACCCTATTCTTCTACAGACATTAAAAAATACTGAAGAAAGAGGTTTTCCAGATCACCTTGCAGTAGCTCCCAATCAGGGCATGCTGCTGCAAATGCTCATTCAGATGAACAAATGCAAGCGTGTGCTAGAATTGGGTACTTTTGCTGCCTATAGCACCATGTGGCTGGCACGTGCGCTTCCTGAAGATGGTTATATTTTAACGATTGAAGGTCGTGATACACACGCAGCGTTGGGCCAGGAAAATATTGACAATGCCAAGTTGCCGCAAACCATTGACCTGAAAGTGGGACGTGCAGCTGATGTATTAAAGGCCTTGCCTGCGGATTTCGAGGCTTTTGATTTTATCTTTATTGATGCCGATAAACAGAGTTACCCGGAATATCTAGAATTAAGCTTGGACTTGTCTCATTCGGGAACCATTATTGTGCTGGATAATGTCATTCGTGGAGGCGAAATCATCAATCCTGAAAATCATAAACCGAGTATTGAAGGTATCCGAGAAATGTTTGTCGCTTTACAGAACCATCCTCGAATCTTGTCGTGTACAGCGTTACAAACTGTAGGCAGCAAAGGCCATGATGGCTTTGCATTGGCTATAGTGAAATAATTTGACACAAAGATCAAAAAACAATCGTACTGTTTTTTTATTTATTTATTAGTAATTTACATACACTATCCATATAGTTATCCACAAGTTATGCGGATAACTATGACTAATCTTTAATCAACCGCTCCAAGCCACGCTTGTGCTTATTTGACCACCAACAACGGTACCGTTGAATTTCGGAAAATAGTCGTTGCAACACTGCCCAAAAAGAACTGGTGAATTTTACTGTGGCTAAATGCGCCCAGTACAATCAGTTGTATCCCATGTTCACTCTGATATTCAAGTATATTTTCAGAAACATCTCCATAACGATATTCCATGACCACATCGAGTCCTGCTTCGCGTAAATATTGTGCAGGTTCATTCAATATTTCTGGATGATCCCCCACATAAAGCACATGACACTGTAAAAGTCTTAATAAATCACTTTGTGCAATTCGCTTCATCAAATTGACGCATGTTGGCGAATATTCATAAGCAAAAATAAATCGTGTGGGTGGCTTGAAGTTTTCACCCACCGTCATAATGGTACAGTTAGCGCCGCGAATAAAGTTTTCAACATTACTGCCGATGGGTTTATTCCGTTCTGCAGAACGCTCCCCGACTCGACCAATAATGGTAATGTCGTCATCTCTAAGCACATTAAAACTTTGCTCTAAAAAATCGCCTTTTTCTTGTAGATGCGAAGCAGTTAAACCGTACTTTTGCTGAATCATTTCACTAATATGATTGAGCAAGTTATTGCTATAATTGAGCGCTAGTTCACTTTGTTTTTGTTCAAGTTCAGCCAGTTCTTTGAGTAACATTGCATTACTTTCAAAACCAATTACCCCACTTATTTCCCCTAAGTGATAACTGGCAGGGTAATAATCTAAAACCTGTAATAACACCAATTCACGTTGTGTCTGCTTTGCAACCCATGCGGCAGCTTCTGCAACTGCATTGACACACGGAGAAGAATCAATACAAGCGATTACACGTTTCATTTTCGCCTCGCTTTTCGCCATTAAAGGCTTTAAGTCTATTTGTTATTTTTAACTTAGCATATCTATTCCAGACTGTGCATGCTTTTATGTAATTAAACTTACTCGGCAATTCATCCTAATTTTATTGAACTTTTTGATCGCGATAACGGATAAATTTTGCAGGATTGCCCGCAACGATAGCCGCTTTTTCTACATCTTTTGTGACCATGCTATTCATTCCAACCACAGCATGCGATCCAATGCTTATGCCATCTTTCACGCCCACATGTGCACCCAACCAGACATCCTGACCAATCTCGATTCCCTTCGAACGGACAGGTTGCTGATAAATTGGCTGCTCTAACTCCATGCCATGGTCAAAGGCATACAAATGACAATATGCAGCGATACGGACCTGATCATGCAGCTTGATCCCCATACGCCCGCCATCTAGAATGCAATGATGGTTAATTGCAACTTCATTGCCAATTTCCAAGGGTCCATGCAAAGTACAATCTGCTGCAATAAAGGTATTATCCCCAATCACAATTTTCCGCCCCGGCTCGGCAAAAATATGCGCCAGCGGTGAAATAAAACAGTTTTCACCTATTTCGACCGTTTCCATTTGCATTAAATAGGCTTGATATTCTTTTTGCCATGCTTCAGCCCAAGCCCGGTTTTTCGGTTTTAATGACCAATATAACCACGGCATATAGTTCAGACGATGCTTGTGCTGTTCACGATATTTTAACAGTGGATCTTGTTCAGTCATTCTGTGGTTCTTCTACAATTTTGAGTTGTTCACGACCGCGAGTCACATCCTGAATTTTCAAGGACAAGGGTTCTATTTGATGAATTTGCAGTAAAGCTTCGACTTGTACGCCGGTCGCGGTATAGTCTTGTTTAAATTCGATTTGCTGCTGATTGAGTTCATATTGAAAGATCGACCATTCATTAAACTGGCAGGCAAAACTGACCTTTTTCTTTTCAATCAGTTCAATTTTTTCAGCCATTAATAGACATTGTCCGGCACAACCACCATAAGCGCGAACCAGGCCACCTGTTCCGAGTTTAATTCCACCATACCAGCGATTCACCAACACCAGAATATTGGTCAACTCATTGCCTTCAATGGTTGCCAAAATCGGTCTTCCCGCAGTTCCAGAGGGTTCACCATCGTCATTAAAGCGGATATTATGTCCAATTTTCCATGCCCAACATTGATGCGTTGTGGTGAGATCTTTATGGGTTTCCAGAAAATCCTTGACCGCCTGTTCATTTTCCACCGGCACTGCAATGGCTTGAAAGCGACTTTTCTTGATGTCTTCTTCGAAACTAACTGGTGAGGCAATCGTAAATGGCATAAATCTGACAATAAAAAAATCACTGTAAAATTATAACGTGTTTTCAAACCTCTGTAGCTAACTTAGATCAGCATTTAAAGGCAACCTCATACTCTGGCAATAATCTATGCGCTAAGTTCCAGTCTAAGTGTCATATATCGCTTAGCAAAACCTGTAGAAATAAAGCGTCAATCTGATCGCTTTATGATGGAGTGAAATAAATAGAATTCATGCTGCAACTTAGATTTTGATTGGTTGATTGGTTGATTGGTTGATTGGTTGATTGGTCGGAAGCAAAAAATGTATCCAATCTGACTTTCGACTTGAAATGAATCTCTGTTTAACTTGGTCAGAGAATTTAAGAGATTAAAAAGAACGTAATCTAAGGAATTATTCAAAGCTAAAAGCGATGAGTTAAACTATAGAAATGGCTCCTCCATCGACAACAAATTCTGATCCGTTAATCGCGGATGTATATGACGTATAAAATGAAATCAGGACAAGAATTGCTGAGCCAGCTCTTTAGCAAATTATGTGTATAGGGGATAAAAATTTAAATCCTGCTATTTATTCTTGGGATTAAAAAAATAGATTTTTTTAACATTAAAATCTAAGGCTTATATTAATAAATTCGAATAATTATGCTCCATAATTTTTAGTCTAGATTCACGGTTCACACAAATGTGCCATTATTTTAAATAGCATCTGTTAAAAGAATAATTTCTAAATTTTCTCATGAACTTAAGACCTTAATATATAAGAAATTAAATTATTTAAGCTTTTATTAGCATTTATTAATCCAATTAAACATCCATATAAAATAAATAGATCTTTCTCTTAACCCCTTAATGTTTCCTTTAGTTAAAATAATTTAACATTTGTTGATTTGTGTAATAAATTGAATCCAAGCTTACATATCTATAACACAGTTTATTATGTGATATTTAACACATTATAATAATTTTATTGCGTTTTAAGTCTCATAAAATCCCTTATTACACTTAAGGAATTATAAATTAATTCTTTTAAATTCATTAAATTATAATTTCTAAGTTTTTAATTAATGATTTATCAAAAATTTAAAACGCTTTAAAAGCGATTTTTTCGCGATTCTCAATTCTCAATTTTAATGTTATTTAAATTTGGTTAATTTCCAGAAATAAATACATTATAAAAAGGTGGGAGAGTCGATATGGCTACGATTAAAATACTATCCGCGCAAAATGGAGAAGTCCTTCAGAATATTGATAATAATATTGTGAAACTCACACAAAATTCAGTCATTCAGGTAAATGCAGATATTGATGAAGTGGTGACTATTACTCGTCAAGGAAATTCTGCAGTTATTCAGCTCAAAAATGGCGAAAGCATCATTATTGAAAACTATTTCGACTATCCGGTGGATGCTAATCGAATTGTTTTTGAGAATGAAGGAAAATTATATTGGGCAGAGTTTACTGATCAAAATGGCGAAATGCTGGACACTATCCTTTATCATCCCCTCACAGAAGGCACTGTCGAAAGCACAAATATGGCTGCCGGAATTCTACCTTGGCTGGGCGGCGCTCTAGCGATTGGAGCCATTGCCGCTGCTGCAGGTTCAGGAGGTTCTTCTGGTGGTGATTCCGATTCCGGAAGTCGAGACAATACCCCACCTAAATTAACCGGCATCATTGTTAATGAAAATGGTCAGCTTGAATTAAGCTTTAATGAGAATGTAAATGGTTCAAATCCACGTCCTGAGGATTTTACTGTAATCGTGGATGGCGAAGAAATTCCAGTCACTAATATCATCGTAGAGGGCGATAAGATTACATTGGTCACTGAGCCAGCGATTCAGGATGGCCAAGACGTTACTATTGATTATCAAGATAGTACGCCAAATAATGATCAAGGTATCAAAGACTCGGAAGGCAATGTATTAGACGGTCTCGATTCTGATGCAGTGGGAGGGGTAAAAAATCCAGACACTACCGCCCCTACACTACTCAGTGCTGAAGTCAATGAAAACGGCAATATTGAACTCAGTTTTAATGAAGCCTTGGACGCAGACAACCTGCCACCTGCAACGAGCCTAGTGGTGACAGTCGGTACAGCACCAAATCAAACTGCGATCAATGTGATCGATACTATTGCAGATGGAAATATCCTAATCCTGATCACTGATCCGGTAATTAGCGCAGGCCAGAGCGTCAATGTAGTCTATACCGACCCAAGCGCTGGAAATGATCTCGATGCCATTCAGGATATTGCCGGTAATGACGCAGCAGGCTTTAACACGGCTGACTTGCCGAATGGTATCGTGAATAATTCTGATCAGCAGTATCCAGATGTAGATGCACCGGTACTCATCGATGCAGAAGTGAATGAAAACGGCAACATTGAACTGAGCTTTAATGAAGATGTCTCAGGTTCTAATCCATTAAATGATGATTTCACCGTGACTGTGGATGGGACGGCAGTGTCGGTAACGGAGATCCTGATCAATGGCAGCATCATCACCCTGATCACAGATCCTGAAATCACTCAAGGCCAAGTGGTTGAAGTCAGCTATAGCGACAGCACGCCAGAAAATACACAAGGGATCCAGGATTCGGACGGCAATGTGCTGGAAGGATTTGATGCAGTTGATGTGGGCGGAGTTGAAAACAACTCTGAACTGCAAACTCCAGATGTGGATGCACCGGTACTCATCGATGCTGAAGTGAATGAAAATGGCAACATTGAACTCAGTTTCAATGAAGATGTATCTTCCTCTAATCCATTAAATGACGATTTCACCGTGACTGTGGATGGTACAGCCGTTCCGGTAATAGACCTTCTTATCAATGGTAGCATCATTACCCTGATCACCGATCCTGAAATCACTCAAGGTCAAGTGGTTGAAGTGAGCTATAGCGATAGCACACCGGGAAATGCACAAGGTATCCAAGATTCGGACGGCAATGTGCTGGAAGGATTTGATGCAGCCGATGTGGGCGGAGTTGAAAATAACTCTGAACAGCAAACTCCAGATGTGGATGCACCGGTACTCATCGATGCTGAAGTGAATGAAAACGGCAACATTGAGCTGAGCTTTAATGAAGATGTATCGACCTCTAATCCATTAAACGATGATTTCACCGTGACTGTGGATGGTACAGCAGTTCCGTTGATAGACCTTCTTATCAATGGCAGTACCATCACCCTGATCACCGATCCTGAAATCACTCAAGGTCAAGTGGTTGAAGTGAGCTATAGCGACAGCACACCGGGAAATACACAAGGGATTCAGGATTCGGACGGCAATGTGCTGGAAGGATTTGATGCAGCCGATGTAGGCGGAGTTGAAAATAACTCGGAACAGCAAACTCCAGATGTAGATGCACCGGTACTCATTGATGCTGAAGTGAATGAAAACGGTAATATTGAACTCAATTTTAATGAAGCCTTGGATGTAGACAACCTGCCACCTGTAGCGAGCCTTGTGGTGACAGTCGGTACAGCACCAAATCAAACTGCGGTCAATGTGATTGGTATGAGGGCAGATGGAAATACCCTCACCCTGATCACGGATCCGGTAATTAGCGCAGGCCAGAGCGTTAATGTGGTCTATACCGATCCAAGCGCTGGAAATGATCTCGATGCCATTCAGGATACTGCCGGTAATGATGCAGCAGGCTTTAATACAGCTGACTTACCGAATGGTGTAGTGAATAATTCTGATCAGCCAACCCCGGATACTGTGGGCCCTACACTGCTAGCAGCCGAAGTCAATGAAAACGGCAATATTGAACTGAGCTTTAATGAAGCCTTGGATACAGACAACCTGCCACCCGCAGCAAGTCTAGTGGTGACAGTGGGTACAGCACCTGATCAGACTGTGGTCAATGTGACTGGTATAAGTGCAGATGGAAATACCCTAACTCTGATCACGGATCCGCTGATTAGCGCAGGCCAGAGCGTTAATGTGGTCTATACCGATCCAAGCGCTGGAAATGATCTCGACGCCATTCAGGATACTGCCGGTAATGATGCAGCAGGCTTTAATACAGCTGACTTACCGAATGGTGTAGTGAATAATATGGAACTACCACTGAGTTTAGCCAATGATGAGATTTCTGCCTTACTCGTTAATAAGACTATTAATACAGCTACACCACTTGCGACAATAGACGAACAAGATTTGATTAGTGTTCTTCCTGGAGATTCAAGAATAGCAGTAATGAATTTCACTATTGATAGTGGTACGGAAGATGTTGTGATTGCTGTACAGCAAGATAATTTAGTGGACTTAGCCGGCGCTTTCACTTTTGTAGTGCGAAATACAACGACTGGTGAAGAATTTCAGGTGGCAGCCGCAGATACAAGTCAAGGAGGATTAGTTGCTGGTGCACTAGGATTGGAACTACTCGGTGGGGTTGCAGATGCTCAAGGGCTTAGATTAGATATTAGTGACTTGCCTGCGGGTAATTATGAAGTTTCTATCTATGGTGATTCTTCACAACTGGCAGATATTTTGGCTACTGTAGATTTAGCGAGCTTAGGTGATAACACTGTCAATGATCTGGTGTCAGATACCGTATTAGGTCTACTGGAAACAGCTTTAACAGGCCCAGATGCCGATCCTCGTGGACTATTAGAGCAATTGACACTCAGCCAGTTATTAGAGGTAACTACTGACATACCAGCCTTAGGCACATTGACCGGAGCTGTTAATACTATTCTCGCTCCTTTATTGAATAATCCATTATTGGGTGATTTAAATAATACATCTGTAGGCGACATAATTGCAGGTAATGCGGGAGGTGCATTAGGATTCCTATTAACTACGCTTGGACTAGGTACAGTCCTAAACAGTCTAGTAAATGGAGTACTGGCTGGTGTAGATGGTGCGGGCCAAGCATTATTTGATAATTTAGTAGAACCGTTAGTTAGCAATATTCTGCTAGATACGGTGCTCGAAGGTACCGGTCTGACTACTGGATTAAATAGCTTATTGGGATCAGTGAATACATTACTTGATCCTTTAGGATTAGATAATGTTTTACCCACTGTCGATGGATTATTGGATCTTGTGGCTCAAGAAATTTTGAGTAATCCATTAACTCTATTAGGTGGAACCACTGCTGAAGTCTACGAAGTAAATGGAGAAACTTATCGTGCTACAGGAAATATTCAGGAAATTTCAGTCGATGGTACTCAAGCTGATAACTGGGGTGATGGAGTATTAACTGCAGTTAAGGGCATGCCAGTAACTTTCGATTCAACTGATGCAGATGGCAAGTTCACTCTTATTCAGGGAACCTATGGAGTCCTTAAACTCTATGATGATGGTAGCTTTATTTATAATTCTGATAATTTAAATGGACAAGGAACTCCGATCAGTGAGGTATTTAGCTATACCGTAACGCGCAATGCGGGGCAGGCGAATGAGGAAACGGCTTCAGCAGATTTGACGATCAATATTGATCCTGTAAATCAGATCATTAACTATGCCGATGACTCCGCAGATAACCTGTTACAAGGCGGTGCAGGCAATGATCTTCTGACAGGTGGTGCTGGAGCAGATACGGCAATCTACTATTTACTGAATAATACTGATGCCACTGGCGGCAATGACACAGATACCTGGACTGACTTTAATGCTGCTGAGGGTGACATAATTGATGTTTCGGCTTTGCTGAGTGATCAGCCTGTAAATGCATCGAATCTTGGGAATTATATAACACTCGACCAGCGTGGAGACGATACGATTGTAATGATCGATCGTGATGGTTCGGTAACAGATGCAAGCTATACGCCAACAGAACTAATTATTTTGCAAAACACAGACAGTACAAGCTTGGTGCTTGAAGATTTGATTAAATATAATCAAATTTGATTAGCCAGATAAGAAAAGGTTTTTCGAAATCTTTTCTTATCAAATTCACTTGTAGATATAAATCCCGCACTTAGCGGGATTTTTTATATTTTGGATAAATATTTAAAACGTTAATATCAGCTCAAGGCGAATCCTCATAATAATCATGATCATCACAATTTTCGTGTCGTCATTTGATTTTGAGGTGGAAAGTTAACTTTTCTCAAGGTATTTACAAGCAAAATCCTTTTTCCGATTCTGAGCCAAATTTATCCCTGTTGCACTTCATCTAAGAATTTAGGTAATAAAAAACCTCCTATAAAAAGGAGATTTTTTATTGGGTTTCTCAATTTTTAATTAGCGTTCACGTAAGGCTTCTTGCGCTTTATTGAACGGTTTAATCAGATAATCCAGCACCGATTTCTGTCCGGTTTTAATATCCACTGTGGCCACCATACCCGGGGTAATACTGAATTGCTTACCGGCTTTATTGGTTAATTTATCGGTATTGGTTCGAATATAAACCCGGTAATAAAACTGGTCCTGCTTCACTTCATCCCTAATGGTATCTGGCGAAATAGTCGTCACCTTGCCTTTTAATCCACCATAAATGGAATAATCATAAGCCGTGACTTTAACCAGGGCTTCCTGACCAGGATGAATGAATGCAATATCCCTGGGTGAAATTCGCGCTTCAATCAATAATTTCTCATCCAAAGGAACTATGGTCATGAGCTTGCCATTTTGTGGAATCACGCCACCAATGGTCATGACATCAATTTCCTTGACGATACCGCGCATGGGTGCCTTGAAAACCGTACGGCTTAAAGTATCCGACTTCCCTCTCACCACTTGTTGCTGTGTTTCTACATCGGTATTAGCTTTGGATAATTCTTCACGCGACTTCACATAATACTGATTGCGAATATCGTTCATTTGATTACGAAGATTATTGGCTTCACGTTTTAGGCGTAACACTTCCACTTCACTGGCAGCACCTTTAGCCACAAGCGGCTCGGTCATGCTCAGTTCCTGCTCAATCAAACTTAAAGCCTGACGTAGACCTGCCATGGACTCATCCAGATTGGCACGGCGTGAATTATAAAGTGCGGTTTCTTCCTTCACCAGTTTAGTGTCTTTTAACACTTCCTGAGGAAAAGAAAGCAGTGTTCCGTTCACTTCAGCTCTTAAACGTGCTGAAGTTGCGCGTGAAGACATCAGTAATGAAGCCGATTCTCCAACATTGGATTCCAGTCGAGTCGGATCAAGCTGAGCCAGGATCTGACCCTGTTTAACAATTTCACCTTCACGGACATTCAACTTGGTTAGAATACCGCCCTCAAGAGACTGAATAGTCTGCTCTTTTGAGGAAGGCACAACTTTACCTGTTCCGGTAGAAACTTCTTCAAGTTTAAAGAACCATGCCCATAGCAATAAGGTGACTAAACCCAAACAGATAATCCAAATAAATAAACTAGCTTTGGGTAAAGGCGGTTCAAGCTCAGTGACTTTGATGCTACTTTTTAGATTCTGTGATTTCGCGCTCATGAATTAGCTCCTGCAACCTGACGTTGCTGTGGCTGATTTTGATTGAGAATCTGATCACGCGGTCCATCCATCACGATCTTGCCATCATTGACCACAATAATTCTGTCCACCAGCTCCAGTACTGCACGACGATGCGTCGCAACAATCATGGTGCGTTGACCAAGCCATAATTTCAAATGGTCAATCAGTTGTTTTTCCGATACATCATCAATCGATGCCGTTGGCTCATCCAGCAACAGAATATTCGGCTGGCGAATCAGTAAACGCGCCAGTAATAGTGCCTGTTTCTGCCCACCAGAAAAACCAACGCCACCTTCAAGAATCATATGATCCAAGCCTTCTTTTTTCTCCTGCACAAAATGAATTGCACCGGTAATTTTCAAAGCATTCAATATTTCTTCATCACTGGCCAAAGGCGCGCCAAGGGTCAAGTTTTCACGCACCGAACCAAAGAACAAATGCGCATTCTGGTTCAGTAATCCCATATCACGGCGCACATCTGAGGGATCGATTAAGCCCAGCTCAACACCATCAAGTTTGATTTTGCCCTGAACAGGAGTTTGCATGCCTGACAACAATTGCAGTAGTGTCGATTTACCAGCGCCATTGCGCCCAAGAATGGCAATTTTTTCACCTGGTTTGATTTCAAGTTTTGGAATCATCAGGCTTGGCTTTGGATCATCCTCGCCATACTTGAAGGTCACGCCCGTTAATTCATAATGACCATTTAGTGCCGGACGATGAATCAAATGGGCATGCTCCGGTTGGTCCACCGGTTTTTTCATCAATTCATCCAATCCATTTTTAGCTACTTTGGCTTGCTGCCAGCGGCCCAGCACACCGGTAATTTGCGCAATCGGACCCAGCATGCGTGAAGACAACATCGAACAGGCCACCAGAGCACCGGTGGTCATGTCACCTTTCATCACCGCAAAGCAGCCCACCAGCACCACAATTGCAAAGGTCAAACCCTGAATTTTCTGGGTCCAGGCATTCATAACCCCCACAATTTTACGTTGACGCATTGAAACATCCGCAGATGATTCATTCATGTGATTCCACTGATTCTGGAATCTGGCTTCAGCACGCAATAGCTTGATATCTTCAATGCCTTGGACTGCTTCCACCAGCATCGCATTACGGACTGCACCTTCGCGCATGCCTTCACTGGCCAGTTTCGCCAAAGGTTTTTGTGCCAAAATTCCAGGCAGAATCATTAAAGGTACAACCAGAAGCATCACCCAGAACAGGTTGCCACCAATCAGCCAGAAAATTCCCAAAAACAGCAGAAAGAAAGGTAAATCGGCAATCGCTGAAATTGTGGTGGAGGTTACCAGTTCACGTACACCTTCAAGCTCACGAATCTGTGAAATAAACGTGCCTGTAGATTTGGAGCGTTCACTGTTTTTAATTCTTAAAGCATGACCAAAAACCCGGTCCGATATTCTTAAATCTGCACGCTTGCCAATAATATCTGACAGGTAAATTCGTGCGACCCGCAAACTGAATTCAAAAATTGCAGCAATCAGTACACCACCGGCCAGTACCCATAAAGTGGGAATGGATTGTGCCGGAATCACCCGGTCATAGACATTCATGGAAAAAACAACAGTCGCCAGGGCCAGAATATTGGCAATCATGGAGCCAAACATTACATCGACATAACGTTTCCAGTCACGTAATACAATGGTCCAGAACCAGCTGCTTTCATAAGGTTTGATGTATTCGTCCACCCGCGCATCTGGCACGGATTTTTCTGGTCGAAGAATATAGACATGACGAATATTGGACTGCAGCACATCCAGGGTTAAAGTCTGCGCAAGCCCCTGATCACCACTCAGCTGGATATTGGCATTGCCTTCAGCATCGACCTTTTCAACAACCCCGACCTGACCATCATGAAATTCCACGACAACCGGAAGACGCCACGGATTGATTAAATCTTGAGTGAATGCAGACTTACGCATACTCATGCCGACCTGACGCGTAATCAGTGCCAGAATGTCATCAATATTCTGGTTAGGATTCCAGTCTAGCTGTAAACGGATACGTTCTTCAGAGGGCTCTATACGATAATGTTTGGCAATCGTAAGTACCGCTTGAAGCCAAGGCTGATAATTGTTTTTATTATTCATGGCTGAATCTCAAACCCCTGAATTGGAATATTATTAAGATCATAGAGATCACGAGAACGTCCTGTAACCGTAATGTATCTCACAATTGCATCATAAATGTCGTAACGTGCATTTTCGATTTCCTGAGCTGCACTGTGAATGGACTGTTCTGCATTGAGCAAGTCAACCGCGGAACGCGTCCCGAGTTTATATTGCTCCTGATACAGCTCTCGGGTACGAATTGAGGTTTCCTTGCGCGCCATCAGAATAGTCATTAGATGCTGCTTATTTTCGATTTCTTCACGTAATACCCGGATTTCATCGAGCACATCCAGATAGACTGAATTGACCTTTGCTTTTGCAGCTTCCTCGGCATAACTGGCAGCGCGGGTCTGGGATGCTTTTGCCCCTCCCTGATACAAATTACTGCTCGCTTCCAGCATGATCGAGTTATACATCCCATCATCTTCATTATTATTGGGATTACGGCCATTTAATGCCTGACTGAGTGAACCTTTAACACTCAAAGTTGGATAGTTAGTTAATTTTGATTGTTGCTTTTGAAATTTGGCAACTTCGATCTGTGCCTGTGCCGCAATCATGCTTGGAATTTGGTTAAATTCTGGATCACGGTATAAATCGGAATCCCTCACCACACGCTCTGGAATAGCCCAATCCTGACCGGTCACATCCGCACCCAATAATGTGCGTAATTTCTGCTGAAATTTTTTCAGCTGCGTTTGCTGCACCACTAAATTGGCCTGTGCAGCTTCTAAATTTGCACGTGCCTGAACGGGGTCAGCCTGGGTACTAATCCCCGCCTGTGCTCTTAAATTAGCAATTTCTGCAATGCGTGAAATGCCGTTAATCTGCTGCTGTGCAATTTGGGTGATTTCCTGATAGCGCTTAATATTCACAATCGCATTGGCAGTTTCATAGGCCACATTATCGATGCTTAGCAAAACATTGGCCTGTTCAGCCGCAAGCTTTGCCTGTTCAATATCCACCCCACTTTTAACCTTGCCAAAATCGTAGAGCATTTGCGTGGCATTCAGACTGATCAGCTGGCGTCCACGTTCACCGGAACTTAAGTCTCCCGTGGACAATCCGCCTGAAAGCTGAGGATAATACCCGGCTTTGGCAACATCAATATAAGCACCCTGTCCAGCTAAAACCGAAACGCTCTGTGAAACATCCGGACTGCGCTGTAATGCCCGAAGAATGGTTTCATTGAAGCTTAATTGGCTAACAGGTTGATACATCGGTTTATTTTTAGAGAAAGCCAGTGTCCGACCAGAGCCCTGTATTACAGGCAATTCTTGAACTTTTGAGGTATCTAACTGAAAGTTACTGAGGGTGTGAATATTGGCTTTATTATAGTTTTCATCAGGTTTAGGAACAAAAATTTGACTGATCCCAGACTTGACCGATTGCATAAAATCTTTTGAACCGTCTGCATGTGCATAGTTTATATGTAAAGGCATCATACATATCAAACACTGCATGCTCCGCATATATAGATTTTGCCGCAAAACTACTTTAGATTGATTTTTTAACATCATTTGAGTGGCAATTACATTTAATAAATATTTTAACGCATTTGGTAAAGAATACGTCCACTTTTGTAAAATAATTGTTATTTTTTATAATTATAACGTTAGATGATCTTGTCATTTATTAATAACAAAATCATCTTTTATTTTGTTTATTTTTAAACCATAAAATCTTCACCGAGATAAACCTGGCGCACCGTTTCATTTTCAAGCACTTCTTGCGGTGTTCCCTCAGCAATTACCGCACCTTCACTGACAATATACGCTCGTTCACAAATCGCTAAAGTTTCGCGTACATTATGGTCGGTAATCAATACGCCAATTCCACGATCTTTTAAGGTACGAATAATATCTTTGATATCACCTACAGAAATAGGATCGACCCCGGCAAACGGCTCATCGAGTAACATAAACTTAGGATCCGCAGCCAAGGCACGGGCAATTTCGGCACGACGACGTTCACCACCCGAAACACTCATGCCTAAAGAATCTTTAATATGGGTGATTTTAAAATCAGCCAGCAATTCACTTAAACGCTGTTGGCGTTGCTGTTTGTTTAAATCCTTACGGGTTTCAAGAATCGCCATAATATTTTCAGAAATGGTCAGTTTTCTAAAAATAGAGGCTTCTTGAGGTAAATAACCAATCCCTTTGCGGGCACGTTCATGCATGGCCAAATCGGACAAATCCAGATCATCTAAATGAATCTCGCCTTTATCCATTCGGACTAAACCAACCACCATGTAGAAACTTGTGGTTTTACCGGCACCGTTTGGTCCAAGTAACCCGACAATCTGCCCACTTTGCATCTGGAAAGAAACGTCCTTGACCACCCATCTTTTACTATAGTTTTTCGCCAGATGTTTAATACATAGGGTTTGCGGTTGATTTAGCGATTGATCCATTAATCACGTGCTCCCGGGAATGATTTTGAACTCGAAGGTGGAATCACAATTTGGACACGACCTGAAGATGAACCGGTGTTATTCGGGGTACCTGTCGCCTCAATATCACCCTTATTCATACTATATTTCAAAGTATTACCACGAATACTTGCGCCGTCTTGCTGTAACAATGCGCTGCCAGACAAGGTGATAATGCCGGTTTGGGCATTATAGAGAATCTTTTGTGCCTGTCCTTTGGCTAACCCTTTATTGACATCCACTTTTTGCTGAAAACGTGCAGGGCCACCCGTTGCAGTAATGGTGCTGATTTCTTTTTGACTGTTGAGATTGGCAACAATTGAATTGGCTTGCAATTTCATGGTGCCTTGCTCGATGATGACATTACCGGTATAGGTCGTCACACCGGTTTTTTCATTATAGGTTGCACGGTCAGCTACTAGGGAGATAGGCTGATTTCGGTCCGCAGGAATTGCAAATGCCGTTGCCGATGAGAATACAACCAAACCGACTAAAGCTGCTTGCTGAAGCAAGGTTTTAGAAAATGTAAGCTTAAGATTTTGGTTCATATTTTCCTCGAATATTAAAAAATTCGTATTGACCGTTATTTAAATTGGCTTTCAGACCTTGGCTTACAAATTCAGCTTGCGGAGATTGCACAATTACTTGTTTATTAGTTTCAATTTCACGAGTTTTAGGATATCCCGTTAACTCTGTGGTTCGAAATTGCATTTTGCCTTGTTGCATCAACTTAACCGCCAACACATCTCCAGACAAAACAACCCGCTCATTATCATCATAACTATTTGCGACTTTGGCATAGAAAGTGGCATCGACTGCGCCATTTGTATACATAGACGCATTTAGATTAGTGAGTTTTGCGGTTTGTTTTTGCATGTCCTGTTCAAGACGATCGACCTGAGCGCGGACATACAAATTACCGTTATCATCGGTTTGGGTGAGATTAATTTTCTCAGCGGAATAGGTCATACTCCTTGCTGAATCAACCTCAAGTTTATTGCCCTTGCCGCTGTAATAGTAATAACCACCACTTATAGCTGCAATTGCTATAGCAGTTAGGTATAAAACTTTTGTATCCATAAGTGTGGTACTTAACTCAAATTAAATGAATTATTTAACTATTAATGTGGGACAGACGTATATTTTTCAAGAAGCGTTTCGTAAGCCCCTTTAGCCATTAAAATCATATCGCAGATTTCGCGTACCGCGCCGCGCCCACCCATTGCCTGAGTCACCAGGTCTGCACGACGACGCACTTCAACATGACCATTCGGCACGGTAACTTTCATACCTGCAATGGCAAATGCAGAAAGATCAGGCCAATCGTCGCCCATATATAAACAGTCTTCTGGTGCAACATTCAATTGTGCACAGGCTTCACGTAATGCGATGCCTTTATCTTCACGGCCTTGAAAAACCAAGTCTACACCCAAGTCAGACATGCGCTTTTCAACAATATTGCTGGTACGTCCAGTAATGATAATGACTTTGACCCCGGCTTTCTGTACAAGTTTCATACCCAAGCCATCACGAATATCAAAAGACTTGATTTCATCTCCTGTATTGGTGAGTGTCACAAAACCATCACTTAAAATACCGTCGACATCAAGAACTAAAGCTTCAATATGACGCGCTTGTTCTAATAAAATATAAGATGCCATTTATTAATTTACCCCAGCTTGAATCAAGTCATGCATACTAATGACACCAATGACTTTATTTACATCATTTACCACAACAAATTGATTGATTTTGTTTTCGTTCATTCGTTCCAAAGCTTCAACAGCACGCACTTCTTGCGAAATGGTTAAAGGATTTTTGGTCATTACTTCCGACACGACCAGGTTCACATCAAAACCTTGTTGCTTATCAATTAAACGACGTAAATCACCATCGGTAAAAATACCAAGCAGAACATTATTTTGGTCTACAATTGTGGTTAAACCTAGGCGTTTGTTTGAAATTTCGTATAAGACCTGATTCATTGGTGTATCGGGAGAGACTTTTGGTAATTCTGTCCCTTTATGCATGAGGTGTTTTACATGTAACAATAGGCGTTTACCCAAAGCACCCGCTGGATGCGACATGGCAAAATCATCTGCAGTAAAACCACGAGCATCAAGCAAAGCCACAGCCAGCGCATCACCTAAAGCCAAGGTTGCGGTCGTACTTGAAGTGGGTGCCAGACCCAATGGACAGGCTTCCTGAATATTGCCCAAGGTTAACGCCACATCTGCATTTTGTGGCATCGGACCTTTATCATCACCACTGATGGTAATGAGCGGAATTTCCAAACGCTTGATCAAGGGCATCAGCATCATAATTTCATCACTCTTGCCTGAGTTTGAAATTGCAATCAGTACATCGCCCGGTACCAGCATACCTAGGTCGCCATGCCCTGCTTCACCTGGATGCATAAAGAATGATGGAGTACCGGTAGAAGCAAAAGTTGCCGCCATTTTACGACCAATATGACCAGATTTCCCCATGCCGGTAATCACTAAGCGCCCTCGGCACTGCAAAATGATTTCACATGCATGGCTAAAACGTTCATCAATTTGCGTCGCCAATATTTCTAGCGCTTGTTCTTCTATACGCAAGGTTTCTAATGCAACTTTTTGGAAGTCTATTTGATTTGGCATATTTGGTGGGTTCAAAGTAGGTTTACCTTAACGCTATAAAGCGTTGACTCTAATCAAGCAAAAATAATTTTCGCAATTTTATCATATCTATGCAAATCGCACGTTTCTAAATGTACAACTTTTCACAAGCCTATAAAAAAAACGCTTAAAACTTTATGAATAATAATGCTTAGGTTAAGATGAGCCATCTTTTGTAAAAGCATTTTAGAAGACCTATGCAACCATTTGTTCTATACAACTCAGAGCAACGTAAAAAAGTTGAATTTGTTCCGCGTGTCGAGGGACATATCGATATGTATGTTTGCGGTATGACAGTTTACGATTACTGTCATATTGGGCATGCTCGTGTCATGGTTGCATTTGACTACATTATCCGTTTCTTGCGCAGTCAAGGTTGGAAGGTTAAATACGTTCGTAATATTACCGACATTGACGACAAAATTATTAAACGTGCCAATGAAAATGGCGAAAGCATTACGGCTTTAACGGATCGTTTTATTCAGGCCATGAATGACGATGCTGAAAATCTGGGTTGCTTACACCCTGATGAAGCACCGCGTGCAACTGATTATATTGATCAGATGCAAAATATGATCGGTAATTTGGTCAATAAAGGCACGGCTTATCCTTCTAGCAATGGTGATGTTTATTTCCAGGTTGAAAAATTTGCTAAATATGGTCGTCTTTCAGGTCGTAAACTGGAAGATATGCAAGCCGGGGCGTCAGATCGTGTCGATGTTGAAGTTGAAAAGAAACATCCGTTCGACTTCGTGCTGTGGAAACATGCCAAGGAAAATGAGCCATCTTGGGCTTCACCTTGGGGCAATGGTCGTCCGGGTTGGCATATTGAATGTTCAGCCATGTCGACTTGCTGCCTAGGCAACCATTTTGATATTCACGGTGGCGGTTCAGACCTGATGTTCCCGCATCATGAAAATGAAATTGCACAAAGTGAAGCTTCGACTGATGAACAATATGTAAATTACTGGATGCATGTAGGTTTCATTAATGTCGATGGCGAAAAAATGTCGAAGTCTTTAGGCAACTTTTTCACCATTCGCGATGTAATGGATAAATTCCATCCTGAAGTGATCCGTTACTTTATTGTGTCATCACACTATCGCAGTCCAGTAAACTTCTCGGACACTGCATTAAAAGAAGCAAAAAATACCCTTTCACGTTTCTATCATTCATTTAAAGCTTATCAAGCGGTGTATGGCGAAAAAACCGTTGAGAGCTTAGATGATGCTTTGGTTGAACGCTTTAATGCGGCAATGCGTGATGACTTCAATACGTCTGAAGCGATTGCGGTATTGTTTGAAATCAATAAAGAACTCAATCGTGCAGTAAAAGATGAAAACCAGGAACAGGCAACGCTTTACTATTCAACTTTACGTCACCTCACCAACATTCTTGGTATAGTTCAACACAATGTCGATGATTTCTTGAAATCCGATATCGGTCAGGAAGCTTTAGGCTTAACCGCAGAACAAATTGAAGATTTGATTCAACAGCGTAAAGATGCGAAAAAAGCCAAAGAATTTGCCAAAGCAGATGAAATTCGTCAGTCATTGCTTGACCAGGGTGTGGTTTTGGAAGATACCCGTCAAGGCACCATTTGGCGTCGTGCTGATTAATTGATCATTTGTAATTATAGAGAGTTGACAGTTTTGTGAAATTCTCTATAATTCACACCATTGCGGGAATAGCTCAGTTGGTAGAGCATAACCTTGCCAAGGTTGGGGTCGGGAGTTCGAGTCTCCTTTCCCGCTCCAGAATACGAAAAAGCCCTGATCATTGATCAGGGCTTTTTTTATAATAATTTTTTATAATTTTAACCTGAATGCTTTATTTCTGATTTTTAGCTCAACTCACTAAAGTGACCAAAAATAACTGAATAGACACTAGGTAAAATTTTATTAATAGTTTCGAAATCAATTCTGGCAGATTCCCCATTATATAATTTATGAAATAGGAACTTATAATAGCTGCTCCTCGAATCACATCAGCAATCTCCAAGATTTTTCTACTACTAGAATGGGCAAATTATAATAACTGTAAAATTTTTATTAAAATAGCAGAAGATCTTCATATTTACTGCATAAAAATCTGGAAAAAATAAAAATTAATCAAAAAATGAAATTTACTGCTTGCTACTCATCATAAAATACTAATTGATCAATAAAAAAACTAAAAGCTATTCTATAGAATTCAGATAGCATATAGTGAGCGTTTTACCAAAGATATTTGCGGAAACAAAACTCAATATTTAAAAGTCAGGTTTTAAACGTGAACATTATTAAATTATTATTAAAATTCAGAATAACTATTTATCAATATTACACATATTAAGCACATCCTCCTTCTCTAGGGATTAAAAATTTAAATATTTATCAGCAAATTGAGAAATTGAGAAATTGAGAAATTGAGAAATTGAGAAATTGAGAAATTGAGAAATTGAGAAATTGAGAAATTGAGAAATTGAGAAATTGAGAAATTGAGAAATTGA